>JAAYXD010000124.1 GCA_012516065.1 Clostridiaceae bacterium
AAACTCACCCTTTCTTATTATAATGATTTATATTTACCTCAATTTATATCCAAGAAGCCTCATACCGTTTAGTATTACAACGAGAATGCTGGATTCATGCACAAGCATTCCGATGGACATATTCATCCACTCGCTGAAGAAAACGCCGGCAAGCAGGAACAGTACTACTCCCACGGCAATGATAATATTCTGTTTCATATTCCTTGCTGTCGCCTTTGCCAGTCCAAGCGCATGAGGAAGCCGGCTGAAATCCGAATTCATCAGGACAACATCGGATGTCTCAATCGCTACATCCGTGCCGCTTCCCATTGCAATGCCGATATTCGCCAACGCAATCGACGGGCTGTCGTTTACGCCGTCGCCGACAAAAGCGACGATCCGGCCTTCTTCATCAATCAGCTTCCTGATATACGCCGATTTCTCTTCAGGCAGCATGTTCCCGTGTACTTCTGTCAAACCAAGTTCCCGGCCGACCGCATCAACAGTCCCCTGGTTGTCGCCCGACAGCATTACAAGGTTCTTCACGCCCAATTTTTTCAGTCTTTGCAGGTCCTCTTTCACACCGGGGCGTATCCTGTCGCGAATACCCATCAGAATTTTCAGTTCCCCGTCAACGGAAGCCAGCACAAGCGAGCTTCCGTTTTTTTCGAAGCGGGCTATGTCTGCTTTCATCCGTTCAGTTAATTGGATACCTTCCCTTTCCATCAGGGCGGCATTACCGACTGCAATCCGGTGTCCGTTGACACTGGCCGTAATCCCTGCGCCTTTTACAACATCCGTGTTTTCAACAGTTGAGAATCCTACCTCGCCGATTTCCTCAAGTACCGCTTTAGCCAGCGGATGATCCGATTCGCGTTCGACACTTGCGAGATATCCCAACGCCTTGTTAATATTATCCCCGTAATATTCTTTCTCCGCGACCGAAGGATTTCCCACGGTCAGTGTGCCTGTTTTATCAAACACTATCGTATCCACCCTGCTGAAGACATTAATTACTTCGCTGCCTTTAAACAGGACGCCGTGTCGCGCTCCGTTTCCGATACCGGCAACGTTCGATACCGGGACACCGATGACCAGAGCGCCCGGACAACCGAGGACGAGAATCGTAATTGCCAGTTCAATGCTGCGTGAAAACAGCCATACGATAATGCCAAGTATAAGTACGGCCGGCGTATAGTATTTCGAGAACCGGTCGATAAAGCGCTCCGCCTTTGATTTAGAGTCCTGGGCTTCCTCTACAAGCTCGATTATTTTACCGAACGTTGTATCTTCACCTATACGATCGGCGGCGATTTGAATTGTTCCATTTTCAAGAATAGTACCGGCGAATACACGCGAGCCCTTTTCCTTAAAAACGGGAAGAGACTCCCCTGTTATACTCGCTTCGTTAATGCTGCCTTCACCCGATATTACCGTACCGTCAACCGGTATTTTCGCCCCCGTTTTAACAAGCAGAATGTCACCGACATCAACTTCGTCTATGTGAACTTCTTCAAATTCCCCGTTCGGCATTTGCTTTACAGCGCTTTCCGGTGCCATTTCGGTGAGCTCTTTAATGGCAGAGCGTGTTTTATTCAGCGTGCGCTGCTCTAAAAAGGCGCCGAACAGGAATAGAAACGTAACAACGGCCGACTCTTCGAAATTTTTTATTAAAAACGCTCCGGTTACGGCTATCGTAACCAAAAGATCGATACTTACAACCTTGACTTTCAGTGCCTGGTATGCCTGGATTGCTATCGGCACAGCGCCTAAAACGGAAGCTGTCACGAACGCCGAAACGGCTATAGCTTCATTTTTAAAGCCAATCTTCGCGGTAAAACCGACTGCAATCAAAACGGCGCTGATAATTGTTATGTGATTTTTCCTGCGAAGTATAAACCTTTGCATTTCATCACCTTCTTTCATTTCAGGTTCGTCCCCTGCCAGTCCTGATATGCTTTATCGAGTTCCGCGAGCATGTTGTAAACCGCTTCATAGCTTTCACATACGTCATCCGGTACCGTATAGTTATTTGTAACTTCGCGAAGCCTGGCAAATTCCTCGTTAAGTTCTGGTACCGCCGTACCCGACTCATTTATTTTCCTGCTTATCCCGTCGAACAGCTTATGGACTTCATGAAACTCGGGATGATGTTTTCCATGAACCCTTGCAACAACGGGCACGTACAGATTAAGCGTTTTAAAGTGTTTATCCTTTAATTCGTTGAATATCCGTTTGTCTGCCATTTCCCCACACCCATTCCTTCTTTATATTTCGAGATTAGTGTATCATGGTTTACCGGAAAATAATTTGATCCAAATCAAAAATAAAAAAAAATCCGGATGCACACAGGATGTTTTGAATTTTGCCAACCTGGTTTATGTGCTGTATAATAGGTATAAGCCGGCAGTTTGGAACCGCCGGTTGCCCATTTCTTCGTTTCGGCATATACGGTATTCAGGCGGACGGAAGGAGAAAATGCGCATGCAGCACTGCCATCACTGTAAAAGCCACGCATACTGTATTGATAAAGTCCCGATTTTCACCGGTCTCAGCAGTGAAGAAAAAACGGAGATCGCGGAAATTGCGTCTTCGCGCAGCTTTGAAAAAGGTGAAATGATATACATGGCAGGTGATAAGAGCGGAACGCTGTTTGTCCTCCACACCGGCCGGGTTAAGCTTTTTCGCCTGAATGCAAGCGGAAAGGAGCAGGTCCTCCGTCTTGTCGGTCCCGGAGAATTTATCGGGGAGCTTTCTTTATTTTCTTCGCTGCCCCTCACCGATAACGCGCAGGCGCTCGAGGCAACCACAATGTGCGTTCTGCATGGGGAACGCCTTAAGGAACTGATGGCAAAATACCCCTCCATCGCGTTTAAGGTGCTTGACGAACTGTCCCGGCGGCTCGAAAAAGCCGAAAACCGGATTGAAGATATAAGTTTAAGCCCGGTTGAAAAACGTATTGCAGGGGCACTGCTGGAGTTTTCGGAAGGAAAACAGGAGATCTTTCTTCCGATGTCCAAGGGAGATCTTGCCTCACAACTGGGAATGACGCAGGAAACTCTAAGCCGCAAGCTCACCGCGATGGAGAAAGAAGGATTGATTAAATTAAAAGGTCAACGTAAAATTATCATTAAAGATAAATCGAGGCTGGAGGAAATCAGCCTGGAAGATTGATCCCTACCATATCTCATAAATCCGGAAGAAGAAGCGAGAAATTACGCAACCGCAACCCGCGAACAGGCGCTTGTTATTGCCGTTCGCATGGTGGAGAACCTGAAATAACCGAATAGATAAGCAAAATATATCAGTAATAAATTACTGCCTATGCTCGCCAAATTATATTATAAAGCTGCATTTTCTAGTCAAAACAATAAGAAAATGCAGCTTGTTTTTTGGTACGGCAGAGAAATCATCTAAGTAGAGCCCACCAACAAGAATAGAACCGGTAACCTCATCCTTGCGATGGATGAGGTCACCGGTGGTGTTTTACATTAGTTCAATGGTTATTTTCAGAAATGGATAGCTGCGCAATCGTAAATTTCCGTCTTTTTAAATTTAATAGAAAGCCAGCCACCTGCATCGTCGTATTTGTAATCCAATGGTTGTCCATCGATTAAGTTGATAACTTTCGCAGGCCTTTTATCCACCTTTATCTGACATGTCAAACCGTATATCGGCACAGGGTCAAAGAACGAAACACCGTAATGGCCGTTGGTATTGACTAAACTCAACAGGTAATACGATTTTTCTTTATCGGCCTGAACGGTTGTTTCCACCATAGGGCTTATTTCTCCCTTTACACGGAAATCATCCCCGTAATACTCAAGCAAGCTGACCATAAAATTCCATGTGTTTAAATACCCCTGCCTATATAACAGTTTTCCAGGATACCAAGGTATATATACTGTCTTGCCTTTTCCAAAGCTGCCGCATACAAAACCGGGCAGATCCGTTACCTGGGAATAATAACATTTTTCAGGCGGTCCGAAAGGATGAGGCGGGATATATGCAAGCTTCTTGCTAAATGATGGATTATAGTCATTAAAGATATATGAGCCGTCCAGATATATCAGCTTTTCACCTCTTCCGAAACGCCCCAAAAATTCATACTCATCGTCACGAATTTTGAACATGGCGCTTCGGCAGTCGCTGCGTTCAATCAGGAACTTATCCAAACCCATCGACCGCAATGCCGGGAATTCTCTTTTCTCATAACATTCATCATAAAAGCCTGTTTGTCCTGTATATATGATTGTACCTCCATTTTGGGCAAAAGAATCCACCAACTGCGCCGTTTCATCGGATATGTATCTGACGTCCGGCAAAACCAACATGCTATATTTGGAAAGATCAACCTTTGAAAGACGCTTCGTTATGATTACATCAAAAAGGAAATGCCCTTCGGTGAGTGCCCGATACCAACCCCTGTACTCGGCGGATTTTCTATCCGAACAAACCAATGCGATATATGCAATTGATTCAGGCTGACAGTAATACTGTTCGTTGTCTTTATGGAACTTAAACATTTTTTTAACCCGCTCGAATCCACTCTTATCTTCATGATTATCCAGGCGTCCGATTATATAATAATCCAAACCCGCGCCATTTGCTAAGCTCTGGGCAAGACGCAACTCCTGTTGAGCGGGAGAGACTGCTACATGCCGGACCGGAAAATCAATGAAATCAACATCGCAGGTGCTTGCCCGGAACCCCGGGTATGATCCTCTAATCCATTTCGAGTTCTCAGAGGCGCTGTACTGCCAATGGGGAAGCGGCCTGTCAAGAGCGGTATTGGCTTCCTCGCGAATATAACCGGTATCCCTTGTGAAATCAGAACATATAAGAAGATCAGGGCGGATGCTATGAACAAACTCGCATACCCTTCGATAATCTTCGTCAACTGTTTTTTCTTTAAAAACCAAGTACTTTCTATATGCAGGATCATTCATATCCGCTTTTTCAGGAAGCTCAAGACCGTACATTTCCTTGAATCTCTTCTTACAGCTCTCGCATTGACAGATACCATAATAGTTGTAACTGTAGTCGCTCTCCTGGTAACCGCCCATATTAAAAAACAAACCGTCTACATTTAGTGTATCAAGGGTTTCCTTCAGTATTTCCAGCTTATATTCCCTTTGAAATCCCCCATTAATACATGCATGAATATTTCCGTTATAATCAACTATCTTTCCTTCCGGACTCACGTATGCCCATTCAGGATGCTGCTCATATATTACTCGCCGTATTTTTGAAAAGTCTGTCCTCGCAATGACCTTAATGCCGGCTTTATGGCACTCATCAATAATTTTCTCCAGACTGTCGCCTTTTAAGTATAGGCTTTGGAAATGATATTTCAGCCGGGTGTTATAGCTTGCCAAAATACCGGATGTGTTAATCATAGCAATGGTTGCATTGAACTTCTTTAATTCCTCTACATACTGCTTTGCATCAATATCCAGCATATCAATTTCACGAAGATTTGTCTGTATATACCTCCAGGGGTAATCAATCCACCAATATTTCATACTGTCACTGTGCGTGTTTGATGACATTTATCATACACCCCTTTCAAACACTTCATTTCTGCTGCAGCAATAGGCATTAAATCTTCGCAATGTTTCCAAGCTAGCTCAATTATATAATAATTCAAAGCATGAACAAAGCATCTATACATCATATATTCCATAAAAAAGCATAATAAAAGCTCTGAAGGTTGACGAGAACCCTAGACCCTCTGCAAACAGCAAACTTATGGAACTCGTGGTAAAAACGGAATACACGGATGAAAGACTCTCCCTGCAGGATTTTTCGATAAAAAGGTATGTCAACGGCAGCCCCAGTATGCTGCACACGCCTTTAACCGGTGCGTCGAATTGGTAAATTGTAAAATAAATTGCCCAAATTAAAAAAAATGATCCATTTCGAGCCCAAACCAGTTATGCTTAATGTTGAAGACAAAAGCGACTGGAGGGAACGGAAATGGATCAAGAAAAGCATACCACAGACAAGAGGAAA
>JAAYXD010000013.1 GCA_012516065.1 Clostridiaceae bacterium
ATTAAAATTTTACCATAATATTACTAAAGATAAATACCAGCGCATAATTAACGAAAAAAAAGAACAAATTTTGGATTATTTCTTTTTTTTGCCGGGCAGGCCGTTTACAATATCCTTAAAATGATTGCCTCTCTCCATAAAATTCGAGTACAAATCAAAACTGGCGCTTGCGGGGGATAAAAGCACGATATCACCCGAACCGGCTATCGAAAATGCTTCCGCTACCGCTGCTTCCATTTTGGAAACATGTATTACCGGCACAGGTTCGGCGCCTATAGCATATATGTATTTCCGATACGCCTGTTCAATTTTATGTGCGGTATTTCCCATCAATACCAAAGCGCTTGCATGATTGTGCAAAACCTCACCCAATTCGTCATAGGAAAGGTTTTTATCATATCCTCCGGCAATAAGGATGACCTTACGGCTGAACGCTTTAAGACTCGCGATCGTACGCGTCGGGCTCGAACCAATTGAATCGTTATAAAAAGAAACGCCGTCTATTTCCCTGACAAACTCGATCCGGTGTTCGACACCTTCAAACGTCTGCGCGACATGCCTGATTGTATCTATGCTTACTTCGGGCATTACCGCGGAAATGGCAGCCATTAGGTTCTCCACGTTATGCATTCCGGGCAGCTTTATTTTTTCTATCGGAAGGATATCAACCTCGGAATCATCCCTGTAAACAATTCGGCTGTTTCTTAAAAAAGCGCCGCAGATCACTTCCTCTCTGCTGCTGAACAGTACGGGCTTGCCCGGGACTTCGGACAGGAAACCTGCCGTTATTGCGTTATCCGCGTTCAATACAACCCTTCCTGCCGGGGTTTGGTACCTGAATATGTTTTTCTTTGCATCGATGTATTCTTCCATGGATTTATGAACATCAAGATGGTTCGGCGTGATATTTGTTATAACGGCAACATGAGGGCTGTCTTTCATTGTATGGAGCTGGAAGCTCGAAAGTTCAAGAACAACCCTGTCATCAGGGTTTATTCCATCTAATTTATCAAAAAGAGGAGTTCCGATATTGCCTCCGAGATAACAGTTATATCCCTGCTCTTCGAGCATCCTGAATATAAGTGTAGAAGTGGTCGTTTTCCCGTCACTTCCGGTAATACCGTAAATTTTGGCCGGGCAGAGCTTAACAAATTCCTCTATTTCCGAAGTCAGTTCCGCCCCTTCATCCAAAGCCCGCGTAATCTGCGGAAGATCAAAACGCATCCCCGGCGTTCGGAAAATAATATCGAATCCTTTAAGATTATCAAGGTAATTCTCTCCGAGCGAGAAACGTATTCCCCGCTCTATATAGTCCGGCAGTATGTCCGAAAACTCTTCTTCTTTCTTTTTGTCAAATACCGTAACAGACGCTCCCCAATCAGCCAACGTCCCGGCCAGCGGCCTGTTGCTGATACCGAATCCGAGAACCGCCGCCTTTTTGCCTTTAATCTCTTTTTTAAATGATTCCAACGCCAGGTTCAAAGTATTTCCACCTTTCAGTCAACAAACCTTTTTTTCATCCTTGCTTTCCTTATGGCAAGCCCTAAAAGAAATCTTAACGCCAACAGCACAAGAATAATAACTGCCCGCGGATCAATACGATCGGACAAATCCTTTAAATAATCCATGATTCTATTCTGGTTTCTATCCGGAGCATCAGCCATGCAAAACCCCTCCGCATTAACTATAATATTATAGTCCGCATATTTTAATATTACCATATTAACCGGTACGGCGTAACAGGTTTTTTCTATTGACAAACTAATCCCGCCACTTTATAATTAACATTGTCGCAAAAGTAACGTGCGAAAGTGGTGGAATTGGCAGACTCGCTAGATTCAGGATCTAGTGTGCATTACGCACGTGCGGGTTCAAATCCCGCCTTTCGCACCAGAAATTGAACAAAAACCCGCTGAAGCAGCGGGTTTTTGTCATATTTAAATTCTACCAACATAAAATAATCCCGCTGATCCGATTATTGCCGTATCATTGCCTGAAACCGGCATTAACAATGCTTCTTGCCGGGTATCGGAATGCTCTGCTCTTGCGGCCGCTTTATTTCCCCTGTATTAGTCATCATTAGTGTAACCATTTGCCGTTCACGTAATATGATATATTATCGAGTATTGTGCATGGTGGTAATATGGAAACCCTGTCGTTGAATTCGCGTGGTCCTTATGTGAAATTAATCCAAAGCCTGCTCGCGAGGATTGGATACAATCCCGGCTCCGTTGACGGCGTTTTCGGTCCGCAGACACAACGCGCCGTGATCAGTTTTCAAAGGGATAACGGGCTTACACCCGACGGAATAGTCGGGCCAATAACATGGGGTTATTTTCGAAGGTTCCTGCTCGGATACGATACTTATACAATACAGCCCGGCGACACATTATATGCTCTTGCCAGGAGATATTACACGACGGTAAACGCAATCCTGACCGCTAACCCGGGTATAAACCCGTTATATCTCCGGGTCGGGCAGAGGATAATAATCCCGTACGGGATTGACGTTGTCTTTACCGATATAGATTACACATATGAGATCATGGAAATGGATATTGAAGGCCTTCAGGCCAGATACCCGTTTATTGAAACCGGAGTTGCCGGAAGGAGCGTTCTCGGCAGGAACCTTTATTACATCCGCCTTGGTACGGGACCTGTTGAGGTACATTACAACGGCGCACATCATTCCCTCGAATGGATTACTTCGCCGCTTCTGATGAAGTTCATTGAAAACTTCTGCCGCGCTTATGCCGCAGGCACGAGTATACGCGGCTATAACATCCGCCAGATCTGGGACAGCAGCAGCATATATATCATACCGATGGTTAACCCGGACGGCGTGAACCTCGTTCTCGAAGGTCTTAAGCCAGACAACCCGTATTATAACCAGCTTCTTCAGTGGAACGATACAGGGCTTCCGTTTTCGCAGGTATGGCAGGCGAACATAAGGGGAGTGGATTTAAACCGGAACTATCCGGCAAGCTGGGAAGAAGCAAAAGCCCAGGAGTCGTCACTCGGAATAAACGGTCCGGGTCCTACCCGTTTCGGCGGGCCTTTTCCGCTTTCCGAACCGGAGTCGCGGGCAATGGTAGACTTTACGCGCCGTCATAATTTCAAACTCGTAATTGCATACCATACCCAGGGCCAGGTTATTTACTGGCTTTATAAAAACATTTTTGTCCCGCGGGCGCAACAGATAGGTGAAATTTTCGCGAGGGCAAGCGGTTATGCGCTGTCCGCAACGCCTTACGAAGCGGCATATGCAGGTTACAAAGACTGGTTCATTGAAGAATTTACGCGCCCCGGATACACAATTGAAGCGGGCCTTGGCAGAAACCCGCTTCCGATATCGCAGTTTGACATGATTTATAACGACAATGAGGAAATAATGCTTCTCGCGCCGATAATATAAACGGACAGCATCAAGCTATTCAATGTTATTGACCTTCTGGTAGAAAAACGTGTGAATCGGTTTAAAGCCAAATTTCATTGAACCGATAATCTGTTCCGTGCTGCCGAGGAACAGTATTCCGCCTTGAACAAGTGAACGGTTGAAAGCTTTATATATATTGACTTTGGCGTCCTCCGTAAAATATATCAGCACATTCCTGCATACAATCAAGTCCAGGTTTTTGGGGTAATCATACTCCAGCAGGTTCAACTGGCTGAAATTGACGCAGTTCTTCACTTCGTCTATTATCTTATATGTACTGTCGCCGATCTTTTTAAAATACCTGCTCAAAAACCCGGCAGGCAGGTCTTTTATGCTTCTTTCGGGATATACGCCCTGCTTTGCCTTTTCAATCGCGCTCAAATCAATATCCGTAGCTATTATCCGTATCTTTGACAGCGGCAGGTATTTGTTTAATATCATTACAATAGTATAAGGTTCATCCCCGGTTGAACAGGCCGAACTCCATATTTTAACGTTCTGAAGATCCCCCTTTGCTTTTTCAAGCATCGGGATCATGACATTTTCGAATAATTCCCACTGTGTCGGGTTCCTGTAGAACTCCGAAACATTTATCGTCAGATAGTTAATAAATGAGTCATACAGTTCCTTGTCGTTAAGCATTGCAAAAAAAAACGACATATACCCGCTGTGCCCGTTTCTTTCGACCAGGGATGTTATCCGGCGTTTCATCTGTTTTTCCTTGTAAAGGTTCAGGTCAATTCCTGACTGTTTATAAAAAGCTTTTTTAAACTCTTCATAATCGGTCATTTCTATCACCTGTCCAAGCATTGCCGCCAATTTTGTAAGCCGCGGAAAAAAACGCATAAACCAACAAGACCGGTTATAACCGGTCTTGTTAATTATATCGGCAAATTATTCTATTCCTTTATCATGTCTCCGATAGTCGTCTTCATCTCTTCGACATGCTCACTTGGAATATCGGCATCTTCAGCCGGTGCGTCAGGTTCGTCCTCACGGACAGGATCAATAGGTTCCACATCCCGTATGCTTAAGCTTATTTTCTTCAAATCCGGGTTTACCTCAAGAACTTTCATCTTAACTTCCTGTCCGACCGATAAAACCTCATCGGGTTTGCCGAGACGTACATTTGATATCTGGGATATGTGAACAAGCCCTTCAACACCGTCCTCAAGCTCGACAAACGCGCCGAAAGGCACAAGGCGTACTATTTTGCCCGTTACTTCGTCGCCCACGGAATATTTCTCTTCAATGTTATACCACGGGTTGTCTTCCGGTTTCCTGTATCCGAGAGACACTTTCTGTTTTTCCTTGTCGAAGCCGAGTATCCTTACGGTTACCGTTTGCCCGACCTTCAGTACATCGGAAGGCTTGTTTATTTTCTTCCAGGACAATTCGGAAACATGGATCAGCCCGTCAACAACGCCGAGGTCGACAAACGCTCCGAAATTGGTAAGGCTCTTGACCTTTCCCGTATATTCCTGCCCTATTTCAACGTTGTTCCAGAATTCTTCGAGCCTGGCTTCCCTTTCCTTTTCAATGACATTTCTGCACGAGCCCACGACGCGCCTTTTGTTTTTGCTCATCTCTACAACTTCGAATTTTACTTTTTTCTTAAGAAATTCGTTCAGGTCTTTTACGTAACGGTCACTTATCTGCGAAGCAGGAATGAAAACGCGGATTCCTTTATAGTTCGCAACAACGCCGCCGTTTACAACTTCCCTGACGGTTGCTTCAAGAGGGGTTTTATTGTTGAATGCCTGATCGATCTCTTCCATCCCTTTTATTGAATCGACCCGTTTTTTCGACAGAGATACATTGCCCTCTCCGTCGTTAACTTTTATAACATAAACAAGGATTTCGTCCCCTTCTTTTAAATCTCTTTCAGGATCAAAATCGGGATCTTCCAAAAATTCTTCCATCGATATGGTCCCGTCGGCTTTATACCCCAGGTCGACAAAAACTTCGCTGGTGTTGTAACCGATAATACGCCCTTTTACAACTTCACCTGCCCTTATGCTGTTTACCTCCGATTCTTCGAAAGCCTTTTCGAAAGAAATCTCATTTTCGGTCTCCTGTCTGTTTAACATCTCTTCCATCTTTTTAATAACCTCCTTGATTACCCAATCCGGTGTTGAAGCACCGGCGGTAATCCCCACTGTGTTTATATTATTATTCAGCGGCGGTATATCCGCCGCGGTTTCAACTTTATATGCGCGTTGACAATTTTCGGAGCATATCTCAAACAGCTTCCGGGTATTTGAACTGTTTCTGCCTCCAATAACAATCATTACGTCGGATTTCCTTGATATTTCAAGGGCTTCGCGCTGGCGTTTCTCGGTCGCATTACATATTGTATCAGATTTTATTACATTTGCAAACTTTTTCTTTAGAGCATCGCATATTTCACGGTATTTTTCAGGCTTCATCGTCGTTTGGGCCACGACAAACATGCATTCATCGGTATCGGGCAGTAATTCGACTTCTTCAGGCTCCGATACGATAAAAGCCTCATTTCCGCACCATCCGTTGACGCCTATAACTTCCGGATGCTCCCTGTCTCCCGCTATAACAATACGGCACCCTTCGTCGTGTTTTTCCCTTACAAGCCTGTGTATTTTCCTGACATAAGGACAGGTCGCGTCATGTATTACAACATCTTTGCTTTTTATTTCGTTATAAAGATCTTCCCCTATTCCATGCGCTCTTATAACAACATGATCGCCCGGCTCAAGCTGATCGGGTGACTGAATGCTGAAAGCGCCCTTTTCAGCCAGGGCATCGGATACCTGTCTGTTATGTATTAATTCACCGTATATGCGGGTTTTGCCCGGATTTTCCTTCAGCACCTGAAACGCTGTTTCTACCGCATTGGCAACGCCGAAACAAAAACCCGCCGTCTTTGCAAGAATTATTTCAGCCATATTTAATAATTCCTTCCAGCATATAATAAGACTAATCCGCCTGTTCTACGCTTTTATCCAATGAGTATATCCTGTCCATCAAATCCTGCGCAAGCGCATCCATTTCCTGTTTGGAAATCTTGCCGCTGCCTGCCGCAGGATAATAAGGCTTGCCGTAAAATACGCGCAGCTTTGAAAAAAGCCTGTAATTTCCGAAAATCCCGACAGGAACAATAGGCGCGCCCGATTCTATCGAAAACAGTATCGCCCCGTTCTTAGGAGTTTGCTTTTTTTTGCTTACATTCCTTCTGCGCCCTTCGGGGAAAATACCGACCACTTTGCCCTCTTTAAGCAGTTTCAGCGTCGTTTTTGCAGCATATAAATCCCCATGCCCCCTGTTTACCGGATACGCGCCGAGATTTCTGATTATCGTGTTCAGTAAAGGGATTTTAAACAGTTCTTTTTTCGCCATGAAATGAATCCTGTACGGTACTCTCGGACCAAACAGAAACATATCAAGCATGCTGATATGGTTCGAACAGATGATAAACGGCCCCTGCGCGGGAATATTCTCAATACCGTAAAAAGAAACCCTGTAAAATATGCGGAAGAAAACCTTGCTTAACCAGGCTGTGAACTTATAAAGCATTATTAACCCTCGCCCTGACTATATCCAATATAATCTTTACCGTCTTTTCCAAAGGGAAGCCGGTAGTATCAAGCAATATCGCATCATCCGCTTTTTTCAGCGGGGCCATGCTCCTGCTGCTGTCATTTTTGTCCCTGTATTCCATCTCACGTTTAAGCTCTTCAAATGTTTGGGTAAGAGCGCCTTTTTCAATAAGCTCTTCATACCTTCTTCTTGTCCTGTCCTCGACGGAAGCGGTGAGGAATATTTTCACATCGGCGTCGGGCAAAACGTACGTGCCTATGTCACGGCCATCCATAACAACACTGTTTTCGGCGGCAATTGCCCGCTGAAGCTCAACCATTTTTTTGCGTACTTCCGGTACGACTGCTACATTTGAAGCTCCTACCGTCACTTCGGGCGTCCTGATTTTCTCCGTGACATCTTCACCGTCAAGAAGAACCTTTTGCTGCCCGTTATCGTATTCAATCCGGATATCTATGTCTTTAACCATCTCTTCCAATGCTTTTTCATCGTTATCGGCTATTCCTTCACGCAGTGCCTTAAGCGCCACGGCGCGGTACATCGCTCCGGTATCGAGATAAAGAATTCCGAGCTCTTTCGAGATCATTTTTGCCATTGTGCTCTTGCCTGCACCAGAAGGCCCGTCTATAGCGATTTTTATTTTCTTCATCTGTTTCCCTCCATAACAAAGCAGGCAATATGCATATCGATACAGCCTGTCCCACTGCTGTATTGCCTGCCTATGCATCCCTTATCGCAAAATTGCCGGAAAGGAGTTACACCACCCTGTGCCCGACTCCGATAGATATTTCGTTCAAATGAAGAAGCCCGATGCCGAAAAACACGCATACCGCGACATGATCGTGATACCGCGCGACACCGATTTTGCCGCCCACGTTTAATCCAACAGCTTTAGGCATCACCTGTGCGAGCGCCTCCCTCGTTGCACCGGCAACAGCGCCTTCTTCTGCGTGGCTTTCAATGATTACTCCTTCTCTTTTGGAAGAAACAACGGCTCTTTCTATAATTTTCATTATCGATGATATGAACTCTCCGCCGTAATCCACGGCACAAGCTTTTATGCCAATGCCGGAATAATATGCCTTAAGATCTTTTTCTTCGTCACGGTTTGCGGATAAGGCCATCCGTATTGCCGCTTTTACGACATCCTTGCTACCGAATTCGGATTGTTGATGGTTGTATGACATAAAAACCTCCGGCATAAATATCTTTTACCCGGCTGTAACCGTTATACCGATATTCATCATTATATAAAAACCATTTACGGAATACAAGCTATAATATAATAGAATTCATATTCGAATGATTGGATCTCATTTATTTCTTTCTGTTTTCCGGGCATATGACTTTACCGATTCGGTGCAGCCCTTTTTTCAGCGGAAGGGATGTCCTTGAGTATTTCAGCCTGAAATTTTCACTTACGCTCTTAACTATCAGGGACGCGCCGGGGTTTTCTTCCAAAACCCATATTTCCAGCACGTCTCCTTCTATTACCCCTATATCAACCGGGAACTTCTCGACCAAAAGGTAACGCTCGCCATTTTTATATATCATCGCGCTGTGCGTCTCATAAGTTCCCGCTACGTCTACCGTTACGCTTCCCCGCTCCACAAGCGAAATAAACTGTTCCATGGGAGCGCCGGCATAAGGGTCCTCGGGAAGCTTCGCCCATATCGGGTAAACCCTTGACACCTGTACCCACACAAGCAGTATTAACATGATTATCGAAATGAATATGAAAAAACTGCCCATTCTCAATCGAATCACACAGCCTGTTCCGGATTTCCCGTTTGGAACCTGGGAGAATTTACATTATTATTCCCAATAAACCTTTAGTTCATTCCGAAAAAAGCTGGTGGTATAGCGAGCGGGGTAATGCATTGCTTCCGCGTTCCTTAAGGTACGCGGCTTAGCGAAATTATACCGAATTTCCCGCGGTATAACCCGTGGAAAACGCTATCGTAAGATTGAATCCCCCGGTATATGCATCAACATCGATTATTTCACCGGCAAAAAACAAGCCTTTAACCAATTTCGACTCCATTGTGTTCGGCACTATCTCTTTAACCGATACGCCGCCCGCCGTTACGATTGCTTCATCGAGCGGGCGCGCGCCGGTGATTTCAAACGCGAGGTTTTTCAGCAGTTTTCCGATTTGCTGCCTTTCTTCCTTTGTTACCTGGTGAACGGGTTTTTCGGGAGGAATCCCGGATAGCTCCACAAAAACAGGGATCAACATTTTAGGAAGCAAATCTCCCAGTGAATTTTTAAACTGCTTTCTTGAATATTTATTAAAATCCCTTTGAAGCCTGAGATCCAACTGTTCTTCGGTCAGCGCCGGTTTTAAGTCTATAATGAAAACAACATCGCGGTAATCATATTTTAAAATATGGCGGCTCGCGCTTAAAACAACCGGCCCCGACACGCCGAAATGCGTAAACATCATTTCGCCGAAATCGCTGTAAATAACGTTTTTATTTTTATCTTCGAGCCTTACCGATACGTTTTTCAGCGATAAGCCCTGCAGCCGCTTCACCCAGTCTTCTTTTACCTCGAGCGGGACAAGGGACGGTTTAAGCGGAGTAACGGTATGGCCAAGTTCCCGGGCCATTTTATATCCTTCACCGGTAGACCCCGTTTTCGGGTATGAAACGCCTCCCGTTGCAAGTATAACGGCATCGAATTCTTTTATTTCACCGCTGCTAAGCTTAATTCCCGAAACTTCGCCGCTTTCGGCAATAATCCCGCTGACCGCGGTGTCGTATTTTATCACCGCATTATTTGAAAGAGCGTATTGAACAAGTGCCTTAACAACGTCACCGGCACTGTCGGATTCCGGGAAAACACGGCCCCCGCGTTCCACTTTCAGCTTAACGCCCATATTTTCAAAAAAGTCCATAACGTCCGTATTGGAAAAAGTACGGATTGCAGAATGCATAAACTTCCCGTTTCCGGGTACGTTTGAAATGAACGTGTCAATATCGCATGCATTTGTGATATTGCATCGGCCTTTTCCCGTAATGCGCAGCTTTTTCCCTGCGCAGTTGTTTTTTTCAAAAACAAAAACGCGGTGCCCTCTTTCGGCTGCTCTTCCGGCAGCCATAAGACCGGCCGCGCCCGCTCCGATAACCGCTACTCTTTTCATTTTACTCCTTTGCGTCAATCTGTTTGATGCGTCGTATACGGCTCATCCTTCTCGTAAACCTGGTACTCGTCCCAGATACTCTCAAGCCTTTCAAGGTTCGCCTGTATATGCTCCTTCTTTTTCAGACCTATCGCAACTATGAGGGCATTTATAACACTCAACGGCGCTACCAGTGAATCTACAAACGAATTCATATCGCTTCTCGCAAAAAGTGAATAATTCGAACTCTTCGCCAGCGGGGAATCTTCATTGTCGGTGATTGCTATCGCCGTCGCGCCCTGTTTTTTGACAAACTGCATCGCCTTTGTCGTTCTCCTCGAATACCTCGGGAAACTGATCCCTATAACAACGTCGCCTTTCCGGGCATTAATTATCTGTTCAAACATTTCGCTCGCGCTTGTCGTGTGTACGAGGCGGACATGCTCAAATATCAGGTTGAAATAAAAACCCAGAAAGCTTGCCAGCGGTGCCGAACTTCTGACCCCTATTATATAAATCCGTTTGGCCGCGAGTATTTCCTCAACTACACGGTTAAAATTATCCGTATCTATTTCTTCCATTGTCATTTTTATTTTATTCATATCGGACTGGAGGACGCTTTTAAGAACATTGTTGCTGTCAATCCGGCTTGATGAAACCTCCAGCCTTTGAACCGCGGTCAGCTTGCTCTTAATGACCTCTTTCAGTTCCTTTTGGAGCATCGGATAACCGTGAAACCCCAGTTCGGCGGGAAAACGGACAACCGTCGATTCGCTCACGCCTACTTCCTCGCCGAGCCTTGCTGCCGTCATGAACGCGGCTTTGTCGTAATGGTTAATGATATAAGAGGCGACAGCCTTATGACCTTTACTTAGATAAGGATATTTTTCCTTTATCAATGAGATTAGATTATCCATTATGATCTCCCTAACAGGTAATAAATATGCCGGATAAATAAACTGTCTAATAATAATATATAACCGCGAAGAATGAAAATCAAGATTGATGCATAATACCGGACATCGCCCGAACTCAAACCGGGCGCCATCCGGTATTGATTAAGCCGTTATTGATTCAAAATAAAAACTTCTATAACTTTCGCCACCCCGTCTTCATCGTTTGAAAGGGTAACATAATCCGCTGCATTTTTCACTTCTTCCGGAGCATTGCCCATTGCAACGCCGAGCCCGGCATATTCTATCATCGCCAGATCGTTAAAACCGTCTCCGACCGCTATCATTTCTTCACGCGTAATACCGTAATATTCCCCCATTTTCTCGAGGGCGACCGCTTTTGATACATTTTGGTCAACAAACTCAAGATAAAAAGGCTGCGAAGTATAAAAGTTCACGGTGAGGTTTAACAATCCGTCAAGCCTTCGCTCAAACTCTTTTATCCGTTCAATTTCATCATACCAGAGCACTTTGCTCACGCCTATGTCGATCAGTTCCTTGACATCGGTATAAACTTGCGGTTCAACTTTGCTTACTTGGGCATACTCCAGTGCGCGCTCGTTCATTTTGTTTACGTAAAGCCGATTACCGGCCCAAATAACGATTGTCGTTCCCCACTCCTGCCCCAGCCTTTCAATCTGCAGTACGTCTTCTCCACGCATCGTACATGAGAAAATAACCTTGCCGTCGGCAATTACCATCGCACCGTTATACGTAATTACGGGAATATCAACTTCAAGCATATCGGTCATGAGTTTAACACCCTGTATGGGCCTTCCACTGCATATTGTAAAAACAATCCCTTTTTGAATTGCTTTTTGTATGCTCTGCTTGGTGTGAACAGTAATTTCGAGGCGGCTGTTCAGTAAAGTCCCGTCAACATCTACAGCAAGAAGTTTATATTTCATCAGAATCCCCTTCGGTTCATAGTTGTTTTTTTTGTATTTTTACCTCTCTCCGACAATTTTATATGATAAATACTGTTTCGGCAACCATTATCGTTGAAATTGGCCGGGTCCGGCATTTTCCGGCTTGTTTTTCCGTTCGTCGTACTTTATACTATTATCTGTTGAAACCGGTATGTCCGTCTTGAAATATATTGTCCGGCAGTTTCAAACCGGGCCGCACAGGTGGTCGGCACAGCAAACCGGAACAGAATGACCGGCTGCACAGGAGGGCAGCACGGCTTCCGGCTTTATTAAGCAGTTGTTATACGCGTTTTTAATTATTAAGGAGGATACTTGCTTTGAGGCTCAGAAAAATACCGAACGCGAGCGAGCTTGTCGGAAATCATCCAAACTTCGTTTCCGAACCTGAAAAATACAAGGGTAAATGGACCCGGTACTTTCAGAATACAAATCCTCTTCATATCGAAATAGGTTCGGGCAAAGGCAGATTTATAACAACTCTTGCCCGTCAAAACAAAGACATAAATTATATAGCCCTTGAAAGACAGGTCTCGGTTCTTGCAAAACTTACAGGAAAAATCCCGGATACAGAACTAAAAAACCTTGCCGTGGTAAACGCCGATGCGGAATTATTGCCGCAGTTTTTCTCGCCCGGCGAGATAAGCCGCATATACCTGAACTTCTCCGATCCGTGGCCGAAAAAAAGGCACGCGAAACGGCGCCTCACAAACAGCAGGTTTTTGGAAATATACAAAGTATTGCTGAAAGATGACGGGATAATCAGCTTTAAAACTGATAACCGGGATTTTTTCGAATACTCGATAGAACAATTTGAGCTTTCGGGGTATTCACTGATTAATATCACATATGATCTTCACAAAAGCCCTCTAGCCGACGGCAATGTGACAACCGAATACGAAGAGCGGTTTTTAAAGCAGGGACTGCCGATTTACGCGCTTACAGCCCGCAAAGATATTTTGCCCCCGTTATATTGACACCAATGCCGGTTGTATTGTATACTTAAATTCGTCAGTCGAAGGGGAGTAGCTCAGCTGGTAGAGCAACGGTCTCCAAAACCGTGGGCCGCGGGTTCGATCCCTGTCTCCCCTGCCATAAAAGCCTGTAATCTCAATGATTACAGGCTTTTGTTATCTTCTTCTATGTGTATTGATAATCTGTTTTTGGGACTATTTGGGAACTATTGACCAATAAAAATTATCAAAAGATTTATTTCTTTTGACCCGGTGATAAACTATCTTTTTCCCTCTCCCATTCAGATATGGCATTTTTTTTGCTATAGTAGAACTATGAATGGGAGGCGGTATATTATGGATATTATCAGAAAAAGCCCTGAAAAGTATGGACTTATGAAAGTCGGTAAAAACGTTGTCCTGATTGTCCGGCTGCTCCGGGAATACGATAACATCAAAGAAGCATCTGACGATCTGGCCCGGCTCTTGGTCGGCGAGATAACAGAGGATCAGTTGGTTTCCGGGCAAGCTGGGGGTGGGAAATTGGCAGTAAACTCTGATCAGAAATTATGACGTTCCAGAATATGGGCTGTTCGGTTAGCGCATATACTTATATGGAATGCAAATCCAGGTGATTATTATGGTTAAAGAAAGCAGAATATATTGATGTCGTGGTTGTCGAAATTTTTACATCCTTTGCTTTAAAATATACTTTTTATCCTATGATGAAACCTGTTCTTCCCCTATTATCCTGCTTTGACAGAATCAGCTCTGTTCAGAAAAATACAAACAGGCCGTATTCTCCTGTTGAAATTTTTATTTATATACATCAAAATACAAATAGATACTTAATGATTATATTACGATGTTTCGACAGCAGCAATCTCTTCCGGTAAAAAATAAATTTAAAATGCTTTGCGGGGGTGTAAAGGATGAAATTTACCGACGGATATTGGAATGTGAAGGAGCATGTGACAATATACAACCCGATGGAGGTCCGCGATGTAAAAACGGAACCCGACAGGCTGACCGTATATGCAGCATGCAGGAAAATAAGGCACAGAGGGGATACGCTTAATGAACCGCTCATAACAATTGAATATTTCTCCCCCGCTTCTGATGTCATCGGTGTCAGGATGTACCACCACAAAGGCGGCAAAGCCGAAAAGCCTGTTTTCCCTCTTAACATTGAAACAGCGCACAGTATTGATATATACGACAAAGAAAATGAAACCGGCCTTTCAAGCGGGCATTTGTCTGTCAGGATACGGAAAAACGAATGGGCAGTTGATTTTTTATGGCGCGGAAAACGCATTACCGGAAATGGCTATAAAAATCCCGGCTATATTATCGACCGGAGAAGCAATAAGGCATATATGCGCGAGCAGCTTGATCTTGATGTCGGCGAATGCGTATACGGATTGGGCGAGAGATTTACGCCGTTTGTCAAAAACGGGCAGACGGTCGACATATGGAACGAAGACGGCGGTACGAGCAGTGAACTTGCATACAAAAATATCCCATTCTATATTACCAACAGGGGATACGGCGTTTTTGTCAATAACCCGGGCCCCGTTTCGTACGAAATAGCTTCCGAAAACGTTTCTAAAGCGCAGTTCAGCGTGCCCGGCGAATCCCTCGAATACTTTATTATCGGCGGTGATACTCTTAAGGATGTCCTTAAAAAATACACTTTCCTCACCGGCAGGCCCGCATTGCCTCCTGCATGGTCTTTCGGGCTCTGGCTTACAACTTCTTTCACGACAAGCTATGACGAATCCACCGTGAACAGTTTCATCGACGGCATGATCAGCCGTGATCTGCCGCTGCATGTATTTCACTTCGACTGTTTCTGGATGAAAGAATACCAATGGTGTGATTTTGAATGGGACAGCGATGTATTCCCCGATCCCGAAGGAATGCTGAAGCGGTTGAAAGATAAAGGGCTTAAGATATGCGTATGGATAAACCCGTATATCGCGCAAAAATCATACCTTTTCGACGAGGGTATGAAAAACGGGTATTTATTGAAGAACAGGGACGGCGGCGTATGGCAGTGCGATAAGTGGCAGGCCGGTATGGGGCTTGTCGATTTTACAAATCCGGATGCCGTAACATGGTACAAGGGTAAATTGAAAAGGCTTCTCGACATGGGCGTGGATTGTTTTAAAACCGACTTCGGAGAGAGAATTCCGACTGATGTCGTGTACTTTGACGGTTCGGACCCCGTACGCATGCATAACTTCTATACCTACCTCTATAACAAGGCCGTTTACGAGGTTATCGCGGACGCACGCGGCAAAAAAGACGCGGTTGTGTTTGCACGGTCAGCCACCACCGGCAGCCAGAAATTCCCCGTTCACTGGGGCGGCGATTGCACCGCGTACTATACATCAATGGCCGAAAGCCTTCGCGGTGGATTGTCGCTGTGCCTGTCCGGGTTCGCTTTCTGGAGCCATGACATAAGCGGTTTCGACTGGACCGCGACGCCCGACATTTATAAGCGTTGGACAGCATTCGGGCTGTTATCGACGCACAGCCGGCTTCATGGGAACAGTTCGTACCGCGTGCCGTGGCTGTTCGATGAAGAAGCGGTAGACGTACTGCGGCATTTTACAAAGCTTAAATGCCGCCTGATGCCGTACCTGTATGCCGCAGCATGTGAAGCGGCACAGAACGGAATCCCCGTGATGCGCGCAATGATACTCGAATTTGCCGATGATCCGACATGCCATTATCTTGACCGGCAGTACATGCTCGGGGAATCCCTGCTCGTTGCCCCTATACTCAACGACCGTGGGTTTGTCGAATACTACCTTCCCGAGGGGACATGGACGAATTTCTTAAGCGGCAAAAAAGTCGAAGGAGGACGCTGGGTATCCGAAGCCCATGACTATATGAGCCTTCCGCTGATGGCAAGGCCGAACAGCATTATTCCGGTAGGGAATGTTGAAACAAGGCCTGATTATGATTTTGCCGATAACGTCGTACTTCACGTATTTGAGCTTAAAGACGGTTCCGAATGCAGCGCCGTTGTTTGCAATACTGCCGGTGAAACCGAGCTTAATGTTACCGTGAAAAAGGAAGGAAATACTATCCTCGTTGAAGCGGACGGCGCAGGCAAGCCGTGGAGCCTGCTGCTGAGGGGACTTGACAATCTGAACTCCGTCAAAGGCGGAAGCTGGCGAAAAAAACCGGAAGGAACTCATATAACACCCGCATCAGGTGAGAATAAACTGGAAATATGTATTTAGCAGGTTTGAATCGAAAATAAAAAGAACATGACAATCTACCTTGCACCACCATGGATAACTTATTACCCGACTACGATCTTTCGACCGTAATCAAGCAGGTCATTACCCATAATGATGGTTTGTTCGACCATGCAGGATACTTACACAGCCTCGTGCAACCTCCCGGCTGCAGGAGACCATTACAGCACCCTTAATGATCTTAGCTCGACCCTGTACGATAAGTTGGGATCCTGCTATAATCAAAATCAAAAAAAGTCGACTATAACAGAACCTTTCCTAACCGTACAGAATCTTCCCTCCGATCGTACATGAGCGATCGCCCATGCACGGTCTTCGGCCGACATATATATGCCGCAAGCATATATATATCTTCGCTCAACTGTCATGTTCCTTACGATATTAATATGTCCCGATTCTAAGAATTCATTCATGTAAAAAAATTTGCTAAAAACCGGAATTTGGTATTACAGAAGTATAGTTTATTTACGATATATTCATTAGGAAAAAAATGGTGAGTTATGGCAACATAATTTATCAATATTTTCAGGCATTTTATTATATAGAGTGCTAAAAAAACTAACCCGTTAGGAGGAAATTAATGTGACACAAAAAGAATTCATTTTAAAGAACACTCTTGAGGTTAACCGAATCCTCTCGCTCATTGTTCTCTGCATCGTAGTTGTTATATTTCCCGTTATGTATATTTTGACAAAGGTCGGGATCTTTGCCATTGATACGGCTTTTCTCGGCATATCCGGCATTATCTGCATAGGTTCAATGATTCCCGTTGTGATAATGGCAAGAAGAGATCTATACCCGGTGCTCGTCAAATACGCGATTATGATTCTAAGTACAATTACAGTCGGCGTCCTCGCCACTACAAATGGGATTACCGTTGCCCTTACATATCTTCTGCCATGCATCCTCTGCGTTCTGTACTACGATCGTATTATGACGATGATTGCTTTTGCCGCGGGCATGATCAGCGTTTTTATTACGCAGTACATCCGTATGTCAAATGATGTGACGATATCTAATTTTACGCGCTCTTACCTGTCCCGTATGGGAGGTTTTATTATTGAATTTTTTGCGCTCTTTCTAATTTTCAACATGTTGAACAACCGGATAAACCGGATGTTTATAAATGCTGTAAACCTGGAACAGCAAAAAAACCTTATGGAGCATATAAAAGCTATGTCCGAAAAAACCGCGCAGGCTTCAAAAGAACTTGCGTTATCGGTTGAACAGGTATCCAACATTATGGAACAGGGAGCAAAATCCAATGAAGATATTGCTGTAAATGCCGCAAACGCGCTCGAGCGATGTGAAAGTAATCTCAAATATGTAGAAGATTCATCCAGTACCATTATGGAAATATCCGATGCGTTATCGGAAATTTACGTGAAAAGCCGTGATATGGCGGAAGCCTTTGCGGAGACCATTACAGCGGCAGACGCAAGCCGAAGTGTTATGAATGAAGCAATAAACGATATACAGCAGGTAGAAACAGCAGGAAATGAAACCCGTGAAGTGATGATGAACCTTTTCACCACCACGAACCAAATAGGAGAAATTCTAACCCTTATAAACGAGATATCAAACAGAACCAACCTGCTGGCGTTAAACGCATCGATTGAATCCGCCCGCGCAGGGGAAGCCGGCCGCGGCTTTGCCGTAGTTGCCGATGAAATCAGGAAACTTGCCGAGCAGACCGAAGCGGCAACCCGCCAGGTAGAGGAACTTATCCAGGAATTAAAGGACAGTGCGCAGTCTGCAGTTGCAACCGTAGAAACAAGTTCTGAAACAATCAGGACAGGCATTCGGAGAGTAAAGGAAACAGAATCTGCCGTCGAACGGTTGCTGTCAATGCAGAATGCCGCAAACGTTAAGGTCCAGGATATAAGCCAGGCGAGCAGTCTTTCCGGAGAGCACAGCAAAAAGCTATTGGAAGTCATCACAAAGATAAAAGAGCAATTGACAGGTTCGTTAACCGATATGCAGTCGATAGCAAGCGCGACACAGCAGCAGACGGCCACACTCGAACAAATAGCAATGTCGCTGCACAGCATTGAAACAACGGCACAGAACCTTGATAAAGTTGGGTAAAACATGAAACTGTCTTCCAATTGAAAAATACAGCATACTGCCTCTTTTTATGCAGCGAGGGATTATTCAGCCTTGCTGAACCTGGTTTTAAGCAGATATATAACCCCGAGTATTGCGAGTAAGGCAAATACGGCAGCAACCCAGTATGTACCGGCATGCCCCGACACAAATACCGCTGTCGGTCCGTCCGCACCGCCTATAATTCCGATCGAGCCCGCGTCCTTTGCATTTATATTGAATTTATAAGTTAAGTATTTCGACAACAAAGGACCGGAAAACGCGCTGACAAGTGCTGCTAACGCACATATAACGGTTAATGCGGCAATTATTACAGGTTTTAGTTTTTTCATATTTTATCCGCTCCCAATATAATCGATATTTATTAAATATATGCAAACCGCCTGAGTCAAAAGCGGAATCAGTGACCTCATTCACTTGCTTTAAAGTTGTATACGGGTTTAATTATATCAACTACTTCAACAGTATCCTTGATATTGTCAATAATTTCATCCATCGGCTTGTATGCCAGCGCGCATTCATCAAGCGTATCCCTGTTTACAGTCGTGGTATATATTCCTTCCATCGTTTTTTTAAACTCTTCAAGACTGATGGTCTTTTTGGCCTGTCTCCTGCTCATTATCCTTCCTGCCCCGTGAGGCGCCGAACAGTTCCAGTCTTTATTACCCTTACCGATGCAGATAAGGCTTCCGTCCCTCATATTTATCGGGATTAACACCCTTTCGCCCTTACGCGCGGAAATCGCACCTTTTCTTAAAATCATGCTGTCCAAATCGATATAGTTGTGTATCGTTGTAAACCAGTCTTCTGTTTCAAATCCCATCCTGTTAATTATCTCGTCAACAATCGCTTTCCGGTTATATACGGCATACTGCTGGACTATTTTCATATCGTGCAGGTAGTCGTTATAGCTTTTCCCGTGCACATACGCCAGCTGCCTGCTGATCTTAACGGAACCGCCGCTTTTTGCCGTAAGCTCCCGGTAAGCCAGTTTCTGATAATATTCCGCGACCTGCTTTCCCAAATGCCTGCTGCCGGAATGTACAACGAGATATAGTGTTCCATTGCTGTCCCTGTTGACTTCTATAAAGTGATTACCGCCTCCCAATGTGCCGATGCTTAATCTCGCCCTTTCAAGGTCGACATGATTTTTACAGGCCAATTTGTTCAAGTCTACGTTTTCGGTATATTTATGCTGTTTTTTCCTGATATTGAATCCTGATGGAATATGATCATAAATAACCCTGTCGAGTTTCTGAAAATCAATCTCTTTCTGCTTCAGTTTAATTGTTTCCATGCCGCAGCCTATATCCACACCGACCAGGTTCGGAACAATCTTATCGGATATAGTCATCGTTGTGCCAATCGTGCACCCCGCTCCGGCATGCGCATCGGGCATAATCCTTATAACGCTGTCCTTCACAAATTCCTGGTCACACAATTCCATGATTTGGGCTATCGCTTCACTTTCGACATTGTCGGTGAATACCTTCGCTGTATTATATTTTCCTTTAACCTCAATCATGTTTTCACCCAACCATATTATTATATGTCTTGCAGCATACGGGAACAGCGAATTGCCGCCCGGGTTTTCACACAATTATATTGTTTTATGGCATCGTCAGCTTTGACCGATTAATTGTTTTTATAAACGTGCCGATATTCTCATCGGTGAAACAATTATATAGTATTGTTGAACCAATATCAATAAAACGGATTTTTGCATATTTCATATGCCGGGAACTAATATACCTTATGGATTATTTTCGGAGCATATGATAGAATTAGTTGGTTAACATAAATCTTTCATATAGGAGTTGCATCATGAAGAGACAACGCATAGTCAACCTTGGGAATTTACTTTTAACTTTATCCGAAGCGATGGATTTATCCAATCCTACCATATCCCAGCATCAATACAGAACAGCATATATAGCTTTGGAAATAGCAAGTTATGCCGGTATACGGGACGACAGGCTCAAGAATATTTTTACCGCTTCCCTGCTTCACGATATCGGCGCGCTGACGGTGGAGGAAAAAATACTGCTTCATAACAACGAAGCCGAGGACGAGGAACTTCATACCGTCCGCGGCGAAATCCTGCTGAACCGCATACCGTGGCTGAAAGGTATATCGAAAATCGTAAGAAATCACCACAGGGACTGGAAAGACTGGGACGATGGCTTGGAAAACCCTGTCGTTATGGCTTCTCAAATCATCTATTTATCCGATTACATTGAAAGGCAGATTGACAGAAGCAGGTACATATTGCATCAAACCGAAGATATAGTGGATATAGTGCGCAAACTGCAAGACGGTCGGGTAAATGAAAAAATCGTATCCTATTTCATAGATATTTCGAAAAGAGAGGATTTCTGGCTCGATTTGGTTAACCCACGGCTTTATTCGGTATTGCTGCATAACGGGCCTTTCCATAACAGGCCTGTTGATCTGGACGATATTCTGCTGATCTCCAACCTGTACCGTGATTTGATAGATTTTAAATCGCCGTATACCGCAACGCATACTTCCGGGGTAGCGGAATGCGCGTCAAAGCTGTCCGAACTTTTCGGGTTCGCCGATATAGATATCAAGTATATGAGAATAGCGGGAAATTTACATGATATTGGGAAACTGCTCATTCCGAACAGCATTATTGAAAAGCCCGGAAAATTAACAGCCCATGAATATGCTATAATGAGGTGCCATTCCTATTACACCTACCATACAATCGATTCCATCGGCGGGCTGCACAGGATCGCCGAATGGGCTGCATACCATCACGAAAGACTTGACGGAAGCGGATACCCGTTCCATTACAGCGGCGATGAGATTAGTACCGGAGCAAGGATTATGGCAGTAGCGGACGTATTTACCGCGCTTATTGAGGACAGGCCTTACAGGAAAGGCCTGGACGAATATCAAATACATAAAATTATTAAAAACCAGGCTGACAACAATTTATTGGACAAAAAAGTCGTTGAACTGCTGTTCGATAACTTCAACATAATATACTCTTACGTTAAAGAGAAGCAGGCCACCGCAAGGCACTTTTACAACGAGACACTGGGATGTGCTTAGCTGTTACTACTTCGTTATATTTCTCAAATAGTTAGTCATCCCGGCGCTTGATATTTTGTAAGATTTTTCACCATCATTTACATAATGAAAGCCTTGAGTGGTTCCCTGGATACCAATCCTTTTCCCGTTTTTCAGTTTTATTTCAATTAGGTATGAAGGAGTGGTATCATAATCTTTTCTTAATATTTTGGCGCTGTTGTAAATCCGTATGAAATCGGAAATTTCTTCAGGATTGTTATCCGCTTCAAAGAATAATGAATTTATTGTTATTGATTGCACTTCGCTGACATTAACCCTTGAATGTCCACTGAAATTATTTGAGATAACATAGTATCCGGCGAAAAAGATAAAAACAACTGCCGCAGCGGTTAAATTCTTCTTTTTCATTTACTGCTGTCCCCCTTTTATTTATAATGCCAACCTGTACCCGTTTGCTTTCAGCCACTTCCGGCTTTCACGGCAGTTCGGCAGCACAGACGCCACGAGGTTCCAGAATTCTTTTGAATGGTTCATGACTTTCAGGTGGCAAAGTTCATGCACAATTACATAATCGATTATTTCTACGGGAGCCATAACTAATTTCCAGTTAAGGTTTATATTCCCCTTTTTACTGCAGCTTCCCCATATCGTTTTCTGATCCTTAATCACCACTCTGCACGGAGCCGCTTTGAGCCTTATAGAATATTTTTCTACTCTTTTACTGACAATTTCCGAAAAGCGCTGCCTGTACCATTTAATTAACGCCTCTTTTACAGCCTGTTTCCTGTCTTCGCCGGACAATCCGGGGAGTATGTACACCGCCGCTACGCCGTCCCGGACAAGCACTTCAGGATTGCCCGAAGGCTTTTCCGCTATTTTAAGAGTATATTCTTCTCCAAGGTACAGGATTTTTTCCCCGCTGACAAACTGCCTGGATATTGATAATGAATTTTTCGCTTTTACTTCATTTACTTTTCTTTCTATCCAATCCGCCTTCTTCCGCACCACTTCGCTAATCTGACTGTTGCTGGCGCGGTAAGGGGCATGTATCTTTACTTCGCCGTTCCGGTCAATAATTATCCCGATAGTTTTCCTTTTGGTTCTGGTCAAAGTATAATAAATCCTTTTGCCGTTATAATCAATGTAATGTTTATCATTCATTTTTATCCTCTGTTTCTCAGCCGCCACATACAAGCGTTCAGCATTTTGTTTCATTTAATGTCCATAACATCGCCGCAGACTTAAAACTCAAAAATCCTGATGCGGCTTGCCTTATCCACTTCCTGCGAAAGATTCTCCGCTATATATTTAATTAATTCCTTCGGTACGTTAAGCTCCTCCTGTATTTTATCGGTATATAAAAAAGTAGTATCTGTTCCCAGTAAACTTTCATAATAATTCGTACTGATGGAATCCGCAAGATACATAATCTTTACCATATTGCCGGTTTTGCCGTCAATAAACGGAGAATGATGATATCCCACAATCTCGGCGATTTCTTCCGGCAGTCCCCATTCCCTGCATATCCACATTCCGATTTCCGAATGGGTTATACCGCCTAAAACTATTTTTTCCGCCGCTATTTGGTGCATTCCTTTTTGCAGCTGCATTATATAAATATTATCCAAATAATCCGGCAGGCATATATCCAGAACTGTTATACCGATGTCGTGTATTAATCCATAGGTAAATATTCTCTCTTTATCACACAGACCGATTGCGTCCGCGATCATGTAACTTGCGATAGATGTGCCGATACAATGCTTCCAGAATTTTTTGTTATCGAATATTTGTGTTCTTCCGCTGCTGTTTGGCAGCAAAAACCTTATAATATACGCAATTGCAATCATTCTTGTATTTATAGCGCCCAGATATAAAACCGCATCCTTCAGGGTAAGGAATCTGCGTTTCAACTTTGTGTTATAGTTTAAAACCTCTGTTATAGCTGATTCAAGTCTCGGGAGATTGTACATCCTCTCGATGCATTCATCCATATTAAACTCGTAAGGTTTCATGAGCATATGTAATGTATCCCCAAATGTCTTTGGTATTTGAGGCAGGAAATCTGATTGCTGAATAAGTTTAATAATCGGATGACTATGCATTCGCAGTTCCCCTTGTTAAACCGCCCCAAGCATAACTAAGCCACGCTGTTTAGCTTCTCATAGGTCTCAACCAGCATATACTCCATGAGGGCGTTTCTAAACTGTTCATCATCTAATACACGGGTAAAGAATGCCTTGTTCTGGTCCATCCTGTCGATAACTTTATCAATAAAAACTTTCTCAAAAGCAAATCTAAAGTCATCAATGGTATTTGTCTTAGCTTTTTGGACCAAGTCCTCATCAGCAGCAAAATCCTCTTTTATTTGCTCTACCGATAACTGGTCTGCTTTTGTAAAGTTAGTTCCAAACCGCTCGTTAAGGCGGTCAATAATGCTGGACAAATATTCTTTCTTATCTTCTTTCGCTCCAGTTCCTGCAAACATTACAGGCGTTATTGGTACATTTCCATCATCAGGGGTTAACGAGATACTCCCTTCAAAGGTTTTCTTCGTAGTATAATACTCTAAAGCAATTTCATCGGCCAGGTGAATAGTAGATCCCTTTTCTTTCGGCAGTTTTTTAAGCAGATATGTTAAATATACATACAATTTATGCAGTTCAATATCCTCAAAAGGCGTTATTTGGAGAATAAAAGAATAAAGTCTTACAAACTTAACTGCTTGACTGTTAAAATCTTGTTTTTGCTGTTCCTCAAGTTTTTTAAATCTCTCCACGGCGATATCTATAAAATGATTTAATATTGCTCTGGCTTTGAAAGTCTTTTTATCCTTGGGTTTAAAGTATACACTATTAAACCTGTCCAACTCATCTTTTACGTACACGCCATAGGCGTGTAACTGATTTTGTATATCATAAAGAAGGTTTGGTTCTGTTACCTCCTCTACGATAGTTGCCTGATAATAAGGCTTGAAGGCTTCCTGAATGTCCTCTGCCTTATTTACAAAGTCAAGAATAAAGGTATCATTTTTTCCTTCACACTTTCTATTGAGCCTTGATAAAGTCTGTACCGCCTTAACTCCTGACAACTTTTTATCCACATACATGGTATGTAAAAGAGTCTGGTTAAATCCTGTCTGATACTTCTCAGCAACCAGTAGCACCTGATATTCATCAGTTGCAAAGCGCTCCGGCAGTTCCGTCTCTTTAAATTTATTCATGCCGCTTTCTGTATACTCCACTCCATCATCCTTTACTACTCCCGTAAAGGCCACCAAGGTTTTCATATCCTTGTAACCTTTCTTTTTAATATATTCATCAAAAGCAAGTTTATAGCGTACCGCATGGAGCCTGGAACTGGTAACAACCATTGCCTTTGCCCTTCCTCCAATCTTGTGTCTGGTTACATTTCTAAAGTGCTCTACCATGATTTCAGTCTTTTGGGCAATATTATGAGGATGAAGGCTGACATATCTCGTAAGTGCTTTTGTGGCCTTTGCCTTATCAAAAAGAGGGTCATCTTCAATTTTCTTTGCCAGTTTGAAGTAGGTTTCATAAGTTACATAGTTTTGAAGCACATCCAGTATAAATTCTTCTTCAATGGCCTGTCTCATAGAATATAAATGGAAGGGATGAGGCAATCTGTTTTTGGCAAGTACAAATCCAAGCAGTGCGGAACTTAATTTTCCGAGCACCCCTATCCCATTATTGGGATTTCATGGTTGAATGCGTTAGCCTGTAACTTTGACCTTGAAAAACAAGTAAGTGGCTATGATGCACCAAC
>JAAYXD010000125.1 GCA_012516065.1 Clostridiaceae bacterium
AGCGGACTATCAGTCCGGTAAGTTCCATTATATTCCTTATTTAATAATTTGTCCACCATATAAAAAAAGATGACATTAACTGGCGTACTGTTATGTTGAGCGGCCATTATTTGGAATCCGCATTGTATGCCCGCGCCAATATTTCCTCTACTATTGATGTTTTAGCATCTGCATAGTGCTGAACATGCCGCCAGTCGGTCAGCCGTTCTTTTACCATATACGTGATATGATACGTGCTCCCTTTATGGCCCTGGCCGTGTATAACCGTAATTTCCATCGACTTCACTCCGACGCTTTCCTTCTAAATATCAATATCTACTACCGACACATTTATTTATCCAAAACCTTCCTGTACGGCGCAATCATACCTTCATTCATTTTGTTTCCCAATCTGGCTTTCAGCTTCGGAGAGGACAAGAGCGCGCCTACAAGATACATTTTCAGAACTGTTCCTCTTTTCTTCTGCGGGAAGTCGTATATTCCATGTTTCCTGTAGAACCTGTGATCCGCTTTCATCATGCCTCTCATAAGCCATATAAGATCCCTGAATATTTTCATTCCGCCGACACCGTAAAAATTTCTCGGCTGACCGTACTTATTTGTTATTGCGTAATCAACTCTTGCGGCAAGCCTGTCAATTTCCGCATCGGGATTTATTTCATCGCACGCGGTTCCCGCAAGAAAATTCCCTCCGACTTCGCTTCTGCCTTCGATGATCATCTGCAAATTAGTTTCCGCCGGGTAATTACCGCTGATAAGATATCCGGTCGGTTTTCCCATAGTCACCGTGCGGTGGCCGTTGCAGAACTGCCTGTCATCATACATTTTGAAAACGGAACCCATCGTGTGATCCTTAATAGAAAACGCATAAATTATCGCATCCGCAGTCTGGATACTGCTGCGCAGGAAGTCGTCAAAGCCATCCTTATAGACGCATTTCTCCGAAACCGCGCAGTTAAAGCATCCTAAGCACCCGCCGTGAAAAGGATACTCGGAAATATTGACAATACGGCTTTTATGCTTAAGAACCGCCCTAAACCTGTTGATCATATCATTAAGCTGTTTATCATCCTTACCGCAGTCTGTTACTATAACCACATCTCCGCTCTTTTCGTCCCCGCTTGACGGAACTTCGCCGACCGGAAGATGTGCAGGAGCCGCGGCCCGTTTCGGAATAATCTCATATATATCATTTTTCACGCACCAGCACACATAATCAAAAAATTCTTTCGCGGCTTTGCGCCCATTTTCGGTAAGGAGGTCGTCCATATCGGCGGACAGCCCTTTAATGAATTTCATTCCAAGGTCCTGGCAGTTCTCCTGAATATACTTATGTGCGGTCACATCGTAGAAATGCTTTGATGTGGTAATCTGTGTAACAAACTTTCCCGACAAATCAAGGCCGGATGCTTTCAAAAGCTCAATAAACCGGTGCAGTTGGCTCGGCGCGATAAAGGTATAAACGGGATACGAGAAAATTACGAGATCGGCGCCCGTTATTGCGTCAGCCGCTCCTGAAAAATCTTTTTCATAGGTTTTGATTTGCTGACCGACATTAAGAAACCGGAACTCATGCTCCGGAAACTTCTTTTCCAAAAACAGCGATGTTTGCAGCGTAATGCTGTATTTGCCTTTAGGACTTCCGTTCAGGACCAGAACTTTCATTATATTAACCCTCCTGATTTATTACCTTCAGCGTAACTAAAGCAAAGCCTCTATAGAACTTTTTCATGTAATCAACCAGTTCAGCCACTTCGTACTTCATTCCTTCCCACCTGTCGGCATACTCGCCCAGATAAGCTTTTCTTGCCTTGTCAAGCAGCGCGGCATGCTTTTCCGGCAAATGAGGAATTTCCAACAATATTACGCCTATTATCGTCCGTAAGTCTTATACAATTCAAAATTGATACCGCTTTAAGTTCTTTTATGCAATTATATCATTTTGTGCCATATCAGGATACTCTGCAGAAATACCTTCAAACGGTGCACAGGCCGATGCCGGAGTACAAAGAAAGTGCCGCTTGCATCAGAAGTATTGAATTGCTATTATGATAATAAAAGCTATCTTTGTACGGAAGGGTGATTTGATGTCCTGCTATTATATTATTGGCGTCAGGATAGACAACAGAATTGACAACGCGGTGAAATTTCAGGAAGTGCTTACGAAAAACGGGTGCAAGATCAAAACACGTTTGGGGCTGCATGAAGTAAGCGACGATGCATGTTCGAACGACGGAATTGTCATATTGCAGCCGTACGGCAATAAGGACGATGTTGAAGCCCTCGTCAATGAGCTCAACAGCCTTGAAGGCATAACGGCGCGGTATATTGATTTAAACTGAAAAGAATAGCTTTGCCTGTATTTTAAGATAAATTGCGCTTAAGAAAACTTATCATGGTCTCCCAGGCCAGCCGGGCTTCGGGTACGTTTTGATGCGTGAATCCGTGATAACATCCCTTGAAGCATTTATACTCAACATGAGCGTTGACCTTTTTCATTTTTTTCCAGAACATCTCCGCCTCATTGCACAACGAATCGTATTCCGCAGTGATAATCAATGTGGGAGGAAAGGCTTTCAGTTGATCATCCGTCGCAAACAGGGGTGAAATCAGAGGATTTTTTCTTTCCTCCCTTACATTATGGTAGCATGCATTAAACAACCTGCCCATATCAACCGGAATAGCTTCATCAGGCTGCGGTTTCATCGAAGGATCAGTATATATATCAAGAGGCGGATAATCCAAAATGGCGCACCGGATGCCTATTTCTTTCCGTTCCGCATCCATTATGCAAACCGACGCCGTGAAATTCCCTCCTGCACTGTGACCTCCCAGCGCTATACGGTTTGGATCAATCCGAAGTTCATCAGCATTTCGCTTCAGATACCTTAACACGGCATATACCTCTTCCACCGCTCTTGGGAAAGGATTTTCGGGCGCGAGACTGTAATCGACATTTATAACCCTCACATTTGCCCCTTCGGCTATGGAAGGCATAAACACATCATCCGACTCAGCGCTGCCCATTACAAACCCGCCTCCGTGCAAATTCACGAAAACGGGAAGAATTCCGAGGCTTTCGGTATTGTATGTAAGAACGCGAATTTTCCCTGATTCCGTTTCGAAAAACATTTCCCTGCCGGCAACCGGAGGCATTAAATCACGCGGATAAGCCTGTTCGGCCTCTATACGCTTTTCCCTTGCAATCGCTATTAATTGTTCGGTCGTATAGTTTTCAAAATCGGTTATGTTTTGCGTGCCATCCACGTTATCATTCCTCTCCCAAAACATATGAAACAGTTATTAAAAATGCCGCAGCCATCTCGGATGTCAGTCCATTTACGAAATCTTGCTTCGTTTTCTTATTTTCTATTTTACCTTTATCCGCTTTATTTTCAACAGCCTCACAAACCATATCACAGAACCGGCCCGCAATTATAAAAGCCAATTCCTTTTTCCCGGCATTGCACAACCCTATCGGCAGCAAACACGATATCGGTGAAATGTCTTTCCGGCACTCGTCTTCGCTTGTCAGACGGTTTACAATCGCGTTAACAATATCTTCCCGCAGACGTTTCCCGAGGATTACAGGCAGTAATGACGCTGTGACGCCGGTCTCGACAATTTCGCCGGTTTGCGCGTCTTTGCTGACGAACTTCCTGCCATCCCAGAACTCGTTCTCGAGAATGGCAAGCAAACGCTTTGATTCATTCATCCATTTACCTGCTTCCGTTTCATTTCCCGCCATAATCGCGAGTCTGCCGCAGTACTCGGTAAGCAGAACCGTTAATGCCAGTAGATCAGCGGATTGAACCGGTCTTCCGTTCTTAAATGCTTTCGCGTCAATCCAGCCGCATTCATCCGCACGATAATACTGCGGAATACCGCTTCTGTTTCTATCCCGTTTATCAAGCAGCCAGCCTGCGTATCCTGACATTTTACCGTATAACCCGGCATAGTCTTCTTTTTTCAGTTCATCCGAATCACACATATTAAAAACATAATCCAATGCCGCACCATGCAGCGGAGCGCATGCCGCCAGCCAGCTCATGCTTATATCGCTGACATAAAACGGTATTTGTCCGGCTTCATTTTGATAATCAAACATCGAAAGAAGCATTTTCCAGGCTTCCCGTATGTCTCCGCCGGAAGCCATTGCCTGGTAGCACTGCTGGTATCCGAATGCACGGACCGAACTCGTCCTGCTCATGTATACCAATGAATTTTTCAACCGCCCTTCGGGTCCGATTTGATGCGTCCATATTGTAAACGCCGCCAGCAATGCCATATCGGAGTACTTCTCCGGGACTTCTCCGAATCTTTTGCAGAACTTTTTGAAATCTTCTTCAGCCATCCTGACACAGTCATCAAACGGCACATATTCGTTATCTCTCATTCTGTTTGAATAATACTCGTGTACTGCGGTTTCAAATCTCATAGTTTCAACAGGCGGAATAAGATCTATTATAAAATCTTCAGCCTGGACTGTTTCACAATTCCATTTCGCGTTGCACCATACAGCGCCTTTCAGCGGAACAAAAAGCAGTTTTCCCAGTATTTCGTAAGCGATCTCAAAGTCCCCGTTTTCCTTTGGCGAACAGTTTTCAAACATCTGCATTTTAAAATAAAAGCGCAGGCTTATTCCTTCGCCCCTGATTCTGATTTGCTTCTTATCGGCAAAGCAGATTTCCGCCGTCCCCCTGTACGTTTTTATTGTCATTTTTCCGGGCTCAGCAGAGTATTCAAACGATATTTCTTTATTGTCAACAACGGGAACAATTCTTACTAAATTCTTTCTTTCCATCATAAATGCGGGCGAACGTGAGATTGATAAATACAGGTTGCGGTCTTCCTGGTCCTCGACGATGCACATAAATGATCCCCTTGTACTGAAAGGCACACAGCGCAGATCGTATCGTTCCCGGCTTCCCAGTATCACAGGTCTTTTATTCAGTATTTCCGTTATTGTCATAGTTACCTCCAATTAACGCGTTTGGTTTTGTTAATGTTACGGCGATGAAAATAGCATTATTCAGATATTTCTTTGAGCAAACTCGCGAGTATAATGAAAATGACGGATGAAAAGGCCGAACATACCCCGAATTCCTTATAATATAAAATACTGCCGTTAAAGCCCTCCGGAGGATCAAATTCAAGAAATCTATACATCGGCAATTTCTCAAGTGTCATATCGCAAAATCGAGTAAGTATATCCTTTACAAGTTCTTTTTTGCCGGTCTCACACAATCCCCTGACAACCTTGATTTGAGTGGCGCCCGTAATAATTCCGGGTATCGGTTTGCCATTGAAATATTTCCTTTTGACCGACCTGAAACCTATAGGAGTATAGAATTTTTCGGGATCAGAAAGCGCTTCGGCAATTTTATCCGTTATATGCGCAGGCAAGCGTCTGCCGAGCATTATCGGCGAATACGCGTCTATTTCATCAAACTCTATAACCTCATGGCTGGATGACATTCTCGCGATGAACTTCTCGCCATTCCAGAATTCAGTGATCAGTTTATCCAATAAATTCTTTGAACGGTTCAGCCATTCTTCCGATTCTCCCGTCCTTCCAATCCTTTCTGCCAGCTTTGCGAGCGCTTCTTCAAGGAGAATAATATACGCAATAAGATCCGGGCTTTCTACGGGAAGTCCTTTTGAGAACATGACACTGTAATCATAGGATTGTTCGCATCCCTGGTTATACTGCGGCACACCATCATTGTCGGTATCCCTCAACGTTGTCCACCAGCTATGCAGCTTAACAAGAGGCGTATAAAGTGCCTCGCAGTGTTCTTTTGTCATTCTGTCGCCCATACGGTCGAGCATGTAAAGAACAGCGACGCCGTGGTATGGCGGTTTCGTCGCAAGGAAATTAATAAACCTGTCGTCAACCATATCGGGAAGCTGTCCGAATTCATCCTGGTACTCAAACATTGAAAGCATTGTCCGGACAGATACATCGGCATCCTTTGTCATGGTCATGGCATGATATGCGCTGTGCCACGCGAAAACCGAATCGGTTTTTTCATACGAGATTATATTGTTTTTCAATAAACCCATAGGACCGACGCAGCATGTCCAGATGCAGTACACGGCAACTTTTCTGACGTATTCGTATTTTTCAGGTACTTCCGGATACACTGCAAGCCAGTCTTCGTAATCCTTCCGGGCCTCATCTACGCATTCGTCAAAAGGACGGTATGACGGGCATCGTTCGATATCGCATACCGAGAAATGCAGTGCAAGTTCAAATTTCTCATCCGATCCGCACGAAATGTCAAGCATGACCTCTTCATTACAAGACTTTTCCTCGTTCCATTTACCTTGTATTTTAAGTTCGCCGTTAACAGGGACAAAGAGAAATTCACCAACCATGTCATATGTTACCTGGTGTGTTCCATCGAGCCTCGAAACGAATCCGTCATGAGCGTTCAATTTTGAAAAGAAGCGAAGCCCTATTCGGCTTCCCCTGATTCTTAAAATATCCTTACTGTCGAAACAAAACTGGACATAACCGTATTCGGTCCTGACTTCGAGCATTGACGGCGTCGCCGTACATTCATAAGGTATTGATATACCTCCATAAACCGGACGGATTGACATTACACAAGGGAAAAACATGCTTTGAAGCCTCTCAACAGCCGCATATTTCCTGGGCAGCCTGAAAAGGCCAAGCTGGCTCCGCTCTGTTCCTTCCTCATCCGGATATGTCCCGTCTTTTATTGACATATAAGAAAGTTTTCTCCCAAACGGCACTCTTTTTATATCAAACGTAAAATCATTATCGCTGATTTGTCCTGATCCAATAAAGGTGTTCATCTAACCACTCCTATACTTTTTTACGGAAAACCGCTGTCCCGCGTTATAATCAGCCTTTTATCGAACCTATCATAACCCCTTTTATGAAATATTTCTGCGTAAAAGGATAAAAACACAAAACGGGCAAAATCGATACGACGATTGTGCAGTACTTGACAAGCGGTTTATAAATGTCCGTGTTTATTCCCGTGGTGTCGGTACTTGAAACAACGACCTGCGACGAGTCATTTGCGACAAGAATTTCCTTCAGTACAAGCTGTAGAGGATATTTATTCCTGTCGGTAAGGAAAATCGACGCATTAAACCATGAATTCCATATCGATACCGCGTAAAAAAGCGCGATAACGGCAATCGTAGCCTTTGAAAGCGGTGCCATTATTTTAATGAGAATCGTAAAATGCCCCGCGCCTTCTATAAATGCCGACTCTTCAAGACTTTCAGGTATCTCCTGCATCGACGTTCTCATAATGATAAGGTTGAAAACGGATACCGCCGATGGAAGAATAACAGCCCACCGGGTATTGTACAGCCCCAGTTTAGTTACAACAATATAAAACGGAATAAGGCCTCCGCTGAAAAACATCGTAAAGGTTATAAAAAACATAATTGCATTTCGCCACAGAAAATTTCTCCGTGAAAGCACATATCCGCCGAGCAATGTCAGCGACATGCTGATGAATAACCCTGCAGCCAAATAAAACAAGGTATTCAGATAGCTTACGAGTATCACCGAGTTGCTGAAGATCAACTGATAGCCGACCGTTGTAAAGCCCAGCGGCTTTAATAAAATACCGGTGTGAAGCGCCAGCCGTCCGGGCTCGCTTACCGAAGCAAATACAACATGTACGATCGGAGCGAGGCATATAAAACAAATGAACAACATGAGTATTATGTTAAATACATCAAATATATGACTCCAAACTGATTTTCTATGCTTACGCATTCCATCCTCCTAAAACAGGCTTGTTTCAGCATATGCTTTACATAACTTATTTGCGGCCAAAAGTACTATAAAATTCAAAACAGAATTAAACAGACCGACAGCCGTACTGTAACCATAATCAAACTGCAGCAATCCCTTTCTGTAAGTAAAGGTCGCAATTACGTCGCTGACCGAGTACGTCGAAGGCCCATATAAGAGAATTATCTTTTCGAAATTTACGCTGAACAAAAATCCAAGCCTTAAAACAAGCAGTATCAATAAGGTTGATGAGATACTCGGCAAAGTGATATGTATTATTTTTCTAAATCTGCCCACACCATCAATATCGGCAGCTTCATATAATTCCGGGTCTATACCCGATATTGCCGCTATTATAACAACACTATTTGACCCCAAATACTGCCACAGGTTTGTACCGATAAAAATGCTCCTGAAATACTGCGGCATGCCTAAAAGATTGCCATCCGGCCCTCCGAGCAGTTTTATAAAATTCGTAATCGGGCCGGTGGAAGAAAAAAAGTCAATAATAAGTCCGCAAACCACAACCATAGAAATAAGATACGGAATATAGCTTATTGATTGTACGATTTTTTTCAGTTTTTCACTTACAAGCTCATTCAGCAAAATAGCAAAAGCAATAGGTACGGGAAAACAAACCAGCAAGTCATAAAAGCTTAATAAAAAAGTATTTTTAAGCAGCCTCCAAAAATAATAGCTGTTGAAAAAATCCAAAAAGTTTTGAAGACCTACCCATTTGCTCCCGAATATGCCGCCCTTTATCGAATACCTTTCAAAAGCGAGCACAATACCCGCCATTGGTGCGTAGCAAAAAACAGCGAAATATATTATTACCGGTAAAACCATCAGGTATAAGATTTTATTCCTTTTCCAATCCTTTTTTATATGCTCCATGGTTTGCCTTCCTTAATCCCTTATGGAGCCGGGACGATTCCCGGCTCCTTTTGTCTTAAAATTTTACCTCTGGTTGAACCTGTCTAAGGCTGCCTGCTGCAGTTCTATCGCCCTGTCTATGTTCATTGATTTTATTTGGTTAACAAAGCTGTCATAGTTTGAAAGAGGTTCCGTTCCGAGGATAAATTTCAGGACCATTTCTTTTCTGTAAGTCTCTATATCGCTCATGATCCTCGAATATTCCGCACCCTCATCTGCTGTCATAGTAATTGGAGGCAGGATGTAAGCCCCGTCATTGTTCTTCTGCCATATTTGCACGGCATCCACGCTGTTTTGCGGTAAACCGGCAAATTCTCTTTCCCAATGATAGATACAGGCGCCCCCCAGTTTAGCATACTTCAGGTACATTTCCTGTAAGCTGTATCCATCCGGATTGTTATAAATAAACGGCGTAAATACCGGTTTGCCGTCGGGACCGTATTCAAAAGTCTTGCCCTCAAATCCATATGCCGCAAGGATATCTCCTTCTTCCGTATAATTGTAGTCAAGCCATTTTGTAACCGTTACGGGGTCCTTGCATGCACTTGTGACTACCCAGTTCACAGAACCGCTCATAGTATTCAGCTGCCTTACGTGAACACTGTCGCCCGCATTTTTCGCAGGTGTAGGCACCGCTACTAAGTTGTAATTCGGATCTGCCGCTTTTGCCTTAAGCCCTGTAAAATCAATGTACTGGCAGTAGAAAGCTCCTGTCCTGTTTGATGCGGTATAGTCGCTGCTGGGTATAAAATCCTGCTTCGTAGCGAAGTCTTTGTCAATAAGACCTTCCTCATACCATTTGCTGAGCATCGTGATGTATTCTTTATAACCGGGCTCCAGCGGACCATATTTGACTTTCCCGTCGACCTGGAAGAACGTTTCAGTGATTCCATATCCGCCTTCGAAAATATTCATCGGGTTAAAACCGGTGAAGTACAGCATCATAGGAGCTTCTGCCTTTTTCACGTCCTTGAAAGCCTTGAGCATGTTATACCAATCATCATAAGTTTCTGGTTCTTTCAAACCCAGGTCGTCCAGCCAGTCTTTTCTGACAACCATACCCATCCACGGGGGCTGTGCGCCATTAACCGATAATGACCAAAAGCCCGGCAAATTTCCGGAGTCGGTAAATGACTCTTTTCTGAGCTGGTCATTGGAGTAAAGAAGTTTCTTATAGTTAGGCGCGTATTGATCAACCAGTTCATTAAGTCTCAGAATGATTCCTTCCTCAATTGCCTTGTCATAACCGCCCGGGAACATGTATCCATATGGATGGATTATCTCGATAATATCGGGATAATTACCCGACGCAACCATCAGATTAAAGCTGTCATTCTGCTGTCCTATCGGCGGATGTATAAATTCTACGGTTACCCCCGTTCTTCTTTCCAATTCCTTGTAATATTCGGAATCGGAAAGGGTTTTCATTGTTTTCTGGATACCTTCTCCGTTAGGAGCCCATATTGTTACTTTGAACGGTTTATCAACTATAGGAAGCTTAACAGTTGTGTCTGATCCTGATGTGGAAGGTGTTGAAGGTTCGGAAGTCTGACCTGTTCCTGTTGCTGAAGGTGTCGGAGTAGCCGCGGTCGTTTTTCCTGTATTGGCAGCATTATTGCAGCCGGCCAAAAGCATTATGATAGTAAGCAAAACCAGGATTGCCGAAATAAAACTTTTTCTTTTCATGACACTCCTCCTTATTTATTTGTATAACATGGGTTCGGATTATGACGCGTCATTCCTGATTTCATTATAGAGACCGTCAGGTTAAAATGAAATGGCTAATTTTTTCACCAGATTCTCTATTTTTTTTCAGGTCAAATTACACGTATTCTATCAAGCATTAACACTATTCCGATTTTTTTTACTGCATTCCCGAAATTTGCTGTATCCTTTTTCAGAAAGTTAATCGATAATATGTACCGTGCCGGTTTGATTTGCCACGGCCTCCTTGTATTTTCCCGGGGTAATGCCTTCGTATCTTCTGAAAGCCCTGATCAGCGCTTTACTGTCCAGATAACCTACCTGCTGTGCAATATCTTTAATGCATATATCCATTTTCAGAAGTTCCTTCGCCTTTTCCAGGCGAACCTTATGTATGTAATCCAGTAAGCCTATTTTCTTATATCTCTTATATGCCCTCGACAGGTAGGAAACACTCAGCCCTATATCATTTGAAATGCTGATGATGCTTAAATCATTTTCATGGAAATGCGACCCGATGTAATCATCGACCTGCGTAACCCATTCAGGAACCTGCTTTCCGGCTTTTTCAGAGTGATATTCCATTATCCTGTTAAAAATTAAATCAACTTCTTTTTTCAGATCCATAACCGTTTTTGAGTTCAACAACCTGTTGGTAGGATCAAGCCCGTCAACAAAATGCATATCGGGATCCGATCTTATTTCGCCGATAGCATTCAATATCATGTTAATTAGCCCGAAGACGCGGCATTTCATAAGTTGAATCGAATTTACATTCTTGTCAAGAATTCTCACAAGCATCTCATCAAGGATTTCCTTAGCGCCTTTATAATCCCCCGCTTCTATACAGTTTACAAACAGCCTTTCCTTGTCAAGATTATATAAACCGCTGAAATCATCGGCGATATCTTTATTTATTGAATCGTATCGTATCAGCGTTGACTCTTCACCAATAATCATTTTATATTCCAGGATCTGAAGCGTTTCCGAATATGCCTGCCTGATTCCATGCAAACCATAATGAACATCGCTTACAAAAGCGGAAAGAACAATTTCCAGTTCGGATCTGGCGAAATTTACCGTTTTCTCCAGTATATTGCAGACATCATCTTTGAAGCCGTCCTTATCAAAAACCATATTCTCCGCTGAATTTATAATAAGCGCCATGAGCCCGTCCGTTTCAACCATGTAAGCCTTATGCTTTTCATTCATCAATCCCTCGGCAATGCTTTTTACAGATGAATAAACGATATTTATCGCTTCTTCGTCTTCTTCATTGCCCGGGAACAGCATTCCCTCGGGATCCTCGATGCTGAAGGCCGCAACGACAAAGTATTCGCCGGAAAATTCTATTTCATATGCTTTCAAACTTTCTTCCACGGTTTCTCCGCTTCCAATACGCCCTTTCAGCAGCCTGGAAAGAAAAATATTGCGCAGCGCCGCTCTCTGCTTCCGAAGGTTGTCTGCAATACTCCGGTTTTCATCAAGCAGCCCTTTAAAGGAATTCTCTATGAACTTGAATTCGTTAAGCCCCTGGTTTTCGGATTTGCCAAGCGCATTTACGACCATCTGCTTCAGATTCGCAACAGGACTGAAATTTCTCTTTGCGAGGAAGAACGCGGCAATACCTCCTGCAATAAGGCAGATACATATGTAAACGTAAATAATGTTTTTGATATACTGGACTTTGCTTAGAAATATCTTTGAAGGAATAAGGGAAACATATTCGATGTCCAGGGTATCGGATGACAAGTGCGTAATTACCGTATCCATTCCGTTCCACTTGTTATAAAACGTGACATCCGTCTGTTTAAGCAGGTCATAGTCAAGATAATCAGGTACTGCCTTGATGCTTCCCGTACTGAAATATTCATTCTTGCTGTTTACGAGAATTATTTCACCGTGTTCGGTCAGTTCAAGATTCTTCAGAAGGTCTGTGAACTTATTTCCGTCAAGCGATATAATAACGGTGCCCGATGGATTACTCAGGCTATTCAGGTATAACGACTGCATCAGCACAATCTTGGTCCGTTCGGTCCCGTCCGCCGTATCACTTTTCAGTATCCTGAAATACCGGTAGTTTTTTTTGCTGACAAGCTGCATGAATTCATCATAACTTAAGAAAAATTCCCTTTTGCATATTTCTTCAATATCCTGACTGTTATACTTATACGCGCTTGTAAATATTGTTTCTTCATTGTTTAAATAAACATATATTTCCACAATGTTACTGTTAGATAATACAAACTTTGAAAGATCTTTCTGCGCATTAATAATCCTGAGAATATCTTTTGGTTCAAACGGTTTCTGCAGCGACATCAGCAGCTTGATATCCTGGTTCAGTGTAATGTTGCTTATTGTCTTGTCCAGTTCTTCAAACTTGCCGTCCAATATGGATTTAAGCTGCTCCAAGGTCATGAATTCCATCTTGGTAACTTCATGATGAATTGTCTCGACAGATTTTACATAAACAAAACTGCCTATCAAAACAGGAAAGAAAGCTATAATTATATATGACAGTACCCAGGACAGGAACAACTTGCTTTTAATGTTTTTTGCCATCACATTACTCCCTTGAAACGGTATAAAGCTGCACGAGTCGGATTACGAAAAATACGGAAGAACTGAAGCAAAGATTTATAGCATATAACCCCCCAATTATCATCGTAGACTATATTAACCTGAATTGTCAATACGGAAACTGTTTCTTTGTCAGGCTTATATACCAAGTCCTGTAAGTCATTAACTAATTATGCAAATTTCTGTTACGGTAATTCAATAATATTTAAACGGAACAGCGGACATGATGACAAAAAAAGGGTTCTATAATAAATGTTGGGGTGTCGAAGTGATAACAACTTCGTTACTCCAACATTTTTTTGCAAATAAAGAGAGCATGGAGTTGAAATCTCAAGTAAAATGGAGTTACACCCATCCCATTTTGAAAGGAGATTAACCCA
>JAAYXD010000126.1 GCA_012516065.1 Clostridiaceae bacterium
ACCTATTCTTACATACAACTTGCCAATAAAATAATGATGGAAGTTATTGAAAAAACCGGCAGTTCTATACGTGAAAGGAGCGTCCTTATGGGTGTCATCAAAACGAAGGAACAACTGCTTGAGGAACTGACAGAGGTACAAAAAATGCTGGTTGAAAGAACAAAGATTCAAGGCAATATGATAAGAAAACTTCAGATGCTTATTACCAATGAGGGGTTGTTTTCACAGCTTATAGACCGGTTCCCTTATCCAATCGCGATATTTACGCCGCAGTATAAACTTGCCATGATAAACAAGGCATTTGAGGAAGAAACAAAATCATTGGGAATACATGGAACCGTACGCATTCATAAACACAAGATCAGCGACATACAACTGGCTGCCGCGCTTAAAGGAGTCTTCGCCGGAAAAACCTATTTTATAAATAACTTGAATAACCCGTTTTCGATATTTTCAGGAATTGGGAATCAAAGCGCAAAAGCTGCCGACCGTTTCAACAGAAGTGTTATTTTTCCTGTTTCGAATGATGATTCTAAAATTACCCACAGCGTGATTGTTTTTATGCCATGACAAAACAGCGCAACGTAATGTACGAGGTAATCCATCAAGATATACCCCGACAATCCCGCTGATATCCGTAAGTTTATCGAAGCCGCCGGGCTTGTTTTGGAAAAACAGTTTGAGACAGAGTTTGCTGTAATTTTCTCAGTTGCGAAAGGAGCATAATGGAAACAGATTTAAAATACATTCTATCCTGCTTCGGAATGTACGATCCGTCATTCATAACGAAAATATACAGAAGTGCATGGGATATTGATGATACATATATTTTGAAAGCAAATGACAATAAAGGGCAGCTTGAAAAAAGCGTTTTTCTTAACCGTCTGCTTCTTTCCGAAGGCGTTCCTGTCATAGAATATATTGATGCCGCGGATGATAAGCCGTATGTGTATTTTGCCGGTAAATACTGGTGCCTTATGAAAAAAATAAATGGAAAGTGTTTTGATCCTTTTACGGGAGATTTAAACCACAATGGAATTGTATTGGGAAAAGCTGTTGCCGTATTGCACAAGGCTTTGAAAAGCATTGAGAATAAAATCGATACCTGTGATACGGACTTCTTTAGCGAGTTATTGACATGGATTGCGCCGGAGCTTGAAAAAAACAATATATTTCTGAATGATGGTGTAATGGACAGCATAGTCGCTTTTTTAAGCGGTGATTATAAAACGCTGCCGCGGCAGCTAATCCATCGTGATATGCACACAGGTAACCTTCTTTATGAAAATGGCACGTTCTACTATGTCGATTTTGACATGAGCCAAAGGAATGTGCGTATTTTTGATATAGTTTATCTGGGCTGTTCGCAGCTTGTCGAAAACTATAAGGACGAAACCCGACTGAAACAGTGGCGTGAGATATTTATGGGGGTTTTACAAGGGTACGGTGAGTTATTGCCGCTGAGCGAAAATGAAAGAAAAGCTATGCCATATTTATCCGTTTTTATCGAAATTCTCTTTACAGCCTTTTATTTGAAAACAGGTCAGCCGGAAATTGCGAAAAGCTGTACGGATATGACAAACTGGCTGCATGAAAATATTGCGTCAATTATTCTCTGAATTGAACTAAAGCTGAAAGCCCTTGCAGTGCAAGGGCTTTCAAAAAATCATGGCGGAGGAGGTGGGATTCGAACCCACGTGCCCCGTTAAGGACAACTCGATTTCGAGTCGAGCTCGTTATGACCACTTCGATACTCCTCCATATATATTTAGGCAAAGCAGACGATAAGCTCGTCACGCGTCATATAATCAGGCGGCCCGCTATTGCTTCGGTTCGTTGCCGCTTATTCATTTTAACCCACGAAGCATTCAAAGTCAATAACGGATAAAAACCATATATTTCTTTGCGAAGCACTTCATTTTTCTGTTCTTTTCAGCCGGAAAAATTCTTTTAAAAGCCCGGCACATTCATCTTCCATAATGCCGCCATATACTGCGACCCTATGATTCAATTCGTTTAGAACAAAAACATCGGTTACCGATCCGCAGGCGCCGGCTTTCGGATCAAATGCGCCGAAATACAGGCTCCGGATTCTCGCGTTAATGATCGCGCCCGCGCACATAATGCATGGTTCAAGAGTTACGTATATATCGCAGTCGTCCAGGCGCCAGGTTTTCAAAAGCTTGCAGGCGGCTTCAATTGCGAGGATTTCGGCATGAGCGGTTGCCGATTTCACTGTTTCTCTCAGGTTGAAAGCTGCCGAAATCACTTTATTGTTTTTGACAATTACGGCTCCAACCGGAACCTCATCTTTATCAAAGGCTTTACGGGCTTCTTCAATTGCAAGTAGCATGTAAGGATTCATTAATATAAATTGCCTCCTTAATTTTCAGGCTAATAAGGTTTTTCATTTATTCAGGTGTTTTTGTTTCGTTATTCGGAGCTTTTTTTATTGTGTTTGTGCCATTTGTATGCAAATTATATCATCAGCGCACAAATCATGCTATAATTTTCTTAACTTGGATTATACATCAACACATAAGCTGTCTTTTCCGCTGGTTTTTATAAAAGGCGATGTATGGGGGAATAAAGGGTAAATGGACCGGCGGACCGTAACAGGATAAGCCGGTTAACGTATGAAATCCTGTGAAAATCAAAGTTGTATAAGGAAAATAAATCATTTATTGAGATAGAGTTTAGAAATGGAAAAACCGGGGGATATTAAACGAGATGGTACGGATATATTCCAGTCTTCACTTGAAGCCTCTCTTGACCAGGGAGAGTTGTTCCATAATACCATTGATTTTTTTCCGTACCCAATCGGCGTGTATGCGCGGGACGGTACGATGGTTATGGTCAACCGCGCAATGCTCCGGGAGTTTGATTTCCCGAGCAAAGATGTTTTAATTGGAAAATACAATATTTTTAAAGACGCTGAAACGGAAAAAGCCGGCCTGAGCGCTTTGGTCAGGGACATATTTGACGAAAAGACCCGCGAAGTGACATATATAAAGGTGCCTGTCAAATCCATTCGCAAATCTTATAAAACCGGAAAAACAGATATCTACGCTATGTACCAGGACGCAGTGGCTTTTCCGATTTTCGATAAGGCTGGTAACGTGCTGTATGTTGGAGTTCTTTTCATTACAAGAAGAATATATAAGGGAAACCCCGGTATCGCAAGAGCGGTGGAATATCTCGAAGATAACTTGAACAAGCCGTATAACCTGAAAGAGACGGCAAAAGCCGCGAATATGAGCCCTTATCATTTCTCGCGCGTTTTTAAAAACAACACCGGGTTAACGCCATATGGCTATTATATGAAAATAAAGATTGAACGCCTTACAGAAATGCTTCATGACAGCAACAATACGATCAGGGAGGTGTTCAATGCCTGCGGTATGCCGTATTCCGGACATTCTTTCAGCGTTTTTAAAAAATATGTGGGCGTCACTCCGAAACAATACCGTGAAAGGAAGTGAAACAAAAAGATAGCAATATTCCGATATTTTTTCAAGAAATATGGTATATATGATATTTATTCTTTTCTATATTATATAATTGACCCGCAGTTTACTTTATTCGTCACCGGTATTTTTGCTCTGTCGTGGCAACGATGGAGCTTCGACATATATTGATTAAGATGTTTATTTTCAAGGAGGGTTTTCTATGTATAAAAAAATATTTGCGGTTTTATTGGTTATAGCAATTATCATTTCCTCTGCTGCCTGCGGCAAGAAAAAAGGAAGCAATGATAAACCGGCGCAGTCAGGCGGCGGTAAGCAGGCGGTCGAACAGGTTGATAAAGAAACAGAAGCGGCTGACGGAGAATCGCACGCTACCGAACCGAACGAAACTGAAGCCGGTGAAGATAAAGCGCAGAAAGATAACGGTTCACCGGGCGGGATTAATTATAAATCCGGGGAAGAACTGTTATCGTTCTACACAGCGTTTGATGATGCTATTAGTAAGTTTGAACAGCCTATAAGCGAATACGCAACCGAAGATTTTTCATTGATCGATGTTGGTATGGATCCCCTGGCTCCACTCACTCCGATACTTAACATGGGTATGTATGACAGCCTTGAAGTATTCGGCACGAAGGAAGGGGAATACAAGGAGAAAAGCGGAAGCGTTATTAAGTACGGCAAGGAATTTACGCGCGAGGAAGACGGGTTTGACCCAAAAAATAAAAAGGGCGACGTTGTAAAAGAAGAGGGGAAACTTGATACATCGACAAATACATTAACATTTGAGAGTACTGTCAAACGGTCCGGTGAATTGATAGAAAGGGTAGTTGAAGAGGTTGTTATGCTGCCCGACGGTACCTTCATTGCGCAGGTTTTTTCAAAGTATATTCCCCGGGACGAAAGAAATAAAGATAAGGGCAATGCCTATTTTGTACGCTGCGGCAAGGATGAACTTGTAATTATCAAAGCCGAATTTGAACCTGATGTTAATTTCACGTACAATTCGATTGTGGGAAAAGGAGATATTTCACCTGAAGATATGTCACAGGGTTATACAAAAGTAAGGAAAACATCGGTGCGGGACGGTGTGGCAAACGTTGAGAAATATTGATATTGAATAAAACAGGCTGGCTTTTTCGCTTTGCCTCGCTGTTTGCCTGTGCTGACTGATGCGATGTAATTGCCAGGAAATTTATTAAGTCATTTTAAATAAGAAGCCCAGGGTTTTTCTAAGACAGAAAGCACTGGGCTTTTTTGCTTGTTTTCGGATAATTTCCATAACAAATTGAACCGGAATTTAGCATGGGGCATGCGCATATATTTTCATAGAAGGGAGGCATGCCTTTTGAACAAAGTAAGACATAAGATGATTCTGCTTGTTGTATGCCTGCTGATCTTTGTTGTTCTTACAAAAGCACTGCCTAAAAAAAAGGAAGAGCCGGAAGAGCTTACGCGTCCAGGTGCCGATCTTGAAATAATTGTTTATAACACAAGGGATCAAGTAATCAGGTATATGGATTTGGAAGAATATATTGTAGGAGTTGTCGCCGCCGAGATGCAGGCGAGCTTTTCAATTGAAGCGCTGAAAGCGCAGGCGGTAGCGGCGCGGACATATGCTCTCGGAAGAGCAATCGGAAAATATGGCACCGCCTGGGAAAATCACTTCGGAGCTCATGTCTGCACAAACTCGGCTCACTGCCAGGCCTGGATACCTAAAGAACTGTACAGCACATGGTATCCTAAAGCCGATCCGGAAGAGAGCTGGAAGAAAGTAGAACAGGCCGTATACGAAACGGCAGGCCTTATACTTACCTATGAAGGTGAAATAATAAACCCGCTTTACCATGCCAACAGCGGCGGTATAACCGAGGATGTGCAGGAAGTATGGAGTTCGGTCAGCAAAATACCGTATCTGAGCAGCGTTTACAGTGAGGGTGAAGATAATTATTCAAGCTATGAAAAAAGGGTTGTGTTCAGCGGCGACGAATTCAGAAAAATACTGTCGAAAACATACCCCGACATCATATTTTCAGGTACGCTTGCCGAGGATATTGAAGTAATCCGGTATACGAGCAGCAACAGGGCTAAAGAAATAGTAATCGGAAATACCGTCGTACCGGGAACAAAATTCCGCGAGATATTCTCTCTTGCGTCAACACAAATAGAGATTGATTTTCCTGATGAGGACACGATTGAAATCACGACATACGGTTTCGGGCACGGTGTGGGAATGAGCCAGTGCGGAGCGAATGAACTGGCGGAAAAAGGGAAAAACTATGAATATATACTCCAGTATTATTATACGGGAGTCGAAATAGAACCAATTCCTGAGGAAATTGCCGCGGGTTTAAAAAAGGAATAAACCCTGCCTTCCATATGCGTTTCTTTTTTTTCTGTCATTTATTCCATTTTTGCAGCATTGCCAAAAAAATTCTCAAATGTATAATTCCACTTCCGGTGGAAATAATATTTTCTGGAGGTGGACATTGTGAATAACAAAGGTTTCTATAATAACAATAAAGAATGGGCCGAAAAGGTGAAAGATTTTTTTCGGGAAAGCGGCTTTTATATCATGATTGTCCTTGGATTATGCATTCTTGCGGTGGGAGCCGTTTATTTCACAACAAATCATTTAATTTCTTCGCCGGAAAGATATGAGGATGATTTGGTGCCCGACGGAATTCAGGCTGAGATTGACGATGATAAAGAATATGTAATTTTAGATGACGGCACAAGACAGGACGACAGCATATCGGTTGGGGAAACGGAAAATCCTGAGATACAGGAGGATGAACCGTTCGATTTCGGTTTAGAGGATGGCGGCGACGATGATTATTTAATTGCCGAGGATGAAGATGATTCCAGGGAAAAAGGCGAGTCCGAAATTGAAACCGCTGCGAAACCGACCGTGGTGCCGACTGTAGAGCCAAAGCCGACGAAAGCGCCCGAGAAGCCGGCTGAAAACGCCCAAAACGAAGATTCTGAAGAGGTAATTAAGCTGTTCGGTTCAAAACCGGTTTTTGTTGTTCCGGTTAAAGGGAAAATTCAGATGGACTATGCGATGGATAGGTTGCTCTATTCAAAAACCCTTGACGAATGGCGGACGCACAGCGGAGTTGATATAGCGGCGCCGAGAGGAGACGTTGTAAAAGCCGCGGCGGATGGTTATATAAAAGAGATTAAGAGAGATCCCTGCTACGGGATAACCATTACGATTGATCACGAAAACGGCTATAAAACAATATATTCAAACCTTGCCAGCGACAGTATGGTCAGTGTAAACCAGAAAGTCAAAGCGGGAGACGCGATAAGCAGTGTCGGCAACACGGCCGTATTCGAATGCATGGATCCTCCGCACCTTCATTTTGAAGTATACAAGAACGACAAGCTTATTGATCCCAAAACGGTGCTGCCTGAACTGGCCGAACAGCAGTAAGCGAAGAATACACCTGATAAGTTTTGGGTTGACCGCGACGAAAGCCTTATTTACTTCTAAAACATAACCGGGCAGAAATGTGCATATAAATATTAACAGAAACACCCCGAGCCAGGCAGGTTCTGATGCTGTAGGAGGGAATCGGTTTTGAAACAATATATCGAAGAAAGGGCGCTGGAACTTGGAGCATTCATTATTGAAAACAGGACTACCGTAAGAGCGGCCGCCCAGACATTTGGAATTAGTAAAAGCACCGTTCACAAGGATGTTACCGAAAGGCTTAAGAAGCTAAATCCAGCGATGGCAAAACAGGTTCGAAGGATTCTGGAAGAAAATAAAGCGGAAAGACACATACGAGGCGGAGAAGCCACACGGATAAAATACAAAAAGGTTGAAAAAAGGGCCGGATAAAAATCCGGTCTTTTTTTCATGGATTATTATTCAGACACGGTCTAACGTTTTTCTTGAATTTCATATAAAATATGTTAATATAAAAATAGACAAAAAACAGCATGAAATGGAATGGAACGTTGTTGTTCCGCTCCAAATTTTTATATGGGGAATAATGTCTGTATTATTTTTTGCTGGACATAATACAAATATTCCTTATTTTCCTTTATTGAATATGGGTTAAGGCTGAAAAGGGGTTGTCACGATTGGGTCTTGGTCTGGATATAGGAATTGATTTGGGAACTGCAACCGTATTGATCTATGTCAAAGGCAAGGGTATTGTTTTAAGGGAGCCTTCGGTTGTTGCTCTTGACAAAAACACGAATAAAATGCTGGCTGTCGGGGAAGAAGCAAGAAAAATGCTCGGAAGGACACCCGGAAACATAGTGGCTATCAGGCCGCTGCGCGAGGGAGTTATTTCCGACTACCAGGTAACGGAAAGGATGCTTAAGTATTTCATCAATAAGGTATGCAGCAAAAGCTTGTTCAAGCTGTTTAAGCCGAGGGTTATGATTTGTGTCCCGAGCGGCGTAACCGAAGTGGAAAAGCGTGCTGTTGAAGATGCCGCAATTCAGGCAGGAGCCAGAAGAACATACCTTATAGAAGAACCAATTGCGGCCGCGATAGGCGCAGGAATAGACATAACGAAAGCATGCGGCAGCATGGTTGTAGATATCGGAGGAGGGACGACCGATATAGCGGTTATTTCTCTCGGCGGGACAGTAGTAAGCTCTTCGACAAAAATTGCCGGGGATAAGTTTGATGAAGCAATAGTACGTTATATGCGCAAAAAGCACAATATTATGATCGGCGAGCGCACCGCCGAGGAAATGAAAATACAGATAGGAACGGTTTTCCCGAGACCGCAGGAAGTTTCTATGGATGTAAGGGGCAGAAACCTTGTTTCAGGTCTTCCGAAAACAATACGCATAACATCGACAGAGATGATGGAGGCGCTCGAAGAGCCTGTATCAAGTATAATTGAGGCTGTCCATTCCGTACTGGAAAGGACTCCGCCGGAGCTTGCCGCGGATATCAGCGACAGGGGTATAGTAATGACCGGAGGAGGAAGCCTTGTATACGGCCTCGATAAACTTCTGCAGAACAGGACAGGAATCAATGTTGTTATCGCCGAGGATGCCGTATCATGCGTAGCCCTTGGGACCGGAAAAGTTCTTGATAACATTGAAATTCTGCATAGTGCAAGCATGGAGAGATCAGACTACTACAGGTGAAAAATAAAAGAATGGAAAGAACCGCAGCCGGATTTGCTGCGGTTTTTATTTTATTCATTTTTTTCAATATAAATTTCGTTATCTAATCCCCTTTTGTTTCCGATAAAACATATGAATGAAAAATTTATTATCGATTGTATTCGGTAAGGAAGGGTAATATGATACGCGGGCTGTACACTTCAGGCTGGAGCATGCTGGTTCTTAACAAAAAGATGGATGTGCTGTCGAATAACCTTGCAAATGTGTCGACAAACGGCTACAAGAGGGATGTTGTTGTACTGGAGGGTTTTCCGGAGCTTCTCGCGTCAAGGCTTTATGACAATAAATATGGGATCGCGGCCGGTGTACCGGTAGGAGATCTTTCATTCAGCAACGATATAGGCGAAATACATACCGTTTTTCGCCAGGGTAACCTTTTGCATACCGAAAACCTCCTTGACATGGGCATAAAGGATGACGGAAGGGCCTTTTTCTCCGTCGCCGTGCCGACCGGCGAAGGATATATGGAATTCTACACGCGTGACGGAGGTTTTGCGCTGAATGCAAACGGCCAGCTTGTGACAAAACAGGGCTATTATATCCTGGGGCAGAACGGTGTCATCCAATTGAACGGAGATCAATTCATAGTTGAAAGCGACGGCACTATTATTCAAAACGGGCAGGTTATAGACAGGCTTCAAATCAGGCAGTTTTCAAACCCGAACACACTGCGGAAAAACGGAGAAAACCTGCTGAGCCCGACTGGAGAAACAGCCGAAGAGGATTTTACGGGCCAGGTTTTGCAATGTTACATTGAGCAGTCGAATGTCGATTCTATCCGTGAAATGGTCGATATGATTTCCCTTCTCCGCAGCTATGAGGCTAACCAGCGCATAATAACGGCGATGGACGGCACTCTTGAGAAAGCTGTCAATGAAGTCGGAAGAGTGTAAACAGGTGATTGATTAAAAATATTAAATGATGTTTACGGGAATAAATTACAGGCTGAAGATCGAAAGGGTGAGAAAAATATGATGAGAGCGCTTTGGACGGCCGGTTCAGGCATGAAGGCAATGCAATTCAATGTGGATACTATTTCAAATAATCTTGCAAATGTAAATACAACCGCATTTAAAAAAGACAGGGCCGAATTTGAAGATCTGCTGTATGTTACGATTGAGCGCGCATATATGATGGAAGCACAGGGACGGCCGGTGAATTTACAGGTAGGGCACGGAGCAGTTGCGCGTGCGGTTTCAAAGGACTTCACATGGGGCAGCCTGCAGCAGACTGAAAACCAGTTGGATTTTGCGATCGTCGGTGACGGATTTTTCAGCATCAGGTATGCCGACGGAAATATCTATTATACGCGGGACGGAAGCTTTAAATTATCCGTTACCGAAGACGGAAATATGCTGACCACGGCAAGGGGTTATCCCGTCCTTGATGAAAACGGCGAACCTGTGTATTTCGATTACCCGCTTGAACAGATGGTGGTTTCGGAACGCGGGGAAGTTTCGTACAGGGATGAGGAAGGATATATTATACCTACCGGGCAAAGGATCGGAGTGTTTAAGTTTAATAATCCGCAGGGCCTTGAATCTATCGGTGGAAATATGTATGCTGAAAACAGCGCTTCAGGCTTTGCCGTGTTTGACGAGGAACTTGGAGAGCCGAGCATAATCCGCCAGGGATACCTGGAAGCTTCGAATGTTCAGGTTGTCGAAGAAATGGTTAGGCTCATTATTTCCCAGAGGGCATATGAATTGAATTCAAAAGCGATAACGACAGCCGATGAAATGATGGGAATAGCAAACAATCTTAAGAGATAAACCGGTGTAAAAGGAGTAATACTGCATAATGAGAATTGACGGAATCGGTTCTGTTGATATAACAACCGGTATTGAAAGAAAACAGGTTGCGGAAGATCAAAAATTTGAAGAATATTTAAGGAAAGCTTACTCCGAGGGGGATAAACAGAAGCTTAAAGACGCTTGCAGGGAGTTCGAGGCGCTTTTCATGCAGATGATGTACAGGCAGATGAAAAGGACCGTTCCGGAAAGCAGCCTTCTTCCTAAAAGCACGGCAAGACGGATATTTGAAGAAATGCTCGATGAAGAACTAATAAATAATGCAAAGGAAAGAGGAGTAGGGATAGCGGATATCCTATACCGGCAGTTAAGCCTGAATATGGATAAAATGTTTACCGTTGATCATGAAGAAAACGCTATATAACAGTGTACGTGCGGCTGTTTTTATATTAATTCTGTTCGTTGTTCTCGGCATAGGCCCATCGATAAGACATTTTGATGGGTCTTATTCATATGATGACGAATCTGTTGAAAAAACACCGGATGTAACGGAAGAAGCCGGCGGAAACGAACCTGTCGTTTATAGAAAAGAAGAAATCGAAATAGACGGAAAGCCGCAGGTCGTCCATTTTCTCGAACTGGACCTGCGCAGTTCCGGGCTTTCGGTTTTTCCCGTACTTGCGAAAGATAGAATATTTGGATTTGAACTGCTAAGCGAAATGGACAAAAGATACAAAGCTCTGGCGTCGGTAAACGGAGGCTTTAATTATTCATACGGCCAGCCTTCCGGGTTTGTCGTGAGCAACGGCAGGATATTGACAGGAAGTCTCGGAAACGGCAGGATATTATTAATAAAGGATAAAAAAGCATGGTTTATTGACGCCCCGGCGGAGGTCTGGATAGAATACGGCGGGGAGCGGATTCCCGTCGACAGGGTAAACCCGTATCCCGCGGAACAGGGAGTGACGTTATATACGCCCGAATACGGTCCGACCGACAGGTTTGATGAAAGACATACGGTGTGCGTTGTTAAAAACGGCAAAGTGGTATCGTCCGGCATTGCCGGTGCCGAAGCAGAAATACCTGATGACGGTTATCTGATTGTGGATTCGAAAACGGAAAACTCCGTTCTTTCCCGGCTCAGTACCGGGCAAGATGTGATAATCGGGTGGGTTGATCAGGCGGAGCACGGATACCAGTGTTCCGGCTCTCTTGTCGAAAACGGCGTTAATGTTGCAAAAGACACAGACCCGTGGGCGGGCAGTTTGGAAATCCCGACACCACGCACAGCGGTCGGAATTAAGGATGATTCGACGCTTGTTTTTGCAGTTGTGGACGGCAGGCAGCCGGGCTACAGCGCAGGAGTTACCGGAAAACAGCTTGCGGACATTCTTATTTCGGCGGGTGTAACGGAAGCCGCGCTTCTTGACGGCGGAGCTTCAAGCGAGATGATCGTGAACGGAGTGATAGTAAATAAACCGTCCGCAGGGAAAGAACGCCTGATAGCCTCGGCTTTTGTAATAACGCAGAACAAAAATGTTCCGTAAAAACTGTCCTCTGTCTCATCAAAAGAAAGGAAGTGCTTTACGTTTGAAAAAGATTAAGTCCCTCGTTACCGTTCTGTTATCCGTTATTTTGCTCTCACAGAGCGTTTTGGCTCTGGCCTCCGGGTTTCCGGAGAATGAGCGTTATGACCTTCTTTTCCCTGAACATTTAAGGACGGTTAAATATTTCCACGGAGTAATTACATCCGATATATTATCACAGCTGAAAATGCTATCTCCGGCAGACGCCCTTAATGCTCTTAACGTTTTAAGGGGTGACGGCAAAGGGAATCTGATGCTCGAAGAAACGGCTACACGCGCGGAAGGCGCGGCTATGCTTGTAAGGCTTTTGGGAGCTGAAGACAAAGCTTTGGCAGGTAACCCGCTTCATCCGTTTACCGATGTGCCGGACTGGGCGGACCCATATGTCGGTTATTTGTATCAAAACGGCCTGACAATAGGCATAGGCAATAACTTATACGGCTCAAGCGCTCCTGTTGACGAAAAATCATATCTTGTATTTCTCTTAAGAGCACTTGGATACAGGGACGGAAACGGAGAGGATTTTACGTGGAATACCGTTGAACAGGCAGCGGTTAGCGCAGGTCTGATTATTCCCGGAGAGACTCTGGCCGATGGTTACGATTTTAAACGAGGACGGCTTGCGGAATTATCATGGAGGGCAATGTTTTTAAACCATAAAAAAGAAAATAAAAGTTTGATATCAGTGCTTTACGACAGGGGTATGATTTCATATTCAAACCTGGAAAAACTGCTGACACCGGAGAACATACCGGTTATAAACAAGTGGCTGGAATGCCTCCCGGAGCTGGAAAAAGCGTTTACTAAACATGCCGAAAAGATAGAACTGTCGATTGATGAATCAATGGTTAAAGCAGACTGGCAAAAATACCTTTCACATATAATGGAACGCGCCGTGATCTCAACAGGTGTCTTCCACAGGGGCTATTCGTCGGAATTATGGCATGAGGCAGAAGGTTATAGGCTGTATGTCATGCCGCGGTATATAAATACGTTGGAGCGGGATCTGAAACTGTTTTCAATGCTCGATGAAATAACGGGAATTGTAATAAAACCGGGCATGACAGATTATGAAAAAGAACTGGCGTTTCATGATTTTATAATTGAAAATATAGAGTACGATACAAGTTTTGATATAAATAAAGGCATTCCACGGTCGTCTTCGCACGCGCTCGGCGCTCTCGAAACAGGACTCGCGGTTTGTGAGGGATATGCACAGTTAATGATGCTTCTTTTAAACCGTGCGGGGATACCCTGCCGTATAATAACGGGAATCGCGGACGGAGAGCCTCATGCGTGGAATATCGTATTACTGGACGGCGATACATACCACGTGGATGTAACATGGGACGATCCCGTTCCAACCGAAGGGAATGACGGTAAACTATTTCATAAGAGCTATTTTAATGTAACCGACGCGGAGATCGGAAAAAACCATACCTGGACAACTGCGGATTATCCTGCATGTGTTGAAACCGCGGAGAACTATTTTGTTAAAAACAATATGCTCATAGATGGTGTCGATAATTTAAAAAGCGCACTGGGAGAGGCCGTTAAAAACGGTAAACCCGAGTGTACTTTTAAGCTTCAAAATATAGATACGGCAAGCCTGGACATCGGGCAGATCATGATTGATATTACAAAAGAACCCGATTATAATCTTGAATTTATTTCATGCACATTTGATCAGGAAAAACTGGTAATACGGTTTATGATGAATTATAAAAAATAAAAGAAGTTAATTACTTATTCCCTGACGTGAGCAAAAAGGGGCCAGGTATAAAAAATTATGCCTGACCCCTTAACTTATCAACTTATTATTCAATTACGCCTTCCAATAGAATTTTGGCTATTTCCGGGCATATCAAATGCAGGCTCTTAAATTCGCCGTCCGCTTCCTGGCTGCTTATTGCGGCTACAATGTTCGTTTCGGAACCGTAACTTGTCATTTCAATAACGGTGCCATCCGTAAGGCTGATGACAAGCCTGTTTCCCGCCAGCATCATTATATAGAATGAATCGTCGATTACGGCATTGTTAAAGGCTTCAACAATCGCCGGATATTCTTCGGGGGCATAAGTTTTAACCTTTTCCCCCATCAGATTGTATAAGGTCATATCGGTGATATCTTCGGTGGAAATGGCCGCGCCGATGGTTGAAACAGTCTCTTCTCCGGGTATTGTTCCATCGCTGATGATACCGTCGACATTCAAAATTTCCTCGTCCTCAATGACTATAAGAATATACGGATATGTCAGAACCTGCGTGACCATCATATCGGGTGCCGGGCTTATAACCTGCGCTGTAACGTATATGCTTCCGGGAGCAACCATAGTTATGCTCTCAAGCTGCATCGAATATCCGCCGGTAGGCTTTTCGCCTGCGCAGATTAATATATAAGTTTTATTGTCCAAAGTCTTGAACCAAATTCCGCCGGTCATCCTGTTCGCTTCAACCCAATCGGCCAAATCATCGGGAATGTCCTGAATATTTACTTCTTCATATTCGACGGGTCTTTCAACAGGGATAATGTCGTAGTCAGCATTTGTTGTAATAAGAACCGATTTGCTGAGCCCGTCCCAGTCAACTTTCGCCCCAATGCCTTCGACTGCAAACCGGAGCGGGATGTAAACACTGCCGTTTTCTACAAACGGTGCGACATCCATTTCTATCGTTTCCGGTATTCCGGTAAAATCAAATTTCCTGTATATGTATGCGTCCGATTCGTTAAGGGTTAGCTCAACAGTTGAATATTCACTGTCTATCCGTATCTTACCCTCATTTTCTTCATAGACGGCTTTCGCGCCGAGCTTTTCAAGCAGTCCGGAATCAATCGTGATCATTGTTCTCCAGTTTATGAATGTATGCGGTGCAGCCAGTTCAAATTTTTCCCCGTCAATCATTATATTGAAATCGTTTTCGGCAAAAGAAGCCTGTAAGAAAAAAGATGAAAGCAGTAATGTAATAACTAAAAGTAACGATGTTTTTCTCATAATATCAACTCCTCCTGTAATATTATTTTTGACTTTCTGTTTAATTTTCGGTTAATTACCGTAAGTTTCGTTTCATTTCTTCACAGCTTACATAATTATGTCCCCTTTGCTTGTCTTTTTCCGCATTTTTCATGCGTTCATTAATATAGACTGATTTACGAAAATTTAGTTCGCGGTTTTGAATAAATGTAATATTTTTGTAATTTATTAAACCGATTTTATGATAAACCGTTACGAAAATTATTACCATTGCAAAACCTGGTGATATGATGTAAAATAATTAGCGCAGTTTGTTTCGGGGTGTAGCGCAGTTGGTAGCGCACGTGGTTTGGGACCATGGGGCCGGGGGTTCAAGTCCTCTCACCCCGACC
>JAAYXD010000127.1 GCA_012516065.1 Clostridiaceae bacterium
AGTAATGGAAGATCCTTCTCATTTCCAAATCCGATATCAACATTGCCATAAACATAAATCTCATCAATATATGAATCCTGTATACCGGTTACGTCTGCCAAATACCCATCAAGCTTTATTTTCTCAACTTCAATATCATCTGAAGCATAGTCAGGTTCCGGCATGCCGATATCGTTGCCTTGATCTTGGGTCAAATCCGTAGCCGTAGGCTCAATCGTCATTTGCGGTGAAACTAAATTATTATCCTGTTGTCCTAAATCAGTAATTTGACTTGATTCATCTGATTTATCAGCTTTTGGATTTGCCATAAGTCCTATCCCCACTATCGACACAATAATAATTGAAACAGCAATTACCCAAAAAACCGGCTTTTTATAGTTTAACACATTTTTAATTCTCCTTTTTACATTTCCCTCGCCAAAAGCAAGGGGACTTCCGTTTAAAATATGTTTCCCGGCAGCAAGGGATAATATCAAATTGGCATAGGGCTTTTTAATATCTTCATTCATTACCTTCAATACTTTTTCATCACAGGAAAGCTCCATGTCCGTGCTCATCAACATGAACGCAATCCACACCAAAGGATTAAACCAATGTACGGTCAATATCAAGAAAGCCAGTCTTTTTATGATATGGTCTTTTCTACGAATATGGGTCTTCTCATGTATGAGAATGTAGTTTTGCTCCTCCTTTAGAAGTCCAACCGGCATATATATCTTTGGATTTATTAATCCCAGTACAAAGGGTGTTTTTAAGTTGTTTGCTTCATAGATGTTTTTATCAATCAGTTTTGCACCTTTAAGCTGCCTTTTTAACAGCAAAACGGAAAAGAAACTATATAAAAGCAATGCAATTATGCCAAAAAGCCAGATAAATGTTCCTATTTTCACATATATCTGAAGGGGATTTACACTTGCTTCTACAGCCGGTGCAGGAAGAGAATTGTTTACAAAGGAATCCACTGCTTCTATCCCGCTGTTTATTTTCGGACTTTGCTGATAAATTATATCATGGGGAATGGGAGCAGGATTCGTATTTCTGGGCATAAGGCTAAATATGCTTTCAAAGGAAAAAGGAATTATAAGCCTAAATGCTACCACACCCCATAGAGCATAGGAGATAAATTTGGGAGCTTTCTTGAGTAAAAACCTTATTGCTATCACAAAAAGAATTACATAGCTTGCGGTAAGGCTCATATTCAAAACAGTCAAAAATAGTTTACTCATTACTACTCCTCCCTATGCTCGTCAATCAATCTCTTCAACTCTTCGGCCTGACGTTTGCTTAGTTTTCTTCCGCCGATAAAAGCCGTTAAAAACTTCGGCAAAGACCCTCCAAAGTTATCCTCAACAAAGCGTATACTTTGCCTGGCATAATAATCGTCCTTGGTAATTAGAGATGATACAATGGCATCTTCATTTTTAAAAATTCCCTTATCGCATAATTTTTTGAGTACCGTGTATGTTGTGGACTTTTTCCATTTCATTTCTTTCTCACATAGCTTTACAAGATCACCGGAACCTATCGGCTCATTTTGCCATATTAATTCTGCAAATTTTTCTTCACTTTCCGTAAGCTTATATTCTTTCACAATAACACCTCCTTGGTCTATGTAATATAGACCTGCAATATAAGTCTACACATTATAGACCAAATTGTCAATGGGAATTTATTTTTTAAATAAAGACAAAGATTTAAAAGCTTTTAAGAATCCAAGAACATCTGCTTTTGACGGTATATAATTTCCAGCATTTCATCTGCAAACTTTCTTGCAATCTCCACGTCCGCCTGCATTGTCTGATTTGTCTTGTAGCAATCTAATGCCCGGGAAATAAATGAATGATATTTTTCAGGTACATTTCTAATTCCCCACTCACCACCCGACTGCTTTGAAAGGTATAAGCCATCTTCTAAAAATGCCAAAACTCTACATAGATTAAGGGTCATATAAATAGGCTCCTTGAT
>JAAYXD010000128.1 GCA_012516065.1 Clostridiaceae bacterium
TATTATGAAGTATCTGATGGTTCATGGTTTTGTATCAGGCCTTCGGGCACTGAACCCAAAATTAAAATTTATATTGAAGCCTATGACAGGGATAGGAAACTCGCTAATAAAAAATTGCGCAAACTCAGGAAAAGCATACTTAATAAAATAAAAAAAAATATTCTGATATCAGGCGTAATACATATTGCCCCTGATAAAGATTGAATAATTACGGTAAAAACAGATGCCAAAGAACGAATAATAATGAACGGGTTGCCCCGGTTTGCGGGGCAACCCGTTGACGATTATCTCTGGTCGGAGATGGTTGCATTATCATTATCCGCGGATAATTGTGCGAGATTGTCATATGGCGGTCCCATTGTAGTTCCTTCCAGCAGAACAATATCGAATTCATTGGGTGGTGTGCCCCATGAGTTTCCTGTAAATGTGGTAAAAGCACGGTCAACCAGGAATCCGCCTTTTGTGTTGTAAACCACATTGTTATTGATGGCGCCGGTTGTATCCGGATTGATGTACATTCCGGTTCTCAGCGAGTAAAAAGTGTTTTGCTGCAAAAGAACGTTTACGGTATTCACCTGCGATACAACAGCCCGGTTCACAACCCAATCCGCCATCGGTGGTGGCTGCTCAGGCCCGAAAATAGTATTTCCTATAAGCCTTACATTAGGCGCTCCTATTTGGATAAATTCTTTAGGATAAGGAATATCGCTGGTCATTGTTAATCCCTGAACGGTTGCGTCGCTGCCTGTAATCAGCAGAGGAATGATATCTGCCTGCAGTATGAGCTCAGCACCCGGTTCGCCGAGCAGGGTTACTCCTGCTTTGTTCAGGTTGATCTGGGTTGTAATGGGATAGGTTCCGGCTTCTATATGAACCGTTCCACCGGGAACTACCGCATTAATACCTTCGGTAATGGTTCCAAAGGGCTGTGCGATGCTTCCGTTCCCTCCCACACTGCCAGCTCTTACATGGATATTTTCGGGATCCACTACTTCATTTACTGCCATGTCCAGGGCTTCCTGCAAACCAGATACCGATGGATATCCCAAATCAGGACGGTTTGTCAGCAAGGACTGCAGCACTATATCCTGGGCTGTCGTACTCAGCGAATTAAAGCCATCAAGATTCAAACCGAGGGCGGGATCGGTAATGGCTGTACGCATTTGTGTGATATCCTGGGCATTGTTTACAGCATCAAGCTGTGGGTCTGTCGATACAGGTGCGCCAATTCTTAAAATCATGATGGAAGCACTAACTCCGGTTTCTGTTCCTCCTGCTGCGTTATCAAGGGTAACCGGGCCAGCGCTGGTATGATTCCTAAGGGTTATTTGATCACCGGCGGCTGCATTAATGATAACCATTCCGGTATAACCGTTATTAGTCGTGCCGGTTCCATAAGTGCTTCCCGGTACAGGACTGTCATTCCGGTACAGAGTAAATTGATTAGCCTCTGCTCCGGTTACAGTATACCAGACTGCATATACTCCGGGGTTCTCAATGATAATAGGAGCAGTGTCTGCATCATGGCTGATCCCAAGCAAAGCACCATTGTTGCTGAAAGCAATCGAATTGTTTACTTCAACCGTCTGACTGCCGGTGTTATAGATATACCCATAGGGATTATCCGAAGGAGGAGTCGGAGTATCCGAATAGGAAACAACCAGCTTCGGGAAATACGGTTCATATACTATATTATTTGTAGCAAACTGAACCAGGGTTGCCCCGTCAGGGTTGGTTAATGCTATTCCGAAATTGGGGTGGGTTCCGTTGAGCCATTGGTTAACAAGCTCTGTAATATCAATTTCCACAATCGTATACAGATCCGATGTTTCCACATTTATTTGTGAGGTCGTGGGCGTAAAGGATGGCAGAGTATTATAAGTTACAGTGCTGGCATCAAACGGACTGGTCACTCTGTTCACAACGATAGGGCTTGGCTCTGCACCGGTTTTCACAATTACAGCCAGCTGCAGCACAGCACTATCGACATTCGTTACCGGTATAGATGACAAATCTATTTCCATCAGGCCGATAGAATCTGAAAAAGACGGCTCATTACCCACATACATCAGCGGGTAAAATGAAAAGTTCTGTGTCGGTTGAGAAGAAGTTACAAACGTTGTATCGGGAATACCAACCGATACTGTCGGCATAAATAATCACATCCTTTCCTTTCCTTTTCTTTGATTAGATATTTTCATCTTAAATAAAAATGCAGCGGTAGAGCCAAGGAGGCCTCCTTTGTCGAGTCGGGCCATACTCCCGTTTTTGCCATATATATACATAATACTCCCTGTTTCATAGAATGTTGCATACTCTTACTATCATTCTTAACGGATTCTGATTTGCCCTCACTTCCTATGAGTTATGTGAATGTAACATTACATAATCAGTTTGCATATTATTGTATCAGGGCCGGTTTTGATACTGTCTTACATGCCCAGGCTTGCAGCAGAGCATTTGGAAATGGAACGAAAGCGGAAAAAGAGAATCATTTATACCATAGGAGGGTATGCAAATGAGCAAAGCATTAATTACAGGAATCACCGGACAGGATGGTTCCTATCTGGCGGAATTTTTACTTGAAAAGGGATATGAAGTTCATGGACTTATCAGAAGAAACAGTACGGATAATACGGAAAGAATCCGTCACTTGCTCGATGAACCTGAAAGGGTTACTTTGCATTATGGTGATATGACCGATGCAGGCAGCCTGAGCAGATTGCTGTATAAGATTGAACCTACCGAGGTGTATAATCTGGCAGCACAAAGTCACGTGAAAGTTTCTTTTGATATTCCGATATTTACCGCTGATGTAAATGCTATCGGAACAGTAAAGCTGTTAGATGCCATCCGGGATGTAAACCCGGACATTAAATTTTACCAGGCTTCCTCCAGTGAACTGTATGGGAAGGTAAGGGAAATACCGCAGAATGAAGACACGCCTTTTTACCCGAGAAGCCCTTACGCAGCAAGTAAGCTGTATGCATACTGGATGACGGTAAACTATAGAGAATCCTATAATTTATTTGCTTGCAACGGAATTCTCTTCAATCATGAGTCACCCAGAAGAGGGAAGAATTTTGTTACCCGGAAAATTACTGCCGGAATTGCCGACATTCTGAAAGGAAACTCCGAGTGTTTGTACCTCGGCAATCTGGATGCAAAAAGAGACTGGGGATATGCAGGAGATTACGTTGAAGCCATGTGGATGATGCTCCAGCAAGACAAACCCGAAGAGTATGTAGTTGCAACCGGAGAAACACATACGGTAAGAGAATTCTGTGAACTGGCATTCAGGAATGCCGGGATCAACCTGATCTGGACAGGAAAAGGTCTGGATGAAAAGGGTATTGATAAGGATACCGGCAGGGAACTGGTCAGGGTGAGCAGTAAGTTTTTCAGACCGGCAGAAGTAGATTTGCTTTTGGGTGATCCAACAAAGGCAAAAACCAAGCTGGGATGGAAACCCAGAGTATCCTTTGAAGAATTGGTTGCAATGATGGTGAAAAGTGATCTTGAGGCTGCGGGAGTAAAATTGGATTAAGGAGGGGCTCATATGGAAAAAAACAGCAGGATATATGTGGCAGGACATACCGGAATGGTTGGTTCAGCCATTGTCAGATGCCTTCAGCAAAACGGATATGAGAACATTATCCGGAGGACACATAAGGAACTGGATTTAACCAATCAGGCGGCATGCGAAAAGTTTTTTGAAGAGGAAAAACCCGAATATGTGTTTCTGGCCGCCGCAAAAGTAGGAGGAATTCATGCAAACGATACATACCCTGCAGATTTCATCATGGAGAACATGCTGATTGAATGCAATGTGATTCGCAGCGCTTTTAAGAATAAAGTGAAAAAGCTGATGTTCCTCGGGAGCTCATGCATTTATCCGAAATTGTGCCCTCAACCGATTAAAGAGGAATACCTGCTTACCGGTCCATTGGAACCCACTAACGAAGCTTACGCTTTGGCCAAAATATCGGGGATTAAAATGTGCCAGTCTTACAACAAGCAATATGGCACCCGTTATATTTCGGTTATGCCCGCCAACCTATACGGCATCAATGACAGGTTTGACGCTTACAACTCACATGTAATTCCATCCATGCTGATAAAATTCCACAAAGCCAAAACTGAGAACCTGCCATTTGTTGAATTGTGGGGTACGGGCAAGCCTTTACGTGAATTTTTATATGTGGATGACATGGCCGAAGCATGTCTTTACCTGATGCAGAACTATGATGGCAGTGAGCTTGTGAATATCGGTTCCGGAAAGGAAATAAGCATAAAAGAGCTGGCTGAGATTATTCGGGATGTTGTAGGCTTTCAGGGAGAAATTGTATTTGATGCCACAAAACCCGACGGAACGCCGCGGAGAGTTTTGGATAATTCCAGGATTTCAGCAACCGGTTGGAAGCCGAAAATGGAGTTAAGGGAAGGAATCCGGATAGAATATGAATATTATGTCAACATGCTGAAAAATAACTTTTAATTACAGTAAGGCAAAGGGATGGTTCTTTAATGTGATATTTTTTCATAAAAATATGTTCCTCCTTGCAGTTGAACAGTTATCACACTTCCACTGTCTACTACAAGAGGAACACATCAATGAATCCGTCCCCCTGTCTTTTTCAGGAGATACTCTTTTATTCGGCAAACAATTGCCTGAGAACATCCATTTGGGCCTGGAGCAATGCTTCCGATTTTGTTTTAAAGGTAAATACTTCATTTTTAAGCTGTTCATATTTTGCCTGAATTTTACGGGCCTCATTGGCAGCGTCATCAATGATTTTTTGTGCTTTTATCTCTGCTTCGTCGACGATGTTCTTTGCTTTGTCGCATGCATTTGCCTTGATTTGCTCGGCAGTGTGCTGTGCGACCAGGATGGAGTGCTGCAGGGATTCTTCAAGCACCTTGTAATGCTGAATTGCCTCATTCAGAGTGGATATCTGGCATTTCAGCTCATGGATGCTGTTGTTCATCTCATTATAGTCCTCAATGATTTTCGCGAGCAGGCCGTCCACTTGCTTTTTGCTGTACCCGTCAAACAGCGCTTTCTTGATTACGAGGCGGCTTAAATCATTAGAGGTGTAATTCACGCGACTATCTCCCCAACACATATTCCTGTAACAATCTATTCAGAATCTTGCTTGGATATCACAATTCATTTTTTCGATTGCTTACCCTCGACCACCTGAGAAAATGTTCCCAAAGGGGAAATGTCCCTGTCCTTTGCCGGAATTTGAAAACGGGAAAAATCCCGTGTTGAAATCATGTCGCAGACATCCCTGTACCACATAAAACTGCTGATATAAGCATAAAATCTGGCTCTATCCAGGTATGCGGGAGAAATTGGATAGTATTTGTGCATCCGCTTGATAAAGTTCTCTCCCAGATGATCCAGAAGCATTCCCAGATCAAAGGCGGGATCGCCAAATCCTGCATTGCTAAAACCGATGATGCCGTTAATTTTTCGGGACGTTTTATCAAACAGTATATGGTTAGGCAATAAATCTCCGTGGATAAGCGCGGGCTGGAATTTAAAAAATTCTTCATTGTCAACGGCAGGCTGGATAATCTGGCGTAAGTATTCTTTTACATAGTCTGTGCAGTAAGGGAATATTTTTCTTTGCATCGTTTCCAGTTCAACCAGCCAGTCTTCCCGTGTCCGGTTCATCTGGGAATCTCCGATTTTTGCATATTGTGCCTTTTTTAGCGGGATGGAATGCAATTGATTTAAAAAAGTCGCAATTTGCCTGGCAACGATATCCTGCGTATGATAATCCAATTTCAGCAGAATATTCCGGTATAACGGCGAACCCTTGATATAATGACGCCTGGATACGTTTTGGTCAATCAGCTCCACATCCGGTAAAGGCAAAGTAATAAAGTCCCGGATGAAGCGGATCACGTCCGCTTCGTTTCTCAGGTAGGCAGCGCTCCAGTCATATTTTGCAAATTTGAACACCACCTCATTATTTACAACAGCGATATCGCTGTAACTCCCGTCGGTTTTATTAAATTCAATTTTTGACAGATCCAACTGAGGATATCTGCTTTTGATTAATTCAATATATTTCAGTTCATTTGAGCTCATAAATCATCCCTCCTCTCCATTAGTGACCAACCGTTTAATATAAAAGTTTGATATTGGTCTCGGGCCAATCCTTAAGACGCATCACCGTATTGGACAGGTTTGAATAACCGTTGCCGATAAAAAAGTCGCATTGTGAAGCCAGGTACGTGTCCTTTATGACCTCAATGGTGTCCTTTATCAACTCCACGCCTTTATGCCTTTTGTTTGGATAGTCGAGAAGATATGTGGGTATCCTTTCCTTTAGAGGCCGTTTTTTGCTGTCGGTGTATAAAAGCATGCCGTTTACGTCATACAGTTTTTTGTATTGTTTCAGTATTTTATTGGAGTCCGTTATCAAAAAAATATGCCTGATGTTATACCGCACAATGAACTGCCAGATATAAGGCTTATATAATTCATTCAAATCATAAAGCTGCGCGACTTCATTTACAATTGCGTTGGAACGGCAGTGAACCCCGAGTATTGGCTTTTCATCCCTGAAGTCGGGTGTTGTATTGATGTATCTATTAATTTCCCGTTTCACTTCAGGTTTTGGCTTCAGATATTTGTCAAACAGGTACCGGTAAACCTGATAGGGGGTTTTCCCAAAAGACCAGTGCGCCGCGTTTGTCCATGACATTATGGAACTCAGCGGATAATAAATGTCACTGACAACGATATTTGCTTCACTTTTCATCAGGCTTTTCAAATCCCGGTATTCCATTTTGAACCTGTCGCTGTCTTCTGCAAAAATGTTCTCCGAATTCCATGTAGGTGGGTAAAAAGAATATCCCGGACGGATGATTTCATTGATCGTAAAACCGGAAACCGGTTCGAAAAAAAGCTCATATGCATTCGTAGCGATGGACTCACAGTACAGGCTCTCCATACCCCAGTACACGATCGGGATACGGTTAGTCAACTCTGCTGCAAGAAGCTGGCACATGACGTGATCCACATCGGCCCAGATGCTTTTACCCAATGATTTTATTAATAAATATCTGTTCATCTGCATATGTATTCACACCTCCGTATAATTCAGGATATTCCATTCTATGGTGAATTCTTTCCAGTTTTCTTCTCCTCCGGTCTTCCCTAACACGTTTTTTTGCGAGCTTTTGCTCATGCCTCAGAGTTCTGTAGAAAAGGACAATGTTGCTGTCCGGCCAGTCTCTTAGCCGTTTTACCGTATATGATACGTTCGAATACCCGTTGCCTATAAAAAAGTCGCACATTGAAGCCAGGTAGGTATCCTTGATAATCTCTATTCCTTTACGCCTTCTATCTGAATAGGCGGTAAGATGCGGGGCGTTTTTAGTATCGCTTATCTGTCCCCTTTTGCACTCGGTAAAGATGACCATCTGACCGTATTTTTTTTGAAAATCGTTGAGTATTTCCTCACAATCGGTCAACAGCAGGATTCTTTTAATACCGTATCTCCTGACAAACTCTTGTATGGTTTGGTGATACTTCTTATTCAGGTGGGACAGGTTTTCTACTTCCTTTACTTTGTCCCCGCCGCGGATGTGAACCCCGAGCAGCGGTCTTGCATCCTTCATGAATTCATCGTAGAACTGCTGTATTTCCTCCTGAATATCGGGTTTCAGCCTGATATATTTATCGAACAGGCACCGGTATATCTGGTGCGCTGTCATTCCGTATGCCCAGTGGCTTTTGGGGATGTATTGGATTATAGGACGTATAAAGTAGTGGGTGTCACTGACAACCACATTGGCGTTGCTTTGCATCATATCTCCCAGGTTCCGGTATGCCCAGGCCACTTTATCCAAATCCTCCACCGTCAGGTTTTTGCCGTTCCATATGGGAGGGTAGTAAGTAAAACCGGGCTGGTTCAATTCTTCCACGGTATAACCGGATATGGGTTCAAAATATAATTCGAAGGCATTTCTTTTAAAAGATTCCGAATACAGGCTGTTTGTTCCCCAATAAACGACAGGAATCCGGTCGGTCAGCTCGGCAGCCAATAGCTGCCCCATCACATGGTCCACATCGGACCAGAAACCACAACCCCAGCTTTTAATGAGCAAGAATCGATCAGTTGCCAATTTTATCACTCCCAATGTGCAGTTTTTTCTTTATTCTGCGGCAGAGCTTTTCCATAAACTCCACAAATGAACGCAATATACTTTTTTCCCTGGCTGCAATCATTTTTACATTTATCGGGTATTTGCGTTTTCCCCTCTGACGGAAAAGAAGCTTGACATTTTGTTCAGGCCAGTCTTTTATCCGGGATACCGCCCGGGACAGGCTTGAAAAATCGTTTCCGATAAAAAAGTCACATTGGGCGGCGAGATACGTGTCTTTAATTATCTCTACCCCGCGTCTTCTCTTCACCACAGGGTTTTCAATGTTGTATGCCGGTTCATTGGCGGTTATCCGCTTGCAGTCGGTATATACGACCGAATCACCGTACATTTTCCTGTATTCTTCCACAACTTCCTCACTCTCGGTCAGAAGGAATATTCTCCGGATCGCGTATTTATTCACGAACTTACGGATCTCGGCATGATACTGCGTATTGGCCTTTAACATTCTTCCTTTGCCTAAAAAACGGTATTTTCTTTTCCTTTTCTTAAAATTTTTGTCGCCGTATTTTCTACTGTTTCTGCCCCAGTAGTTCTCATCCGCTTTTTCTTTTCTTTCGTCAATGATCATGTCATCTTCCTCTCTCCTGACATGAACCGCAAGCAGCGGGTGCCAATCCTTGAGCCATGACTGGTAAAACCCCTGCACTTCCATAAGAATGTCCCTTTTGACTCTGATATATTTCCTGAAAAGGTAACGGTAAATTTCAATTGCCGTCATGCCATACGCCGCGTTATCCTTTTTGATGAAAGGGATGATTTCGGATATTGAAAAATACACATCACCAACAACAACATTGGCGTCACTGGTTATGAGATCTCCGATGCTTCTGTACATCCAGGTACCCTTGTCAACATCCTCAGCCAGCAGATTATCCGAGTCCCAGATCGGCGGAAAGAAGGTGTACTCCGGTTTTGCCAAATCGAAAATGCTGTAATTGGAAACGGGCTCAAAATACAGTTCAAATCCGTTTGTATGAATAAATCCGTTATGCAGGCAGTGGGTTGGCCAGAAAACAACAGGAATTCGGTTGGTAATCTCGGCAATCAGGAGCTGGCCAAGAACATGCTCCACATCAGACCATAGCCTGTAACTCCACGGCTTGATTAACAGGAATCTGTCCCCTGCCATGTAGGTTTCACCTCGCAGTTTTTGGTAAATTATTTTCCTCACGTTTATATTATGTATACCTGTCTCTTTTTGTGCATGCGCTTGCTGAATAATAAAGGATTTTGGTTGGAATAGAAAGAAGGGTTACACAGCCCATTTCATCAGCCATGTAACCCGATTGATGCCCTGTTCCATTCTATTGTGCGGCTGAGGCCTTCGCTGAAAGGCTTAAAAGGAGGTAGAGGGAACTCTGATAAGACTTTTGTAATATCGAGTTTTACCATTTTCGGAGAAACCTTGACGTTTTTCAGGTTTTCCCTGTATGCAATCTCTTCGGACAATGTGCTCCCGGTGAGCCGGCATATCTCTTCGGCAAGGGAACGGATACTGATACTGTCTTTTCCGCCGACATTATATACGAAGTCTTTTCCATAGAGCATTATATACAGCAGCATCAAAACGCAGTCGGCAATATAGCAGAATGTCCTGATTTTGCTGCCGTCATCGAGCATCACGATTTTGTTTTCATAGAGCGCCTGCCTCAGGAAATGGGCGAGAACTCTTTCGTCCTCCAGGCCGATGCCTGGCCCATATGTCATTGAAATCCTGGCGATTTTAGCGTTTACTCCTTCAAAGTTTCTATAGGCAAAACACAGAGTTTCACCCATGCGTTTTGATTCTGAGTAAATTGCCCGTACATCTAAAGGGGAACACAGACCTGGGTAATCTTCGCTTGTGGGAATATGCAATTCGTCGGGCTCGCCGTATACTTCCGATGAACTTAAAAATAACAACGCAGCGCCGTCGTTTTTCGCTTTTTCCAACAGCTTTTCGGTCACCGTCGTATTCAGATGAATGGTCTCCAGGTAGTTTTGAATAAACTTTTTCGGCTGCGCATATGTCGCGCCGTGGATGATATAATCAGCCTTATCCCTGAAGCAGTCACAATCGGGTTTATTCAAATCCTCCGCATAAAATGTGTAGCGTTCGCTGAATATATCATGAAGATGGCTGCCCGGAGGGCTTTTACTGACAGCCACAATATTGATTCCGGCCTTTTTGACAACATTGGCAAGATGAAGTATATAAATCAGGTATGTGCCAATGAGTCCGTTAGCTCCGGTGATAAAAACGGTTTTATCCCTTAACGGGGAAAGATCTATTTTTTCCATGTATTCAACGCAATCCTGCTCAATAATCCTGTCCATAATCATCCTCTTTTCATTCTATTACCAAATTCACCGCTTCCTTAAATATATCTTCCGCAGTCGGATAATAAGCTTTTTCCAATACATCGCTGGTTGGAGTAGGCGTATCCGGGCAGCACACTCGCCTGATTGGCTTTTTCAGCAGGTGGAATGCCTTTTCGGCTGCTACTGCCGCTATTTCCGAGGCTGCGCTTCCGGTTTTGCATCCGGTATCGGCAATAAGAAGCCTTCCTGTTTTTGCCACCGATTCCACAATAATATTTTCATCCATAGGTTTTAATGACCGAAGGTCTACAACCTCTGCGGATATACCTGCGTCCTGAAGCTTTTCGGCTGCCTTCAGTGCCTCGACGAGCATATATGACACGGCCACGATAGTGATTTCTCTCCCCTCACGGCGGATCACGCCTTTGCCGATGGGAATTGAATAGAGTTCTTCCGGAACATGCCCTGTTGTTTTGTGCAGCCACCGGTGTTCAACAAACAATACCGGGCTGCTGTCTATAATGGCCGATACCATCAATCCCTTGGCGTCGTACGGGGTTGCGGGAGCAACTATTTTAAGCCCCGGAACATTCATAAGCATTCCCTGGATACACTGGGAATGCTGCGCGCCGGATCCCCATCCCCTGGCGCTGATGGTCCTTACCACCATCGGAACCGTTACCTTTCCGCCAAACATATAACACCATTTGGATGCATGATTCACCAATTGATCAAAGGAAAGCAGCATAAAATCCATTCTCGCATGAATCAATATCGGCCTTAATCCTGCCATGGCCGCACCGGCAGCTATCCCTGTCAATGAATTTTCGGATATTGGAGTATCGAACACCCTGTCTGCGCCGTATTTCTCTTTCAACCCCTTCGTTGTTCCGAAAATACCTGCAGCATCATCCACGCCTTCACCCATGATGAATACTCTCGGATCCCTCGCAAGCGATTGATCAAAAGCCTCGTGCAGCGCTTCCCTGTATGTGAGCACACGATTACCCGTAGAATCGCCCATTATAAAAAAGTTATCCAGTTTTTCCACCTGAATTGTCGTCCACGGCATAAAATATTCTCCTTTCCAGCAGACAGTACGCACAATTTCTCATTCAAATGCCGTTTTACCATCCTTCTTTTACTCATCTGTTCCCGGTACGCCTCAGCCTGTATGATCCGCATACACATAATCGAGCAGTTCACTGGGCGATGGCTTCGGAGAGTTCTGCGCGAAATTGAACGCTTCTTCTATCAAGCTGTAAATTTCCCGATCGATGCTTTCTATAAGTTCACTGTTCAAAACTCCCATATTGATAAGGTATTCCGAGAACCGTTTTATCGGGCATCTGGAAACCCAGTAATCGTATTCCTCTTTCGGTCTGTAACCGTCCCCTACGTCGTCCACCGTTCCGATATGCCCTTTCCACCTGTAGGTCAGGCATTCAATCAGCGTGGGACCTTCACCGTTCCGGCATCTGGAAATAGCTTTTTCGGCATAATCGGAAACTTCCAATACATCGTTTCCGTCAATCCGATAACCCGGCATTCCATAATTCTGCGCCCATTTGTAAATGTTGTCGCCAACCTGTCGTGAAAGCTGATGTGAGTTAATAGCGTAAAAATTGTTTTCACATACATAAACTACAGGCAGCTTTTTCAGTGAAGCAAAGTTCAGGCTTTCATGGAACGTGCCTTCATCAGCGGCGCCGTCGCCAAAAAAGACAACGGTTACCCTGTCATTCTTCAGAATCTTTGATGCCAGGGCAGTACCGGTTCCGAGCGGAATATTCCCTCCGACTATCGCCGAAGATCCGAGTATCCCGACATCCGGATCGACAAGATGCATTGACCCGCCTCTTCCATAGGCGCAACCGGTTTTTCTCAGGTACAATTCGGCGATCATTTTTTTAATGTCTCCGCCTTTTGCAATGTATTGCGCATGGCTTCTATGGGTGCCGAAAACGTAATCATCCTTTCGAAGGTGGATGCAAACACCGGCCGCCACCGCTTCCTGTCCGATGGACAGATGGATCGGCGTTTTGATTTCGTCAAACTTGTATTCATCATTGATTCTTTGTTCAATCAAGCGGATGAGTCGCATGGTCCTATACATTTCGATCCATTTGCTTTTTTCCATACTTCATCGCCTCTTTCAGTCAATATAAAAGCTTGATCCTGTCATTCTTCCAGTTTTTTAGTTCACTGACAGCTGCCGATACGTTGGAATATCCGTTGCCGATAAAGAAATCACACCTTGCGGCAAGCCATGTATCCAGGATGATTTCAAAACCCTTCCGCCTGTTATCCGGGTATTCCTGAAAATGGACCCCCTGCCCGTTCCCGGGAACCCTTCTGCACTCAGTATGGATTAAAAGGTCGCCATACCTTTTTTTATACTCTTCCAGGATTTCAATGCAGTCGGTCATCAAAAATATCCGTATACCCGGATTTGCCTGCAGAACCTTTTCTATTTCCCGGGGATACCGACTGTTTAACTCATGCAGGTGTCGTACTTCCACAATTTTATCGCTGCTTCGGATGTGTACCGCCAAAAAAGCAGTGCCTTTCATATTCTCATCATAGAAAGCATCGATTAACGCCCGGACTTCCTTTTGAAGGCGGATGTATTTGTGTATCAGATGGTAAAACAAATCCCTGCGGTTAAGTCCGTAGAGCGGATGCTCTTCCGGTATAAAAGGGATGATCTTTTCAACATCGATATATGTATCCCGGACACAAACATCCGCATCGCACTCAGCCAGATGATCCGTTCCATGCCCGTCATCTACAATGGGATGCGGATTTGGCAGGAGGATATTCGCGCTATTCCACCGTTTAGGATAAAAGGAGAACTCCTCCTTCGCCAGATCATGCACATTGCAGCCTGATACCGGAAGAAAAAACTGTTCAAATGCGTTGGAACCATCGGACGAGGCATACAGGCTGCCTTCACCCCAGTAAACAACCGGAATCCTTTGCAGGATTTCCGCAGCAAGCAGTTGGGTTAGAACATGGTGCATTTCATGCCATAATCCCGCGGCTATTTCTCTTATTAATAAGAACTTTGTTTTTGTCATTCGTTCACCCCCTGTATGTCCCTTTTCTCAGAGAAGATCCGCATGGCCTTGCTGTTTCAATTTATCCACAAGATTTTTTATCTTCTGGGATTTATTCCTCGGGCAAACCAGCACTTCGTCTTTTGTACCGGCTACAATCATGTTATCGATGTCTATCGTGCAGATTGCGATATCTTTCCCGTAAATGACGGAATTTGTTGTATTGATTCCGATATGGCGTCCTTTTACCCGATTGCCTTCGGAATCCTCTTCCAGAGTTTTTGCCAGAGCATCCAGGCTGCCGATATCATCCCAGTCAAAGAATGCCCTTACGGCATACAGTGATGAAGCACATTTTTCAAGAACTCCGTTGTCAAAGGAAATGCTATGAATCTCGTGGTAGGCTTTCTCAATAAGGACGGAAGCTTCGTCTTCTTCTTTTTCCAACGCGTCCGAAAGCTTATCGTAATGTTCAGGAATGTATTCTTTTATATTCCGTATAATGGCATCCATTGTGCCGACCACAATCCCGCAGTTCCACAAATAATCGTCTGAACGAACAAGCTCCTGGGCCACTTCCGGAGCCGGTTTCTCAATAAAATTCAAAACCCGTGATGTTTTCACACCGGCACCTGTTACAGGTTCAACATGTATATAGCCGTATCCGGTTGAAGGATAGGCTGGTTTGACTCCGATAACAACAAGGCCGTTAGTCCTTTCAGCGGTGTCGAATGCCAATTGCAAAGCTTCCGCATACCCTTCCGTATCTTTTACATATCCATCTGCCGGTACAAAGCATAGAACCCCTTCCTTATATCTTTTCCGCAGCAAAAGCGTTGCATAAGCAATGCATGCGGCAGTGTTTTTCCTGTCCGGTTCCGACAGGATATTCGATTCCGGAATGTATTCACCCGCTATCTTTTTCGTAATATCTGTTAAAGGCAGTGTTGTTATAATAAAGCATTGCTCAGGTTGAACAACCTTGCATAAGCGTTTAATGGCCTGAACCAGCATAGGACTGTCATCCTCTACGGGAATAAACTGTTTCGGACGGGTTTCCTTTGAAATGGGCCAAAGCCTCGTTCCCGAACCACCTGCCATTAACACGGCATATTTTTGCATTTTCCTGCACTCCTTCATCAATACATTCTTCAATCAGGATTAACTATCGGTGTACCAACATTGGACCATCCTGAGATAGTAACTGTAGTTTATATTATGTAAATTATATTGATAAGGTTACTGCAAAAAATGCTCACATAGCCGGTAAAGTCCAAGGGATACGGCGGCTTCAGGCATAGTACCGGCCCGGTGAACGGAAACTGTATACAGGCATATGTTGAATGGACGGGTTTGCTAGCTGCAGATTCTCGAATTTTATATTCGGATAAACAAGACTGAAGAGAGCGCATTGAAGTGGGCAAACGTGAGCGTTATTTAGGAACAGCGGAACAAAAGATTATCATACGTTACAGAGGCATCGGAATTCTCGGGCATTTGCGGAAGAAAACAGAAAATAGCCGTCTAAAAATCAAAGGCAGACAGCGGAAACTGCTGTCTGCCTTCTCCGATAAATACCACAGTTCAAATTGCTTAGGCTATTCGGTATGTATAGCCGATAAGGCGCTCAGCTTTGTCGCCTTGCGTGCCGGGAAAAATCCCGAAATAAGCCCGATTAAAGCGCTGAACACCATTCCCATTAACACAAGCCATACGGGGATAATGGACAGTTTCGCATCCGGCATTCCCATACCCATACCGCCTAAAAACCGTACTCCAACAGTGTTCAGTAAATAGGATATTCCGAAGCTGAAGGCGATGCCTAATACACCTCCGATAAAGCCAATCATCGACGCTTCATACAGGAACAGTCTTCTTATATCCTTTATCCTCGCGCCTATAACCTTCATAATACCGATTTCCTTCGTTCTTTCGTATATGGCCATTATCATTGTATTTGCGATGCCAATCGCCGCAACGAGGAGTGATATTGCTCCTATACCCCCGAGAACGCCCTGCATTACGCCCTGGGTTTTGTTCGCAGCCTCAAGGGATTCGGCCATACTCCAGGCGTTTAACCCGATAGCGCGAATCTGCTCCTGTACCTCAAGCACGTTCTTTATTTCGTTGACTTTGACTTTTGCCTGCTGAAATCCGACTTCCTCGGTTTTTCTTTTCCTGTTTTTCTGATCGGGATTGGCCTGCTGCTGTTTATATTCCTGGTCGAGTTTTACAAGCTCATGAATATTCATATACGCCTGGTATGCGGTTTCCCAGTTTCCCTCTTCAAGAATCCCGACGCCTTCCACCCTGTAAAGTTTGGGCTTTTTTCCGGTCTGGCTCCCCGGATAGCGATCGCCGTAACTCATGTCAAAAGTCATATTTATCCTGTCTTCAAGGAAGTTAATATCCTTTTCCTCTCCTGACCCGCCCCATCCGAAATACATACGGCCTCTTCTCATTTCCTTCGGGTTGTAAAACTGATCTTTCATATTTGAACCGAATACAATCTGCATCTTATCGTCCGGGTTCAGAAGCCTTCCTTCCGCCGCTTTATATTCAAGAGAAGCCATTGCGTCAGGCTCTATACCGACGATGGTTACATAGCCAAGATACTTGCCGATCTCCATCTTAACACTCGTCTGGTAAAACGGGGTTACGGCTTCAACGTTCGGTATCTGCTTTATTTTATCAAGTTCCTCCTGGCTGATTGTAGGCTCAACCCATACATCATTCCGTCCTCTTCTTCCGGTTTGTATATTATCATAATTCGGATACACGTTAATTACATTCAGGCTTCCCATCCTGCTCATCTGTTCCCTGTATGAGACATTCATCGCGATCCCAAGGGACAGCATGATAATGATCGCGGTTGTGCCTATAATAATGCCAAGGACCGTTAATATTGTCCTTACTTTGCTTCTGAACAGGTTTCTGAACGCCATTCTTATTATGTCAAATATCTTCATCTAAAATCATCTCTTTCTTCTTCTTGCGTTTTTTAAGTATGATAATAAGGACAACCACTACCACAACGACAGCACCGCCGCCAATCGCTACCGGGATAACAGGAAAACCGGACTTCTGCGGGCGTTCCATGCCTGGAATTCCGCCGTCCATACCCGGAAACCCGCCTGGGAAGTTCGGGTTCATTACCGGTTCCGATTGCACTGCGTTAATCGTGAACTCTCTTTCAATCCTGTGCGATTTCCCCGCCGCGTCTTCAAACGTAAATACAAGGACGCCATGCAGTTCTCCCGGCTGAAGCGGAGTAACAGGAGCTTCGTAATAATCGCTTCTTCCCATTTCAAAATTACCGACGAAATAATTCGATTCTTTCGCGTCAAAGTCGCCCTCGGCCTTAACCATTAGATTGTAAAGAGTTACCTTTCCCATGTTGTAAAACTCCGCCATTAAATACACAGGTTCTCCTACAAATGCCGGTTCGGATACTATGACATCGGTTGTTTCAAGCTTTGCCGGCTGTACAACGGGAATGCCGAAAACGTCCTGCATATTGAACTGCTTTATCTGGTCCTGTTCCTCATATTCGTATTCGAAAAGCGTTTTAACAACATAGGTTTTTGCTTTCGCGTCGGGAATCGTATACATAACCATTTCTTTCTCCGAAGTTTCGCCCGGTTCCAGGTTGTCAATATAGAAAGTGTTGCTTGACTGGACGGGTGTGAATACGCTCCCAGTCTCTTCGCTGCCCTCGTCGACAACAAGCGTTATTTTCATATTCTGCACGGACTTCAGCTTGCTTGTGTTCAGGAACTTCATTCTTAGCGTAAAGTTTTCTCCTGCATTAACCATCCCTGGTTCGGTTGAGTATTCGGAAATTATGATTTTCGGCACAGTATTCAGCGTGGTTTTCTTTTCCGTGCTTTCTACAAGCACCCCGACATACTGTTCTTTCCTGACGCTTTCATCCCCATTCTTATATTCAATTACAGCCTTTATCGGATATGACCGGCTTTCGCTTTCTTTTGCTGCAAGAAAGCTGAAAGCGACCGGAACACTTTCGCCGGCTTCTATTTTATTAATGGTCATTACATTGAGGGACTGCGGAAGGATCTTATCATCCGATTCCACCGTAATTTTGACATTTTCGGCTGCTGTTGTGCCTGTGTTTTTAAGAGCCATTGAGACGGTAAACGGCTGTCCCGCAAGAACGGCTTCTTTCGGGGCTGTAATGTTTTCAGTTATAATATCCGCATCGTGTTTTTCCTCTTCTTCTTCGCCGCCCTCGACATATACATACATCGTATATGTTTCGGGGGAGGCCGCATCCTTATGGCTAAGTGAGATCGTAATTGGATATGTTCCAGTTTCCAAATCCTTTTTCGATTTCAGGCGATATGTAACGTCGGTATTTTTCAAGCCCCCAAGCTCAAAGAAATACTGCTTTGTAATGTTATTACGAACGTGGAATTCTCCCGCGTTTTCAATATCAACCGTCACGTTTTCGGCCGCCAGGGTTCCCGTATTCCACAAATCAAAAGTTACTGTGAATTCCTGTTCAGGCTGAACAACGGAAGGATTCGACGAAGCTGACATCACAACAAGCTGCGCCGGAATGTTCGTGTTTGTGATTTTTACAAAAACCTCTATTGTTTCTTCAAAATCAACTCCATAAATATTTTTATATGTAAGTTTTAACGGTATCGTATAAGTACCCGTTTTCGCGTTTTTGTCGATTGTAAACTGCAAGTTGATATTTACGGGTTTTTGCTTGTTGATTCTCGCTACTTCTTCATACACCATCATGCGATCTATAACGAAAGGATTATCCTGAATATCCGCAAACAGCGGCGTAATCCGCACCCGCCTTGCTTCATAATCCGTGTAGTTTGTTATTGTAAGCGGAATGTTTAATATCCCTCCCGACTTTCCTTCGGGGATAGCCGCCGAATAAAGCGCGAGAACAGGCTTGTATTTTGAAGGATCGCTGCTGCCGCTTCCGCCGGATGGTTCTCTGGGTTGTATGTTATTTATGTATATGGTATCGGTATGCTCTTTTTCAGCGCCGCCATCCGAATAAGTTATGGTCACCTCCAGATCTCTTATGGTAAGGCCTCCATAAAAGAACACGAATTCCCTTTCTCCGTAGTCTCCGGCATTTATTATTTCTTTCCATGTCTTTTCCCACTCATTATCCGAAGGCGAAAAAGAAACATTGTCACCAAACTTAATTTTACTGAGAGTTATATCTTTGTTTGTGTCGTTACGTACCGTTATTTTTAATATAAATTCATGGTCTTCGTGTATTATATTCCCTGTATTGCGTATCGGTGTGGCTACACCGATTATCTCTATACTACCTTCATCTCCGGTTCCCCCGCTTTCTCCGGATTCATCGGCAAATACAAAGTTATTCGCTCCGAGAAGCATGGTCAGCACCATAATCACTAACAGAATACCATTAAGCCGTTTACTCATTTGTTTGCACACTCCTTAACCTTATATTTTTCTTTTTCTTCGATATTTTCAATAACCCCGTCCCTCATATGTACAATCCTGTCGGCATACGGTAAAGCCTCACTGTCATGGGAAACGAGCAGCACTGTCTGACCGTATTTTTCAGCCATACCGGCAATAAGCTCCATTATCTCAATCGTGGTTTTCGTATCGAGATTTCCCGTTGGCTCATCTGCCAGTATTATTTCCGGCTTTTCGACAAACGCGCGCGCAATACTGACACGCTGCTGCTGTCCGCCGCTCATCTGGTTAGGCTTATGGTTAAGCCTGTCGCCGAGACCTACGGCTTTAAGCATTTTTACTGCCTCTTTTTCCCTGATTTTTTTCGGATACCCTTTAAATATAAGGGGAAGACATACATTTTCAAGGGCGGTAAGGTTTGGCAGAAGATTATACGATTGAAAAATAAAACCTACATACTTTTGCCTGAATTTTGCAAGCTGTACTTCATTCAGCTTTTCAACAGGAATGTTTTTTACAAGAATACTGCCCTTAGTCGGTTTTTCAAGACCTGCGACCATGTTCAGCAGAGTCGTTTTTCCGGAGCCGGAAGCCCCGTATAAACAGCAGATTTCACCTTTTTTTATTTCAAGGTTAATCCCGTTTAGCGCATAGACTTTTTCCTGGCCCATCCGGTATACCTTTTTCAGGTCCTTAATCTTTATTATTGTTTCCATAATCTCTCCTTTTAGCCCGCTATACTGCTGATCTTATGCTGTAAATACGCGTATTATTTTATTTAAAACGGCGGAGGAAATCTTGCGGGTTGCTTCTTCCGACGTTTTGACAGCCAAAGGAACGGTACAAGCTTTTCTAATAAGCTCCAAACATATATGACGAAAAATCTGCTAAAAAGTTTCAATTATTTAGTATATATAATAACATAATTTAGTTCAAATGCTTTTTCTTTTACAAATTACTCAGGTCATCCCTATAACCATCAAAAAAACACCTATCGTTATGATCGGAGAAACTGCGGGAAACCGTTTTTGTATAAAATATTGCCGGAGCAGTATAAGCA
>JAAYXD010000317.1 GCA_012516065.1 Clostridiaceae bacterium
ATTTACCTTATTCTGAAGATGTAAAGAACCATATTGTTTTTAGAAAGTATCATACCGAGCACTGCGGAACTTAATTTTCAGAGTACCCCTTTCCCATTAATGGGATTTCATGGTTGAGTGCATAGATCTGTAGCTTTGGTCTTGAAAAACAAGCAGATGACTTTGCTTGGTTTACATTTTATGAATATGAACATGAGTATTGAGTATTATGAAGATGAGGATAGTAGGACTAAACTAAAGGAATGGATTATTTCGAAAACAGTTAGCAGAAGTTTTAATCATAGGGACGCAGGCGCTGAAATTTTAGCTTATATGGGTATAGATATTACTATTCAGCCTGATCAAATTCTAGAATATAAGGAGTTGAATTAGTTAGTATTAACGAATGTTTAGATATGAGGTGTTCACAAAAATTAATGTCGATATGTTCCCGCGAACGGTGGTTTTTCAAAAACGACCGAAAAACCCATTGATATGTTCCCACGTACAGATACTATAAAAAAATAGCCCATAGACATCAATTCCATCAACTCAACCCACGTGGAGTGCGTAGTTTGGCTCAAAAGAAAACACAGTGAGTAAGGCTGCTTGGGGCAAGTGCTGGAGGGTGTTTGGAAGGATGTGGGTATGTTTCCGCAGACGGGGGGAGAAAACAGCTTATTGGTAAGCGTCAATTAGAATAGGACATCATACTAAAACGTGCTTCATTCTGTTTTCCCTAGCCATCTATCAAAAGCAACTGATATTTTAGTTCTGAATTCTTCATCAGTTAATTCCCGATCAACAATATTTTCATATGTATAATCAACGGTGTTGACAAAACGTTCCGCTAGTATCGGATTCTCATTTTCCATATAGGGAAAATGCTCTATTACATAAGCGTCATAATCCAATTTGAAAAAATAGCTGTCCATTTCTCCCTCTATGAAATCTTTAATAAAATCTATCATAAACGATGTGTGTTTTCATTTTTTCATTACTATTCTTCCTCCCAAGCGTACTTTTCCGGTTCTTTTTTAGGCGTAGGTACATATACTTTTTCAGGTAAAGCAGCACTATACGGCAATAATTCATCAACCGTTGCTGCATAGCCGCGCTTCCCCAGATTCGGCATTTGTGTGAATACCCAAGTTAAGTATTGATAAGGATTCAACCCGTTTTCCATTGCAGTTACAATTATGCTGTAATATACAGCACTGGCTCTCGCTCCCGCAGGTGTGTTACAGAATAACCAATTTTTTCTTCCCAGAACATAAGGTTTTATGCTTCTTTCGGCTCGGTTGTTACTGATTTCAAGACGTCCGTCCATTAAATATCTTTCTATATATTTTTTCTGCTCACGGGCATATCGTATCGCCCTGCCCAGCATACTTTTGGGCAGCACACATAAGCCTTCCATCCAACTGTAAAATTCATCGAACAGAGGCTTTGACAAGAACTGTCTTCTCTCAAACCGTTCCTTTGGTGTCAGCAAGGCAAATTCCCGCTCATACCGGAACAGTTCATCACAATATTCAACACCTTTCAAAAGTTGAGATTCTTTTTGTTTTTCCTTCGGCAGAATTTTTAGACCCTCACAGAATTTTCGCCGAAGATGAGCCAGACATCCTACTACTATTATGTTATCCGGCAGTCTATGATAGGCCTCATACCCATCAGTATGTAAATAACCACTGAATCCTTCTAAAAACTCCCTCGGCCGGTTATACTTCCTATCGGGCTGATAATCATAAAGTACAATCTGTTTTTCTGCTTCACCGCTCGTTCGGTATAACCATATGTAGCTTTTCGACTGGGCCGCCTTTCCGGGCTCTTTTAACACCTGTACCGTTGTTTCATCTGCATGTAAAACCTCGTGCTCCAGAAGCCTTTGTTTCATCTTTTCATATAAAGGCTCAAGCCAGTCCTTTGCTTTAATCAGCCAGTTTGCCATAGTCTGCCTTGACAACAGAATGCCGTATTGTTTCCATTCCTGTTCCTGACGGTATAAGGGCGATGCCATCATAAACTTTTGTACCGCTATATGTGCTATGGTTTCCGGTGAAGCAAAGCCACCCTTGATTACAGGCTCCGGCATGTCTGCTTTTACTATCGGTACATGATCCGACGTAGCTTCGCAGTTCCGGCATGCGTAAATATGTCGTACATGTCTTAATATTACAACCTTTGCAGGAATGAGCTTAATCTCCTCACGGGTTTCTTTACCCATTGTGTGCATACCGCTGCCACATTCCGGGCAGCTCCTGTCCTTCTCAGGAAGTTCATGCTCAATTATCTCAACAGGTAAATCCTCGGGAAGCTTATCTGTAGTAAGACGTGTACGTTTACGGTAATGTGCCTTGACTTCAGTTATCTTAGACATCTCCTGGGTTGAATCAGCAGTGGTTTCCGATGCATTGAACAATGTCATCTGATTTAGGTGTGTCTTTTCACTGGACACGCCATATTGCTTATGCTTTGCAAGATGGAATTGCGTCTTGAACCATTCTACCATCTTCTCTAATTCAGCAATTCTTTTATCCTGTTCTTCAATTATACTAATTAGTTTTTCTCTTGGCATCTTTTGTGTTTTCATAGATGTGTTTTACCATGAAAACCGCACAAAATCAATGCTTTTCGGGATTTTTTATCCCTTTAGTTTCACAATATTTGCCTCTCAAAAATCTCTTCCCTTTTTATCTTCTTTTCCAGTTTCGCACCCTCAATTAAACAGGCTAGTTCTTTTGCATTAAGATTCATAATGGTTTCTTCTCCTATGACAGGCCAGTGCAGATGCCCTCGCTCCAACCTCTTGAAATACAACCAAAATCCATCTCCGTCCCATTCCAGGATCTTTATCCTGTCACGGTTCCGATTACAGAATACAAACAAAGCATCCGAAAAGGGATCTAGAGAAAAAACCTCTTTTACCAGTGCCATCAACCCATTTATCGATTTTCTCATGTCTGTCGGTCCACAGCATAAATATACCGGCTTTTCACTAAACTTAATCATAGTGTTTTAAGCACCCCACAGACACTTTTTAACATCTTCAGATCGGTATTTTCCTTTACAGTAATATGGCAACCATTGATTTCTATAGATATGCTGTTATCTGTATATTGTGGTTTTTCCGGGTTTAGTTTAACCCATCCATTAGGTACGTTATTTGTGAACTCCTCTGATATTATTAGTTCATTGCAGGCCTCTTCCCTTAATTTTCGCTGCCAATAAAAATATGTGTGTTTACTTATTCCTGCATCTTCACAGAACTTCTTGATACTTTTCCCGCTCTCGTTCCTGGCTTTTATTATTTCTGCCCATTGACTTAGCCGGTATTCTTTTGCTATCATTTGTGTATTCATACAATCACCCCTATCGTGGTTGAAAAAGTTTATACAGTTTTTGCACTTTTTAAAGTTTTTCAACTTTTTCAACCGGTTTTAAATGATTGTACTACTTCTTAGTTAGACATACCATGTGCGGATCAGGTCGAGTAAACCCGGGGACTTTCACCCCGAGCTTCTCACAGAACCGTACGTGATAGTCTCCCATCATACGGCTCTTGTTATCCAATCGGCGGATGTATTCCCATTTTCCAGTGGTAGAACAATTCTGGTTTAGCTTTCGCCAGTCGAGCCAAGTATCTGAACGCTTTTCCTTTGCTCCCTTTCAGACTCTTATACTTTTTCTTGCACCACCTTACTAATGTGAGATTCAC
>JAAYXD010000129.1 GCA_012516065.1 Clostridiaceae bacterium
CTATTGTACTTTTTTTTCAAATAGGTTATGATAGAACGAAGAAGAATAAATAATAAGCGGGGAAAGAGTAGGAGCTGGAAATAATTTGAACAACGAAAGACAGGAACAGATACTTGAATTGCTGAATAACAGGGGAGAAGTCCACATTTCGGATTTGAAAAATATTTTCCCGCAGGTTTCGGTAATGACCCTGCGCCGTGATTTATCAACGCTTGAAAACAGGGGTTTCCTTATAAGGACCCACGGGGGCGCCGTAAGCCTAAAAAAGCTGTCCTCGATACACGGGGAGGAAGATGCTTACTCTCTCAGGGCTGCTGAAAATACGGAAGCCAAAACGGAAATAGCGAAAAAAGCGATGAAATACCTTGACAACGGGCGTTCTCTTTATCTTGACGCAGGCAGTACGATAATGTACCTTGCTAAAAATATTCCGGATGAACCTTTCTCAATCCTTACAAGCGGAATAAACATCGCGATGGAGCTTACAAAAAGGCCAAAAATTGCAATATACCTTACGGGAGGTCAACTAAACCATAACAGCCTTTCCGTTTCGGGACCCACCTCAATGTCGATGCTTGATTTTATTAATATTGACATAGCGTTTATGGCGGCATCGGGATATACCGTTGAAAACGGGTTTACCGTTTCAAATTACTTTGAATGTGAGCTTAAAAAGGCCGTTATCAAAAAGGCCAAAAAAGTTATTATGATGGTGGACTCAAGCAAGTTCAACAAGGTTCTCGCTTTTACGTTCGCGGATATGTCCGATCTCGATGTTCTTATATGCGAGAAGAAGCTGCCGGACCCAATCCTGAAGAAAGCCGCCGAAGCCGGTGTCGAAATTGATTAATTTTCACGTTTCAAATACGAGATCGCATAGTTCGCGTATTTTCATCTCGCTGAAATACCGGTTTTCCATCGGTATCCATTCAGAGACAAACCTTTTATACAATGCTTTTCCGCTTCTTTCAAGAATCCTGCGGTTTTGTTCGTGTGAAGACGTATGCAGGAATATCTTTAAATCGTAGCTGTTTACGAATGTGGGGTGCATACTGTAGCAGCCTTCTATTATGTTAAGTTTTTTCGGTGTTACATCAATTACGCGGTCAAAGGTTTGCTTCGAACAGTTATATACGCGGTACGAGAAAGGGCGACCCGACATTATTCCGTCTATAACCTCATCTTTGAACCTTTCATAATCGAAATTCCCGCCCGTTTCATTCAAACGTTCCGCTGTGCGCAATGCGGGTGTCAGGAAAAAGTGATCGGTGTGAAAAACATTGCAGTCATAAACACCGGACAATAACGACGCGAATGTGCTTTTCCCCGAGCCGCTTCCGCCGTCAATCGCTACATTGACGCTCCCGCGCGTGCGCATTAATGAATCAATCGCCGAAAACGCGCTGAAGAATTTGCAGTACTCTTCGTTAACAATGCGGTACGACGGCGAGTATTCCGTGCGGTAATCATCACTGTGCCCGATGGCGGGGTATCCGCTTTTCCTGTATTCGTTGATGAATTTATCAAGTTCGTCAACGGGATACGGAAGCTCGCGGTCCTCGCAGCACTGCCTCAATACGCGAAGTTTATCTTCGAACCGGGCAATGCTTCCTGATACCGAGTTTGCCGTATTGACAAAAAACCTGTTCACGGTCCGGACGCTTATTCCTGTCCCGCGCAGCCTGTGAAGATTAAGCCTGCACAGCCCGCTGCCTATGTTTTCATACAAAGCGGTGTTTTCCGATGCCGAATGACCGGATTTATCCGCTTGTTCGATTTCTTCTTTCAGGCGCCGCAAACTGTCTTCTTCGTTCTCTATCAAGTGGCCTCCGGCGAACTCACTCTGGTATATCAGCTTAACCATATCGCGGATATCCATCCGCGGATAACGCCGGTAATGTTCCAGCAGTATATCTTTCATAACCGCATGCTACTCGCTTTCGATCAGGTTGCCCTTCTCCAGGGCAAAAACAATGAGAGGAATTATAACTATTTGCAGGATAATACCGGGAATTGCGTTTATAAAGGCTCCCGCGGCGAATATCTGCCATGTGAACGCGGTGCCGCCGAGACCGTAAAGGAAATAGCTTACAATCCCCCATACAATTCTTCCACAGATCATCGATATAATCAAGCTTGCATAAACAAATATCTTTCTTTTCTGAAAAAGCCTGTATAAAAAACCCGAAACAAAACCATAAGCCGCGAGCTCAAAGGCCATTGCCACGGCATGCGGCATCATGGGCGGCATTCCGAATATCAGGCTTCTTAACAGCGGTGTAATAAAGCCTGCGGCCAAACCAAAAGGTGCTCCGCATACAAACCCGCAGAGCAGGATCGGGATGTGCATGGGCAGCAGCATTGAGCCGATTTGAGGAACCTGCCCCGTCAAAAACGGGAGCACGAGCCCGAGCGCAATAAATAATGCAGAAAGTATCATTTTTTTCGTTGCTTTTCTCTTCATAAATCCCCCTCCAAAAAAATAAAGACCACGAAAATACTGCCTCCTTCTGGAGAAGCAAATACCTTCGTGGTATTTTAGTCCGTTTACGTTTTTAATTGCCGCCGTTATTTTAACATAACCGGCCTTTTTATGCAATAATGGCAAGCACCCGCTGAAACAGTCAATTTGCCTGCATATGTACAAACCATATATATTGCCGTTATTTCAGACATTATAATTTTCAATCCAGGGCCTTACAGGAATATTAAATTCCACAAGCTTGTCCTTAATCTCTTTTACCGAGTAATTCCTGTCCAATCGCGGAGAATACAGCATTGAACTTATAATCGCTGCCGATGCTCCCGTTTTTGTAAATACCTCAACAATATGATCGGGATTGCCTGCTCCTCCGGACGCAATAACGGGAATATTGACATTTTTGCTGATTAATGATGTTATTTCTATATCGTATCCGGTGTGAGTACCATCCCGGTCAATGCTGTTTACGCATATTTCCCCCGCTCCGAGGTCTTCCCCTCTCTTTGCCCATTCCACGGCATCCATTCCTGTAAAAACCCTCGCCCCGTCAATCGCAATTTCATATCCGCTCGGGATTTTAAGAGTTTTATTAACACGTTTCACCTGCATACTCAGGACAATGCATTGACGTCCGAAAGCCAATGCGCCCTCGCGGATAATATCCGGATTACGAACCGCCATAGAATCCACGCTGATTTTTTCCGCGCCGGCTTTCAATACCTCATACATGTCATTAAGGTCCTTAATGCCTCCGCCGACCGTAAAAGGCACAATGACATGCTTCGCGACCTTTTTAACAGTTTCAATGTCTATTTTCCGCTTCTCGGAACTTGCAGTAATATCGTAAAATATTATCTCGTCGATCTGGTCTTCATATATCCTGCGCGCGACGTTTTCGGCATTATCAATGGCTATGTTGTTCTGGAATTTGTGCGCTTTCGTCACCATTCCGTTTATAATATCAAAACACGCAATTAATCTTTTTGTAAGCATAGTTCTCCCTCTGCAATCAGCGCAAAATTTTTCAGGAGCTTTAGACCAACCGCTCCGCTTTTTTCAATATGGAACTGGGCAGCATATATGTTTTTATGCGCAATCATTGAACAGAACTCTATCCCGTATTCTGTTTTTGCGAGCATAACTTCCTCCATTTCAGGAATGACGTAATAAGAATTCACAAAATAGAAATATTCCGAATTGTTCAGGCCGGTTAAAACAGAGTGGTTTTTTGTAAACTTTACTTCATTCCACCCTATTTGCGGTACGCGCACCTTTTCATCCGGAAATCTTCTTACGGTACCGGGTATCCATCCCAGGCACTCTGTATCCCCTTCCTCGCTGTAATCAAAAAGCACCTGCAGTCCTATGCATATACCGAGGAACGGCACTCCGTCTTTCAGAACTTTTTCTTCAAGCACACCTAAACAGCCCATTTCCCGGAGCGACTCCATTGTCGCCCGGGCCGAGCCCACACCGGGCAGTATAAGGCCCGCTGCCCTGCTTATATCTTCAGGAGAAGATACCAATGACGACGCGATATTCAATTTTTGAAGCGCATTCAAAACACTCGGCGCATTGCCGGCTTTATAGTCTATTACACCAATCATAAAACAAACCTTCCGCCAAATTTATTGAAAAATCACTTGTTCCGGATGAAGCAAATCATAGAGTGAACTCTATTATGAGAAATTATTATATAATAATCCCGTTTAAAATTCTACTGCATAGAAAAAATCTTTTGTTTTTGTTCTTAATCCGTTTACTTTTCCGTGACTGAAACCGTGAAAAAGCTAAAATGGCTATTCATCCCGATAAATGTAAACTCGA
>JAAYXD010000307.1 GCA_012516065.1 Clostridiaceae bacterium
GGAGAAGAAGTGTCTTAGGATTTATTAAAATGTATTGTTCTACTATGTTAGGAATACAGAGTATAGTTAAGGGGTTGAAATAGTGGATGAATTAAGCAGGAAACTGAATCAATATTTTGCCGGCAGGGTTGTAAGAAAGGATTTAACAAAAAAGATAAAAGAAGGTGCAAATGTACCCGTATTTGTTCTTGAATATCTTTTGGGTATGTATTGTGCCACTGATGATGAAGATGGGATTAATGAGGGCGTTGAAACAGTAAAAAGAATTTTGGCTGAAAATTTTGTGCGCCCTGATGAAGCAGAGAAGGTAAAATCCAAGATTAGGGAGATAGGAAAATATACCGTTATTGATAAGGTTAGTGTAAAACTTAATGAAAAGAAGGACATCTATGAAGCCGAATTTTCAAACTTGGGAATAAAAGGAGTGGCCATATCTCCGACTTATGTAAAGCAATATGAAAAACTTCTGTGCGGGGGTATATGGTGCATCATAAAGATGGACTACTATTATGATGAAGAGGCCAGAGGGACAAGCCCTTTTAATATTAGCAATTTGACCCCTATACAAATGCCTAATCTTGATATGGAAGAGATATTAGAAGGGAGGAAATACTTCACAAAAGATGAATGGATAGATGTTATTTTAAGGTCTATAGGGATGGAACCTACAAGATTCGAAAATAATGTGAAGTGGCACCTTCTGGCAAGGATGATACCTCTAGTGGAGAACAATTACAATCTTTGCGAACTAGGGCCAAGGGGTACGGGCAAATCCCACGTATATAAGGAGATTTCTCCAAATAGCATTCTGGTATCAGGCGGGCAGACAACGATAGCAAACCTATATTTTATAATATGGCTTCAAGGCAGATAGGCCTTGTGGGGCTTTGGGACTGTGTGGCCTTCGATGAGGTTGCCGGGATTACATTTAAAGATAAAGATGGAATTCAGATAATGAAGGATTACATGGCTTCGGGTTCCTTTGCCAGAGGAAAGGAAGAGAAGAATGCTTCTGCTTCAATGGTGTTTGTGGGAAATATTAATCAAAGTGTAGATGTACTGCTGAAAACATCCCATCTTTTTGAACCTTTCCCTGAGGCAATGGCCAATGATACAGCATTTTTTGACAGGATGCATTACTACATACCTGGGTGGGAGATACCCAAAATGCGTCCTGAGTTTTTTACTGATGAGTATGGTTTTATTACAGACTATGTATCAGAGTTTATGAGGGAAATGAGAAAACGGTCCTTCTCTGATGCATTGGATAAGTTTTTTAAACTGGGTAACAACTTAAATCAAAGAGATGTTATTGCAGTAAGAAAAACAGTTTCGGGGCTTGTAAAACTCATATACCCTAACGGTGAGTTTACAAGGGATGATATTGAAGAAATACTGCGTTATGCACTGGTGGGAAGAAGACGTGTTAAGGAGCAGTTGAAGAAAATCGGCGGTATGGAATTTTATGATGTTCATTTTTCCTACATAGATAATGAAACAATGAGCGAGGAATTTGTCTCAGTTCCTGAGCAGGGCGGAGGAAAAATAATACCTGAAGGCATGGGTAAACCAGGTCATCTTTATACCATTGCAAGAGGGAAATCAGGTATGATAGGGGCTTATAAGATTGAAACCCAGGTTATATCAGGTACCGGTAAATTTGAAAAGACAGGTCTTGGTTCGGATAGGGAAGCAAAAGAAAGTATAGAGACAGCCTTCAGGTACTTTAGAGCAAACAGTAAAAATATAAGTGGAAGTATAAGTATTACAACAAAGGACTATTTGATGCATGTACAGGATATACATGGAGTAGGGATGACTTCCGAACTTGCACTGGCAGCCTTTGTAGCATTATGTTCAGGGGCATTGGGTAAGCCGCCACAGAGCCAGTTGGTTGTTCTGGGTTCACTTAGCATAGGTGGTACAATAATAAAGGTTGAGGAACTGGCAAATGTGCTGCAGGTATGTTTTGATTCCGGTGCTAAGAGGGTACTTCTTCCAATGGCATCTGCGGTGGATATTCCTACGGTTCCGCCTGAACTGTTTGCAAAGTTTCAGATTTCATTTTACCAGAGTCCGGAGGATGCTGTATTTAAGGCTCTTGGAGTGGAGTAGTGAAGCATGTAATGTTTGGTTATTAGGGGGTAGTAAAATGGCAGTTGTAAGCCCTGATTACTTTGTAAGCAGAATTATTGGAACTGTGGGAGACGATGGGTATATAAAAAGCCGTGAAAGTTCATTGCTTGAGTTTAAAGAAAGTTTTAATCTTGGAAGTATGGACGAATATGCAAAAACTATGGCGGCTTTTGCTAATAACAGAGGTGGTATAAGTGGTATAATAATTTTTGGAGTTAAGGATAATCCTCGTATTCCTATAGGTATTCGTAAAGAGAAATTTGATAATATAAAGCAGGAAAAAGTTACTGGATACTTAATTGAACACTTTTCTCCTGAGATTGAATGGGATATAGGTATTACTGAGGTTGATGGTAGGCACTTTGGCTATATTTCTGTTCTTGAATCGCATAACAAACCAATTATATGTAAAAAAAATAATGGAGATTTAAAATCTGGTGAAATATATTACCGCTATAGAGGACAATCAAGGAAAATTGAGTTCTCTGAATTACGAAAAATTATTGATGAAATAAGAGAAAATGAAAAGAAGTTATGGATGAAACATATTGAGAAAATTGCACAAATTGGTCCAAAGAATATTGCATTTATAGATTTATTGAGAGGGAATATTGAAACCCAGAAATTGGACGGAAATAAATTCATTATTGATAAAAATTTACTTAATGATTTAAAGGAAAAGGTTAAGTTTGTTGAAGAAGGGAAGTTTTCTGAAAAAGAAGGGCTTCCTACACTAAAACTTATCGGTGAAGTTCAGGCTTCTGATAGTGTTATAATACCAAATTTAGATTTAAATAAGGACTATCCATACATTCAAAAACAACTGGCAGAGGAATTAGGTATCAGACCATATGATGTTCAATTATTAATATGGAAATATGGCTTAAAAAATGATAAAAAATATAGTATTTCAGTAGAAACCAGCCAATCGGCTAAAGTTTATAAATATACTAAGTATGCTTATGAGTTTCTAAAAGAAGTACTTGAAAATAATATTGATAATAAAAGTTTTCTTAAGCAATTATCAAAGGAGTATCAAGATTCAAAAAAATATAGGAATAATATTTGAATGGAACAAAGTAAGCGAGTATCTGTTCCATGTGTTCAATAATACGGGGAGGAAAAGATATTGATAAAAGAGCAGTTCACTTCTATTGCAAAGAGGATAGTAATAGGAAATAGGAATGAATAGGATTCAAGGGTAATTCAAATCGGTTTTAAGGAGAGAATTTACATGAATAGATGTCAAAGGTGTGGAAGAGTGCCAAGCGGTTTTGGAATGGTAGTTTTAACTATAAAAGAAGACGAGCCATCCCAATCTCTATGTAGAGACTGCTACAATGAGTTTGCTGCTAATATGCTTGGAATTGAAGATTATAAAGATTTTGAAA
>JAAYXD010000281.1 GCA_012516065.1 Clostridiaceae bacterium
GACGGTGTCAAATTGTTGTGGAGTTTTTGCTTGACAACCTCCTGTTGTTATCCAACCAAACTCCTTAACCGGCCATAAGATCTAATTAGTATCTGTGTTGGACTATTAGTGGGTAGATTGTATTGTTCTTTCTCGAATATACTCCAATCCAAGTAGCCATCAATTGCCTCTCTTATCCGTTCCTGGGCATATTCTTTAAAAATACTTCGTTCCTTCTCCTGTTTAGTCCTTTTGAAATCTTTTGCTGTTACAACACAACCATTCCGAGTATAAACTCTTAATTCTGCCATCTTGTGCAAGCCCTCATCACTCCAGCCCATTGGATTCCTGCTTAATCTCTCAGAATATACATGGCTTACTAATGCCTCTGTACAGCTCCCTATTATCCCTTCCGTGTATCTTCGTGTTATCCCTTCCCAATTGTTCAACAGATAACTCCTGAATTTTCGAATGCTTTTCGCTCGTTTCGGCTCCTCTGAAAGAGTAACCATCTCATTAACCAAACGAATAGCCTTTCCTTTGTCTTTCTCGATTATAGCCTGACGTATCCGTAACCTGTAATTCTGCTTGCTAAAGGCTGCTGTGGCTTGTTTTAAATGCTTCTCAAAATGAAAACTGTCTATCACGAATTTACAATTTGGCAGTTCATCTACCCCTTGTTTGATCCAGGATGCTCCATCACCATGTAGATATATCCTTTCAATCTGACTCTCGTCATATGCTCGGGAAACATAGCCACCTACATTTTCCCATGCTTCTTTCGTCCTCTTAATCGGCGCTGTAAAATGCACCGGATTTATTAGCTCTTTTCGGCCTCCTATAGCTCGAACTCCTTCACTTATTGTAATGAGCGGTACCACGCGGTTTCGTCCTTCTTGTAAAGGAGCATGACATTCATCCGCAAAAACATGCAGTTCCTTCACAACTCGCTTTTCCACTGGTGCCTCCTTCTCCAGACTCCCTACTGTTACTATCTTGTTCTTTACTGTCTGCTTGCTTACTTCCCCTCCCGTTACTATCGCTGCACTCTTCTCATATGATACTTCCGCAGCTTGCATTACCAATCGCGCGCTTACATTGCTGCCAACCCTCTCATAAGGCGTAATCCCCAGCATTAGATCTATTGGATAGATATATCCTTTGCTCTTTTTGTCATAATAGTAATCACGCTTGATATTTATATATCCTACATCGTTAAAAATACTGCGTTCCCTATCTTTCTCCTTTAGTGACAATCCTATTTCCCTGCGAAATTTCTTGTTTGACCGAAGTTCTTCATTTAACCGGTTTACAATTTCTGATATAAGTTCACGTATGCTGGCCTTACAAAGTTCCAATGCTTCCGATGAAAACTGATCTATGTCGGATAAACCGCCTTCTTCAATCTTTTGTAAAATTTTTTTCACCAATTCTTTGATGATTTGTAGTATAATATTATTAATATCTTTCACAGAGATCCCTCCTTATGTTTTTTATTTGTTGGTTAAAATAATTTTAACACAGGAGGTTGATCTCTGTTTCTTTTTCTTCAAAAATTCCACAATTATTTTACACTATCTTTACTAAAACGACAAATTTTTTAATATATCGGTCAAAACGGGAGACAGCAATACGCCGAGAGCGGCTGCTGTCTCCCACTCCGTTTATTTCTTAATGCAAATCCGTTCTTCCCGGTTTACTCTTTTTTTCTGCCGATACTCAGAATAAGATTCAGTATAATTCCGAATATCGCAGCGCCCGCTACGCACGGAACCTGTATTCCGAAGAAAGGAATATTGCCTCCGAAGGCATACTGTCCGCCGAGCCCGATAACCATAATCGTGGCAATAAGCGCAATATTTTTCGCGCTGAACAGGTCAACCTTTTTCTCAACCATAATAGCGATGCCCTGTGCTGCAATCGCCCCGAACAGGTATACCTCCAATCCTCCGATTACCGAAACGGGAATGGAATATATCGCGTTTATAAGAGGCGTAAAGCACGCAATTATCATTGCGATAACGGAAGCCGCGAGAAGAACCGAAACCGAGAAGACCCTCGTAATTGCCATCGCGCTGATATTCTCGCCGTAATTGGTTCCTGCGGGGCCCCCGATAAATGCCGATACAATATCGCCGATACCGTCGCCTATCAGGTTGAGACCCAATTTTTCAGCAATATTGTATTTCTTTTCGGATCCCTTTTTCCTGGCCAAATCATTTACATATATATCCAATTGATATACATGGGCTGTTGACTCCGGAATGGTTGCTATTGCTATCGGCATAATTGCCGCGACAGCCATCCAGGTAGGCTTAGGAAGCGTAAAAACAGGAAGCGCGAAAATTCCGCTGCCTGCGGATTCGGGCAGTACCTTGAATAGATTGATGCCTGTCGCAAGCTTGATGATATATGCGGTAATGCAGCCGACAATCGGTCCGAGTATCAATGGAAGCTGGCCTAAAAAGCCTTTCAGATACACTGAAAAAATTATAGTGGCAAGCAGTGTAACCAGGGAAATAATCCATGCCATATTTTTCGCAGTTGCTACCTGTGCTTCCGCGACAGATACGGTACCGGCCGTGTCTATGGCAATGGAGGCAGCATCGCTCAGGGCGGTACCCGCGAGCGTAAGTCCTATCACCATTGCAATGGGACCTGTAATCGTTGCCGGCAGAACCTTTTCTATCGATTCTTTGCCAAAACGGTTTACAATTAATCCTGCGAGAATGGACACGAAACCTGACATTACAATTCCGAACTGTGCCACTGCTATTTTTTCATTCAGTTCAGCTCCCGCGAGCGCTTCAGATGCCATTAACCCGACAATCGCAGCAATATACGAGAAGCTCGAGCCGTAATACAACGGGATTTGTTTACCCGTAATAAAAATGAAGCAGATCGTCGCAAGCCCGCTCGCAAAGATCGTTGTCGAGATGTGGAAGCCGGTGATTAGTGCGACAGCCACAGTTGCAGGAAACATAACGATAACCTGCTGAATGGCATAAAGAAGCAGTTTCCAGACTGGCGGCCGTTCATCTGGAAGATACCCGATTGCTGGATTCTTTTCCATAATACATCCTCCTTGGATTAAGAATAGAATTGATTTTGGGGAAGAATTTTGTCCTATACATACTCGTTTCGACAAAAAACAGCCTGTTATATTGTAACATAAATTTAATAAAAATCTATATTATTTTTCAGTATTTTTAATTTAAAAATTCTATTTCCCAGGAGGATCGTTCTTTCTTGCGGTTTTACAAGGCAAGCAAGCAATCGGCATCCCCGGTTCAATGCCGGTTATGCTTCCAGTATCAATCAGGCCGCCGCTTATTTTAATTAATATAATGCTTCCAGGCGTTTTCTTACTTCGGAAAGAAATTCCTGGGTATTTACTATCGTTTTATTCTCAAGTTCGGACAAGGCTGCAAGATCACCCGTCATAATACCGTCTTCAATCGTTGATATAGTTGCTTTTTCAAGATTATCCGCGTATTCGACGAGTTCTTTCAGACCGTCAAGCTCACCGCGTTTTCTAAAAGCGCCGCTCCAGGCAAATATGGTGGCCACCGAGTTAGTTGATGTGGGTTTTCCTTCAAGGTAACGGTAGTAATGTCTCTGGACCGTTCCATGGGCGGCTTCGTATTCATAATAACCTTCCGGCGATACAAGCACCGATGTCATCATCGCAAGGCTTCCGAAAGCGGTAGCAATCATATCGGACATGACATCCCCGTCATAATTCTTCAAAGCCCACACAAAACCTCCGGACGACCGTATTACCCTTGCAACAGCGTCATCAATAAGGGTGTAAAAATACTCAATACCGGCCTTTTCAAATTTTTCCCTGTATTCCTTCTCATATATCTCGGCGAATACATCCTTAAAATAATGATCATACGTTTTCGAAATCGTATCCTTCGTTGAAAACCACAAATCCATCTTTTGATCAAGAGCATAATTGAAGCACGATCTCGCGAAACTTTTTATTGACTGCTCGGTATTATGCATCGCCATTAAAATCCCCGGACCGTCAAACGTGTGGACATGCTTCCTTATTTCCTGCCCGTCATTTCCGGTAAAAACAAGTTCCGCCTGTCCGGGTCCTTCAGCATAAATTTCAGAGCCTTTATATACGTCGCCGTAAGCGTGACGGGCAATGCAGATAGGCTTCGTCCAGCTTCTTACGGCCGGTTTAATACCATTAACAAGTATAGGCGCACGGAAAACAGTTCCGTCCAGGATCGCCCTTATCGTAGCGTTAGGGCTTTTCCACATGCTTTTCAGGTTATATTCCTTGACTCTCTCCGCATTAGGCGTTATCGTCGCGCACTTTACTGCAACGCCGTATTTCTTTGTGGCTTCCGCCGCATCGATTGTAACCTGATCATTGGTTTCATCACGGTGTTTAAGCCCCAGATCGTAGTATTCCGTTTTTAAATCAACAAACGGATATATCAGTTCATCTTTAATAAACTTCCATATTACACGGGTCATTTCGTCCCCATCCATCTCAACCAGCGGGGTTTTCATCATAATCTTCTGCATAGTTTACTTTCCTCCAGACATGCTTTTTTTGATCCACGGAAGCTTTCCGCCTGCCAGCAAAATTTCCGCATCCATTGCTGAAAGGGAATGCTCCAGTTTGATATTTATCCTTTTTGTTTTATTGTGCAAAAACAAATCATGCGATAAATCGCCGATTTGTATTTCGATATCGTCATCCATGTCAATCGAATCATAATCGTCAGGATTTGAAAAAACAAGCGGTATTATTCCGAAATTGACCAGGTTGGCCATGTGTATCCGCGCAAACGATTTTGCGATTACGGCTTTTATACCGAGATACTTCGGAGCAAGCGCCGCATGTTCCCGGCTTGAACCCTGTCCGTAATTTTCTCCGCCGACAATAAACCCGCCGCCGTATGATTTTGCTCTTTCATAGAACCCGCTGTCTACCGCTTCGAAGACATGTTTCGATATCTCGGGGATATTGCTCCTTAAAGGCAGTATTTTTGCGCCTGCGGGCATAATATGATCCGTTGTTATATTGTCCCCGACTTTTATAATCACTTTCCCTGAAAGCACGTCTTCCGGCGGATCAAACTGCGGCAGCGGCTTAATATTCGGCCCCCTGACAATTTCAACTTTTTCAGCCTCTTCGGGAGGAAGAGGAGCCAGGATCATATTGTCGTTTACAATGAATTTATCCGGCATTTTTATATCCGGGAACTCACCCAATTCCCTCGGATCGGTGAGATATCCGGTAATTGCCGTCGCAGCGGCTGTTTCGGGACTGACAAGATATACTTCTGCATCGGCCGTTCCGCTTCTTCCCTTAAAGTTCCTGTTGAAAGTGCGCACGGATACCGCGCCAGAGCTTGGAGCACAGCCCATGCCGATGCATGGTCCGCATGTGTTTTCCATTATTCTCGCGCCCGCTCTTACTATGTCAAGATATTCACCGCTTCTGACAAGATGCTCGACCACCTGCCGAGAACCGGGGCTTATTGTAACATGCAGATTTTCTGCCACCGTTTTTCCCTTTAAAGTATTTGCTACAACCTTTAAATCCCTTAAAGAAGAATTAGTGCATGAACCGATTGCAACCTGATCCACTTTTATCTTTCCGACTTCACGAACCTTTTTAACGTTCCCCGGGCTGTGCGGAAGCGCAACCATCGGTTCGAGCGTTGATAAATCGATCTCTATAATTTCATCATACTGCGCATTATCGTCAGGAATAAGCTCAATCCAGTCACCGCCGCGGCCCTGTGCCTCAAGAAACGCCTTTGTAATCTCGTCGCTTGGGAATATGCTTGTAGTGCATCCGGTTTCGGTGCCCATATTCGCTATTGTCGCCCTGTCGGTTACACTTAATGTTTTCACCCCATCACCGAAATATTCAAGGACTTTTCCGACACCGCCCTTAACGTCAATGCGCCTTAAAACTTCAAGAATCACATCCTTCGCGGATACCCATGGCTGAAGCTTTCCTGTAAGCCTTACTCCTACAATTTTCGGATATTTTATCCTGAAAGGAGCGCCTGCCATGCTGCAAGCCACATCAAGGCCTCCCGCTCCCATCGCAAAACAGCCTATGCCTCCGGCCGTCGGGGTATGGCTGTCCGAACCGATAAGAGTATTGCCCGGTTTTGCAAAGCGTTCCAGAAACAACTGATGGCAAATACCGTTTCCCGGTCTTGAGAAATATATTCCGTAGCGTTGGGCCACAGACTGAAGATACCTGTGATCATCCGCATTCCTGAAATCGGTTTGGAGAGTATTGTGATCAACAAAGCTGACGCTTAGTTCGGTCTTTACCCTATCAATCCCTATGGCCTCAAACTGAAGGTATGCCATCGTTCCGGTCGCGTCCTGCGTCAGTGTGTTGTCAATGCGAATCGCGATTTCACTGCCAGGCTCTTTCTTTCCTTCAACCAAATGCTTATCAAGTATTTTTTCGGTTATCGTTCCGGACATCTGATCCACTCCTGTTTTTGTCACTTCATTTGTATCTCTAACTATACTACAGAAACAGCAAATTGATGTCAAGCAAAACAAACACGTTTGTGTCAAGTAAACGTGGGCAAATTATTTTCTTTTCTTTTTTACTGTAGTTTAAAACTTAATTAATTTTCCTAATGTATAGCCAAAAAGGTAAAAATGCTACGCATTTTTGTATATAAAAACCTTTACGGCATAAACAGTTTCCCTCCTGGCTTACGCTGAATTCCTTCTGTTTATTCCTCAGTGCCTTGACATATCCTACACCTCAGCTATTTCCATTTCGGCAGACAATGAAGGAAAATAGTATGTAAAATCAACCACAAAACCAAGCCACTACTCTCTACCTCATTTGTATGCCATTTCGCTAAAAGGTTTTAAATCAAACATTCTCCGTATTGCTTTCCTTCCGTTCGTTACCTTGCTGTTGCTAAATGGTATCTCTCCTCGACGCATAGGGTATACCGATTTCCTGACCGCCTTTTCTGCAAATGCTTCAGTTGTCCTTATTGCTTCTTCAAATCGCTCTGTAAGTCTTTCTGACAGCTTGCCGGACACAAGGAACGCTACCCTGTCGTTGAAGTTCTTTCCCATCTTCAGGGCTATAATCTTCGACAGGTTGGAGGCCCCCTGAATGCTCCAACTCTTACCGCCTTTCATCCTCTTGGCAAATATGTTCACATTCCTCTCCATAGTGCCTAAGTTCCGGTA
>JAAYXD010000130.1 GCA_012516065.1 Clostridiaceae bacterium
ATATAATTGATTAAATTAACATTTTGATTGATATTGAAATATCTATTATACTGAAAATATTCCAGGTCTCATTTTTATTATTATGCTGACGAACAGCTTGAACATACCGGAGGAATCGATATGAAAACAATGGCGGTAAGGCTATACGGGAAAAACGACTTAAGACTTGAGGAATTTGAACTTCCCCCGATAAAAAATGACGAAATCCTTGCCAAAATAATTACGGACAGCATTTGCATGTCGACATACAAAACGGTGATACAAGGTAAAGCACATAAAAGAGTGCCTGACGATGTGGATAAAAATCCGGTTATAGTCGGGCATGAATTCTGCGGCGAAATTGTTGAGGTCGGATCAGCACTGCGGGATAAATACGATACGGGAATGAAATTTACGGTGCAGCCGGCTTTGAACCTTAAGGACAATCCGAATGCCGCTCCCGGGTATTCTTTCAGGTATATCGGCGGCAGCGCCACATATGTCATCATACCCAGGGAAATTATAGAGAACGGATGCCTTTTGGAGTATAAAGGCGATGCGTATTTTTACGGCTCGCTTGCCGAACCCATGTCATGCATTATAGGAGCATTTCATGCCGTTTATCATACTGAGGCGGGTAAATATGTCCATGAAATGGGCATAAAACCCGGCGGCAACATGGCTATTCTCGCGGGTGCCGGACCAATGGGGCTCGGCGCGATCGATTATGCGATACATACCGACAGAAAGCCTTCCCGGCTGGTTGTAACAGACATAGATAAAGCGCGGCTTAACAGGGCATCCCGGCTTTACACAGCCGAAGAAGCGAAAAAGAACGGGATTGATCTTGTTTACCTCGACACATCCGATGTTGAAGATCCTGTCGGCGCACTGCTGAACATTACGGGCGGCGAAGGCTATGACGATGTGTTTGTATTCGCTCCCGTAAAAAGTGTTTTGGAACAGGGAGGCAGGATACTTCGGAAAGACGGCTGCCTGAACTTTTTTGCCGGTCCTGTCGATCATTCGTTTACCGCCGGGGTAAATTTCTATAATGTTCACTATAATGCAACACATATCTTGGGCACGAGCGGCGGCAATACCGATGATATGGCTGAAGCGCTGGAAATGATGGCTGACGGCAAAATAAACCCGGCTTCAATGATAACTCATATCGGCGGTTTGGACTGTGTGATTGAAACGGTTATGAAATTGCCCGAAATACCGGGCGGAAAAAAACTTATCTACAATAATATCTCAATGGAGTTGACAGCTATTGACGAATTGGCGGAAAAAGCCGACCGGAATACTTTGTTTTTGCGCCTTGCCGAGATAGTAGAGGCGAATAACGGCCTGTGGTGCTATGAAGCTGAAAAATATCTTCTTGAGAATGCGAAACCAATTGTATTATAAGCGGGTGCCGGGAGTTTCCACTGATTTTTTTGCATGAATATTTCATAATAAATAATCCGTTTATTGAAAGAGGGGAATTTCGGTGGCTATACCTGTTAAAATGCCCAAACAGGGCCAATCGGTGGAAAGCTGCATAATATCCGAATGGTTTGTAAAAAAGGGTGACAAAGTTAAGAAAGGCGACCGGCTGTTTTCTTATGAAACCGATAAGGCTGCGTTTGAAGAAGAATCCGCCGTGGAAGGCACCATCCTTGAAATATTTTTCAACGAAGGGGATGATGTTCCCGTTTTAACGAATGTCTGCGTGATTGGAGAAGAAGGCGAAGACATTTCCGCGTTTATCCCGGGAGGAACCGGGCCGGAACCGCAGGAGGCAAGTCAGCCTGAAAGCATTGAACGGAAAGCTGTCACGGCCGGGAAGGTTTCGGATGCCGTTTTTATTTCGCCCAGGGCAAAAAACCTCGCCGAAAAAACAGGCGTTGATATCCGTTTTGCCGTGCCCACAGGCCCGGGCGGAAGAATTATTGAAAGGGATATCCGGAAGCTGAGGGAAGAAAACCGTCTTATGACGCATGCTGCGAAAGACGGAAGCATTAACGATGAATCCGTTGAAGGAACGGGATTGGGAGGAAGGATTGCCACGTGGGATATAGGCGCGAAACCGGAATCCTCCCGCGTCAATGCCGGTATATCCGGTGCTGAAAAAACAGAATATGAAGACATAAAGCTGACTAATATAAGAAAAGTGATTGGCCGGACAATGCATGAATCGCTTTCGGCAATGGCGCAATTGACGCTGAATACTTCATTCGATGCGACGGATATAATAAACCTGCGAAGGAAGTTAAAGGCAGGCGGAGACAAGACGGGTCTTCCGAATATAACGCTGAACGATATCATAATATACGCGGCAAGCCGTGTGCTTTTGTCGCATAAGGATCTGAACGCGCATTTTCTCGGAGATGCAATACGCAGGTTTTCATGCGTTCATATGGGCGTCGCGGTTGATACCGATCGCGGGCTCATGGTGCCCACTTTGTTCAACTGCGACAGCAAATCGCTTAACAAGATATCTGCTGAAACGAAAGAATTGGCGGAAGAATGCAGGAAGGGCACGATAAACCCGGATAAGCTAAAAGGAGGCACATTTACAATAACTAATCTTGGAGCATTGGGAATAGAGTCCTTTACGCCCGTGATCAATCCTCCTCAGACAGCAATCCTAGGCGTTAATACGATAGAGACAAAAATACGCGAAAACAACGGCGTTATCGAGCCTTACAGCTCAATAAACCTTTCGCTGACATTTGACCACAGGGCTGTTGACGGTGTTCCGGCCGCAAGATTTTTAAAGGATTTGAAAGAATACCTTGAAAATTTTACAATGCGTTTGGCATTTGACAGGAGTTGATATTAATGACGTATGATTTGATTGTTATCGGAGGCGGGCCGGGAGGATATACTGCGGCGGAACGTGCGGGCAGAGCCGGGCTGTCGGTTTTATTGGCCGAAAAGCGCGCTCTCGGCGGAGTATGCCTGAATGAAGGCTGCATTCCGTCAAAGACGTTTTTACACTCCGCTAAGATAGCGGATTACGCAAAGAACGGATCTGCATACGGTGTTATTGCCGAAGGAGTAAAACTTGACCATGCGGCTGTGGTTAGAAGAAAAAACCGCGTGGTTAAAAAGCTTGTTGCAGGCCTTGAAATGAAAATGAAAAAAAACAATGTAACGGTGGTTAACGGAGAAGCGGTTATATCAGGCCGGGCGGATGACGGGTTCCGTGTTAAGGTGAACGATACGGAATATACGGGAAAAAGGCTGCTGATAGCTGCGGGCTCTGTCCCTGCAATGCCGACCGTACCGGGTCTTGAAGATAGTTATAAAAAAGGAATTGCCGTTACAAACCGCGAGATATTCGATATTGAAACAATACCCGAAAGGCTTGTGATTATCGGCGGAGGAGTTATTGGGCTCGAAATGGCCTCTTATTTCAACTCGGCAGGCAGCCGCGTTACCGTAGTTGAAATGCTCGATCATATCGCCGGTCCTACGGACAGGGAAATCTCGGGCATTCTATTAAACAACTTCAGGAAGAAAGGGATCGACTTCCATCTTTCCGCGAAAGTTATCGAAATAAAAGGCAATGAGGTTATATTTGAGTCACCGGAAGGTATACAGAGCGTTTCGGGTGACAAAATTCTTGTGAGTATCGGAAGAAAACCCGATACCAAAGGACTCGGGCTTGAAACAATCGGCGTCGAAACCGACGGCGGAAGGATAATAACCGATGAATTTCTTCGGACAAATATACCGGAAGTTTATGCGGCGGGCGATGTGAACGGGATTTCTATGCTTGCCCATACCGCGTACCGCGAAGCCGAGGCCGCGGTTAATAATATCCTTGGGAAACGTGATCGCATGAGGTATTTCGCCGTTCCGTCGGTGATATATACAAACCCGGAAGTGGCTTCCGTAGGTGAAACGACCGAGAGCGCTCAAGAAAAAGGGCTTGATGTTGAGATAATTAAGCTTCCCCTGTCGTACAGCGGAAGGTATGTGGCCGAAACCGAGCGCGGCGACGGAATCGTGAAAATTCTGATAGACAAACAGTACCGTACAATACGCGGCCTGCACATTATAGGAAGCTATGCTTCAGAGATTATATACGGGGCGGCCGTGATGATGGAAACCGAAATGAGGGTTAACGACATCCGTGAGATTGTATTCCCTCATCCTACGGTTGGCGAGGTAATAAGGGAAGCAATGTTTGAGGCATGAACCCATCACGTGCCTTGCGCGCAAGGAAACGAAACACCCGAAGCAGGCCCCGTGGAAAAATAGCAGCTTGTGGTTGATGCTAAAGCCCAAGCGGGTGGTTCGGGTGCTTTCGGTGACGACGGGCGGCATGCTGCAGCGCCCTGCTGCGTACCGGTAACTGTGGAGCGGGATAATGAGCGGCCCATGATATGGAGACCGCTGTGTGAAAACAGTACAGAAGCGAAGCGTGTTATTGGTATGTGCTTTGCCGCACAAGGAAACGAAACACCCGAGACAGGCCCCGCGAAATAACGCAATAACCCAGCGGGTGGTTTCACGGGTCGAGGCATTGCTGTCGCGTTCCGGTTGTTACGCGGTTCGGGTGCTATCAGTAGCAACGGCATCGAACAATAAAATAAAACGGAGGGGAGACTATGCCCAAGAGCCAGTTTATCGACCCTGCAAAAGTGAGACAAAAAGGGAAGATCACATTTCGGGATATCCCGGTAAACGTGTATGACAAGACAATTGAAGAAGAAAAAAAGAATTACTCGAACCGGGATTTTATAAGGATCTTCCGGGATATGTCAATTATACGCGAATTTGAAACAATGCTTAATTTTATAAAAACAACTGGCGAATATAACGGCGTCAAATACAACCATCCGGGGCCGGCGCACCTGTCGATAGGACAGGAAGCCGCGGCTGTGGGACAGGCGTATCTGCTCGATGAAAACGACTATATTTTCGGCTCTCACAGGAGCCACGGCGAAATACTGGCAAAGGGACTTTCCGCTATTGAAAAAATACCTGAGGATGATCTTTATAAAATTATGAAAGATTTCAGAAACGGCAGGATTCTTAAGGTAGTCGAGGAAAGAAGAAAAGAAGGCGGCAGCGTTAAGGAACTTGCCGTGGATTTCCTGCTTTACGGCGCGCTTGCCGAAATATTCGCGCGCGAAACGGGATTCCAGGCCGGCCTTGGAGGGTCAATGCATGCCTTTTTCACGCCTTTCGGTATATATCCGAACAATGCGATTGTCGGCGGTTCGGCGGATATTGCCGTAGGCGCTGCGCTGTATAAAAAAGTGAACGGGAAAAAGGGGATTGTCATCGCGAACATAGGGGACGGCGCAATGGGATGCGGCCCTGTATGGGAAGCTATCTGCGTCGCGACGATGGATCAGTATAAAAAGCTGTGGGAAGGTGAATACAAAGGCGGGCTGCCTCTTATATTCAATTTCTTCAACAATCACTACGGAATGGGAGGCCAAACATGCGGCGAAACGATGGGTTATGACATGCTTGCGCGTGTGGGCGCAGGCGTCAATCCCGAGCAGATGCACGCCGAAAGGATAGACGGGTTTAACCCTCTCGCTGTTATTGACGCAATCAGGAGGAAGAAAAAAATCCTTGAGGAAAAAGAAGGCCCGGTACTGCTTGATACGGTTACATACCGCTATTCCGGTCATTCTCCGTCCGACGCGTCAAGCTACAGGACGAAGGAAGAAATTGACGCGTGGATGGCAGTCGATCCGCTTATTACATACAGAAAACAGCTTATTGACGCGGGTATCGGGACAGATGATACGTTTGAGCGGATACTTTCCGAAACGCGTGATCTGATACTTAAAACAGCCAGGCTTGCGACCGATGATTCCGTATCTCCGAGAATGGACCTGTATAAAAATCCGGATGCAATCGGAAACCTTATGTTTTCAAACGGCAGGCAGGAGAAAATGGAGGACAGGGAAGTCGACGTGCTTATACCAAAAGAAGAAAACCCGCAGTGGATAAGGATCAGGAAAAAGGAACGTTTCGGTTACGACAGCAGCGGAAACGTTGTGCCGAAAAACAGGGTGTTCCAGTTACGAGACGCGATATTCGAAGCGATGATTGATAAATTCTACACCGATCCGACAATGATTGCTTACGGTGAAGAAAACCGCGACTGGGGAGGCGCGTTTGCCGTATACCGCGGTTTAACCGAATCGCTTCCTTATCACAGGCTTTTCAATACTCCTATCTCGGAAGGGGCAATCGTCGGTTCGGCGGTAGGATACGGCCTTTGCGGGGGCCGTGTAGTTGTGGAATTAATGTACAGCGATTTTCTCGGCCGCGCGGGGGATGAAGTATTTAACCAGTTGTCAAAATGGCAGGCGATGAGCGCGGGGCAATTGAAAATGCCCGTTGTGGTGCGCATCTCCGTCGGTTCTAAATACGGCGCGCAGCATTCGCAGGACTGGACTTCAATTATAGCGCATATACCCGGCTTAAAATGTGTTTTTCCGGCGACGCCGTACGACGCGAAAGGACTAATGAACAGTGCGCTGATGGGTACCGATCCCGTTGTATTTTTTGAAAGCCAGAGGATATATGATATAGGGGAACTGTTCCACGAAGGAGGAGTCCCCGAAGGGTACTACGAAATACCGATAGGCGAGCCCGATATAAAAAAGGAAGGCAGCGATATTACGATTGTTACAATCGGCGCCGCATTGTACAGGGCGGTTGAAGCGGCAAAAATACTTGACGAAAAGTATGGGCTGTCGGCGGAAATCATTGACGCGAGAAGCCTTGTTCCTTTTAATTATGAGAAGGTAATAGAATCGGTAAAGAAAACAGGGCGGATACTGCTGGTAAGCGACGCGTGCGAAAGAGGTTCGTTTGTTAAGAACATGGCGCAGACAATTACCGAAATGGCGTTTGATTATCTTGACGCGCCTCCGGTAGTGGTAGGTTCAAGAAACTGGATTACACCCGCGCATGAGCTTGAAGATTTCTTTTTCCCGCAGCCGGAATGGATAATTGACGCAATACACCAAAAGATCCTGCTGCTTAACGGGCATGTCGCAAAACACAACTTTACGAACAATGAAATGATAAGACTGAATAAACTCGGGGTTTAAAGGTTTTGAAAGGGGAATTGATATGACCTGCAGATTGCTTGAAGGTAAAACGGCAGTTGTCACGGGGGCGGCCCAGGGGCTTGGGGAAGCTTTGGCAAGGCGTCTTTACAGGGAAGGCTGCAGCGTGGTTATCGCGGATATAAATTATGAAAAAGCGGTGGAAGTTGCCGACTCGATGCCGGGCTGCATACCCTTTGAAGTTGACGTAACAAATGAAGAGCAGGTTGAAGCGTTGTTCGATAAGACCGTAAGGACATACGGCACTGTCGATATACTTGTCGCGAACGCCGCAATCCTTATATCGAAACCTGTTATCGAATACCCTCTTGATGAATGGAAAAGGATGATGGATGTAAATATCACCGGCTACTTTCTGTGCGCGAGGGCTGCGGCGAGGATAATGGCAAAAAACAGGAGCGGGGTTATCATCCAGATAAACAGCAAATCCGGAAAAAAGGGATCTTATAAAAATTCCGCATACGCGGCAAGCAAGTTCGCCGGAATCGGGTTTACGCAGAGCCTCGCGCTTGAAATGGCCGAATACGGGGTCCGCGTGAACGCGATCTGCCCGGGCAATCTGTTGGATTCGCCTTTGTGGGTGAACAGCCTGTATAAGCAGTACGCGAAAAACCAGGGATTAACCGAAGAACAGGTTCGCGAGAAATATCTAAGCCAGGTTCCTCTTAAGCGCGGATGTACATACGATGACGTAGCCAATGTGATGGTGTTCCTCGCGTCGGATCAATCCGCATATATGACCGGACAGGCCATTAATGTCACGGGCGGGCAGGAGATGAGATAACCTTGCGATTTTCGCCGGAATGTGCGATAAAACAGCAGGAGGAAAGATGAACGAATTAAACGAATTAATTGAACAGTTAAACGACTATGACAAAAGTACGCGGCTTTCGGCCGTAAAAAAACTTTACCGGTTGTACACGGACGGGAATATAAAAAAACAGCCCGTTGATTATGAATATGTGAACAACCACATACATACGACATATTCGTTTTCTCCGTATTCACCGTCGAAAGCGGTGTGGATGGCTTTTATTTCGGGTCTTTCAACCGCGGGAATAATGGATCATGATTCCGTCGGCGGGGTTAATGAATTTATTGAAGCGGGCAGTATTGTTAATATAGCGACCACTGTCGGCATGGAAGTAAGGGTTGATATGTCGGGAACGCGGCTTGAAGCCAAAAGGATTAACAACCCGGATCAGGCCGGGATAGCATATGTCGCGATGCATGGAATACCGCACGGGCAGTTGGAGAAAACAAGCCGTTTTATTAAACCGTACCAGCATGAGCGCGGCAGGAGAAACGAACTGATGGTGGAAAACATAAACGCCCTTGTCGGGAATTACGGCATTAAACTTGATTACGAAAAGGATGTGCTGCCCGTATCAATGTTCCACGACGGCGGTTCCGTCACCGAAAGGCATATCCTTTACGCTCTTTCTAAAAAGCTCATATCGCGTTTCGGCAAGGGCAAAAACCTTGTCGGCTTTCTTAAAGACAGACTTCGAATTCAAATTATACCCGGCCTTGAACAGCTTCTTTCAGATGAACGGAATCCTTATTACGATTATGATTTGCTCGGCGTTTTGAAAAGCGATTTTGTTGAAAGGTTTTATGTACCTGCCGATAAAGAATGCCCGCATGTTATCGAATTCATAGGGCTGTGCCAGGAAACCGGTTCAATAGCCGCGTATGCGTATCTGGGCGATGTCGATGTTTCCGTCACGGGGGACAAGAAAAAACAAAAATTTGAAGATGATTATCTCGATTTGCTGTTTGAAGAAATCACACGTCTTGGCTTTAAGGCCGTAACATACGCGCCTTCAAGAAATACGAAAGAACAGCTTCTTCGGATTAAGGAATACTGCGACCGGTACGGTCTGTTCCAGATAAGCGGCGAGGACATAAACACGCCGAGGCAGAAATTCATATGCAGCGCTTTAAAAGATGAAATGTTCGAAAATCTGAAAGACGCCGCATGGGCGTTAATCGGACATGAGAAAGCGGCTTCGTCGGATCCCGGCAAGGCAATGTTTTCACCGGCTTCCGATGCGATATTTATGGATTTAAACGACAGAATAAGTTATTATAAAAATATAGGTAAAAATGGTGCTTATGACAGTTGAAAAAATAACGGCCGAACAGTAAAGTAAGCTATACTAAAAAATAATAGTTCAGAGAGATATTTAAGCGGAAGCGCATTTGCTGTTATTCATGTTACATTTTGAGGGGAGGTAATTCGTATGAAGCATGTCCTGGCGTTTGATTATGGAGCCGGCAGCGGAAGGGGTGTAATAGGAAGTTTTGACGGGAGCAGGCTTTCGCTGAAGGAAGTGCACAGGTTTTCAAACGACCCGGTACAGATAGGAAAAAGTCTTCATTGGGATGTCCTCAGGTTGTATCATGAAATGAAGCAGGGTATTGCAAAGGCCAACTTCGAAACGAACGGAAATATTTCCGGCATCGGTATTGACACATGGGGCGTAGATTTCGGGCTTCTGGACGCGAATGACGTACTGCTTGGCAATCCGTTTCACTACCGCGACTCAGGCACCGAAGGAATGATCGATGAGGTGCTTAAGATTGTAAGCCGTTCGGATATATACCATGATACGGGAATTTCATTTCAAATTTTCAACACGCTATATCAACTGTTCTCAATGGTGAAAAACAAGTGCAGCTATCTTGAAAAAGCGGAAACACTGCTGTTTATGCCGGATTTGTTTACTTTTTTCCTGACCGGGAACAAAGCCTGTGAATTCACTATTGCTTCCACTTCGCAAATGGTTCTTGCAGGCAGAGGAACATGGGCTTATGATTTGCTTAATAAATTGGGCATACCTGTTCAAATACTGCCGGATATCGTTGATACCTGCACGCATGCGGGAAATTTGCAGAGCCACGTCCGGGAAGAACTTGGAGTGCCCGCAATTCCCGTGATATACGTAGCCAGCCATGATACCGCTTCGGCGATTATTTCGGTGCCTTTTGAGAACAGCAATGACGCATACTTAAGCAGCGGTACATGGTCGCTGCTCGGGGTTGAATGCGAAAAACCGCTAATTAATGATATTACGATGAGCCTTAATTATACAAATGAAGGCGGGATTAACAGGACCGTATGCCTGCTGAAAAATATAATGGGCTTATGGATTTACGAGGAATGCCGCAGGGCGTGGAAGAAGGAAGGCTTAACGCTGAGTTACGACGAAATGAATGCGATGGCCGAGGTCGCGAAACCGTTCCAGGCTTTTATTGATGTGGACGATGATTCTTTTTACAGCCCCGGAAATATGCCCGAAAAAGTTATTTCGTACTGTAAGCGGACAGCGCAGAAAGCTCCGGAAGATATCGGCGGCATAATAAGGGTTGTTATGGAAAGCCTGGCGATGAAATACAAAAGCTCCGTCGATGGACTGGAAAAGATAACAGGGAAAAGCATTCCCGTGCTGCATATAGTCGGAGGCGGGTGCAAAAACAGGATTCTCAATCGTTATACGGCAAATGTGCTGAACCGTAAAGTTACTGCAGGTCCCGTGGAAGCGACCGCGGTCGGGAATGTGCTGGCCCAGTTGATCGCACTGAAAGAAATATCGGATGTCAATCAGGCAAGAGATGTGGTAAAGCGTTCGTTCCCAACCGAAGAATACCTGCCTGAAGATACCGGGATTTGGGAAGACGCGTACGACCGTTACCTGCAGATTATTGAAAATCCTGTAGGATAAGTGATGATATAATACTTTCGGGAGAGGGAACTTGTATGGAGTTTATTAAGAATTATTACGAAAATCCGGATATGCTTCATGAAAACTGCGAAAAACCGAGAGCTTATTTCATACCGTATGACACGGAAGAAAAAGCCGAAAAAGGATTTCGCGGCGACTCGAAATTTTTCAAAAGCCTGAACGGAATGTGGAAATTCAGGTATTTCGAACAGGTAAAAGACGTGAACTGCGAATTTTACAAGGAAGGGTTTTGCACCGATGACTGGGACGATATTATCGTTCCGTCTAACTGGCAGATGAACGGTTATGAAAAGCCTAATTACACGAATGTAAACTATCCGTACCCGTGCGATCCTCCGTATGTTCCCAATGAAAACCCCGCGGGGATATACATAAAAAACATTGTCATTTATCCGGTCGAAGGCAAGAAATACTATATTAATTTCGAAGGGGTTAATTCGTGCTTTTTTCTTTGGGTAAACGGCAAATATACGGGATACAGCCAGGTAAGCCATATGACTTCGGAGTTTGACATAACGCAGTCGGTTAAGCACGGAATAAACACCGTTGCGGTTATGGTTCTGAAATGGTGTGACGGGAGCTACCTGGAAGATCAGGATATGTGGAGGCTTTCAGGGATATTCCGCGATGTTTACATATTGGAAAGGGATCAGGTACACATATCCGATATATTTGTCAAAACTCAGTTTGATAACGGCTTTGACCGCGCGATCGTAAGCTGTGAACTGGAAACAGCCGGTTCCGAAGCGCTTGGCCTGAAGGCGGTTCTTAAAGACCCGCACGGCAATACCATATGCGTTGAAGAAACAGCTATAAAATGCGCAGGGGCAGTCAGGTTTGACGTTTCAAAACCGCTGCTGTGGACAGCCGAAACTCCGTACCTGTACACTCTGTGCCTGTATTCCGGCGAGGAAGTAATTCATATAAAGACCGGCCTTCGGAAAATAGAAGTAAAAGATTCGGTAATCCTGGTAAACGGCCGTCCGGTCAAGTTTAAGGGAGTAAACAGGCATGATTTCCACCCGGAACTCGGGCATGTTGTGCCGGTACAGGAAATTAAGCGCGATCTTGTGCTTATGAAACGGCATAATATAAACGCTATACGCACATCTCATTATCCGAATGATCCAAGGTTACTCGAATACTGCGATGAAATGGGATTCTACGTTATCGACGAGGCCGATCTCGAATGTCACGGGTTATGCAATACGGGGCAAATCGATATGCTTGCGTCTGATCCGCGGTATGAAAAAGCATTTGTTGACAGGATGAAGCTTATGGTCGAACGGGACAAAAACCATCCTTGTATTGTTATGTGGTCCCTCGGAAATGAATCGGGATACGGAATAAATCACATAAAAATGGCCGAATGGGCAAAAAGCAGGGACAACAGCCGCCTCATACACTATGAAGGCGCCTCCGGTGTTGATCCGACCCGCTGGCATGAAACAAAATGCCTTGATGTGATAAGTTTCATGTATCCTTCTCTCCGTGACATTACCGACAGAATACTTTCGATACCCGGTGAAAAAAGGCCGGTGGTATTATGCGAATACAGTCATGCGATGGGGAACGGCCCGGGCGACTTAAAGGATTACTGGGATCTGATATATGAAAACAAACGGCTTTCCGGGGCTTTTGTCTGGGAATGGAAGGATCACGGGATAAAAACCCGCACGCAGGACGGAACGGAGTATTATGCCTACGGCGGGGATTTCGGAGACGAACCGAATGACGGCAATTTCTGCATAGACGGGCTTGTATATCCCGACAGAAGGCCGCATACAGGGCTGTTCGAACTGAAACAGGTAATCGCGCCCGTTAAAACGGAAGCCGACGATTTGAAAGCCGGAAGAATCAGGGTTAAAAACCTGTATGATTTCTGCGACTTTTCAAATATTATTTTAAACTGGAAAATTGAATGCGACGGGAAATTTATCGACGGTGGAGTTGTATGCGATATAAATCTTAAACCGCATGAATCATGCACTGTCACTTTACCGCTGCCTGACTGCAGCACAATGCCCGGCAGGTGTTTTCTTATTGTATGGTATACGCTGAAAAAGGAAACGGCATGGGCGGACAGGGGACATATGCTCGCACGGTTCCAGTTTGAAATTCCTGCAGGTGGTCGCGTGAAGAAAAAGATCGAAGTATCGCGGATGGAACGTTTGGATGCCTCCAAATCCGGTCATTCGCTGGTCATTAACGGTACAAACTTTAAATATGTGATAGATACGGCGACGGGAATGTTCAGTTCAATAGAACATAACGGGGTAAAGCTTATCAGTGAACAGCCAGGGTTCGCTGTCTGGAGAGCCCCGACGGACAACGACCGGTATATCAGGGAAAAATGGGAGGCCGAAGGTTACAACAGGATTATTCCGCATATTTATTCGGTCAATTATGAAACAGTAAGCGACAGATGTGTTTCAATCTCGGGCAGTTATTCATTGGGCGGCTTCTCAAAAATGCCCGTAATAAAAGGGAAATTGAGATGGCTTGTATTCGGAAGCGGAGATATCCTGTTTGAAACTTATGCCGATGTCAGGGAAGGAGTTCCGTACCTTCCAAGATTCGGCCTGCGTTTTGTAATGCCGCCCGGATACGAGTTCGTCGAATATTTCGGTTTCGGCCCTCATGAGAGCTATATCGATAAAAGGCGGAGTACGTATAAATCAAGGTTCTCGGCCAAAGTATCGCAAATGCACGAAGATTACATAATGCCGCAGGAAAACGGCAGCCATTATTCGACCGAATGGGCGCTTGTTTCGAACCAGTATGGAATGGGACTGCTTTTTATCGGCATCGATGATTTTTCATTCAACGCTTCCCATTTTACACCGGAAGATCTTACAAACGCACGGCACAACTATGAAATGAAACCGAGAAAGGAGACGATAGTGCACGTGGATTACAAAATGAGCGGTGTGGGTTCGGCGAGCTGCGGGCCGGAACTGCTTGAAAAATACAGGCTTTCGGACTCAACAATGCATTACAGGCTGCGGATTAAACCAGTGTTCAGTGCCGAGAACTCCGTTATTGACATAGTACGCAGCGAAGTCCCGTTCCTGTAAAAAATCGGCTGTCAACACAAAAACAAAAAATATGAAAAGTTTAGCATGACAGCGCTTCAGAACCGTTCAAACAACGGCAGCGTGCCCAAACCCTGCGTGTCCTTGCACATTTGAAGAAGCTGATTGCCGTTGATGCATTTTATTACGTTAAGATGGCAGAAATTTCTCGTGTTGTTCTTGAAATCTCCAAGGGTAATTAACATACCCCTGTAGATCCCGTTTTCGCGCATATGCTTTGCGAGTTTTTTCGCCTGTTCTATTTCCATAAGGTGCTGATAGCGCTCTTTTCGCGCCTGTACGTATAATATATCGTTAAGAATTATACCTGTTCCGCCCTCGCCGAAATGATCAGACATGCGGACGCGGTATCCCATTCTTTTGAAAATTTCGGCTACAACATATTCGAAATCTTTGTTCCTGAGAAACAAAAGGTCTTCTTTGCTGTTGATGGTATCGAAAAGCAGGCTGATCCTGACCAGGTAAATTATATGATAAATACGTTTTGCAAGCTCCATAAAAAACCAGGTTATCATGATAAGTATTAAGAATAAAATTAACATAATACCACCCCAACCTAGTTTATGGATGCCTTAATTATACTATACCAGGAATAAATTGTATATGATTCAAGAAATAATTAGCAGTGTTGTTTTTTGATAAATTTATTTCAATAAGCGTTTATATGCAAACTACCGGTTTGCTTATAC
>JAAYXD010000131.1 GCA_012516065.1 Clostridiaceae bacterium
ATATAACTATCGTGCTGTCAATAATGAATTGCATCCGTGGTTAAAAATAATAAAAAGAAGGTGAATTCGATGAAAAGAAAAATTCTTATTGTTGATGATGAAAAAAACATCGTGGATATCCTTAAGTTTAATTTGAATAAAGAAGGTTTTGAAACCATTGAAGCATATGATGGAAAACAGGCTCTGGAAATGGTTGAAAGAGAAAATCCCGACCTGATCCTGCTTGATATAATGCTGCCTGAATATGACGGATTCACGGTATGCAAAAAAATAAGGCAGACAATGAATACGCCGATAATAATGCTGACAGCAAGGGAGGAAGAAGTAGACAAGGTTCTAGGACTCGAGCTCGGAGCGGATGATTATATTACAAAACCGTTCAGTCCGCGTGAGCTTATGGCAAGGGTAAAAGCCAATCTGCGCAGGATGACGGAAGATGTGCAGAAAACTCAGGGAGAGATATTGAGATGCGGCGATCTGACGATTGATATTAACCGCTATGAAATAAAACGCGGTGATGAAATCATTGAATTGACGCTCAGGGAATTCGAACTCGTGAAGTTCCTCGCCGCTCAAAAGGGGCAGATTTTTTCAAGGGAAAGCCTGCTCGAAAAGGTCTGGGGATATGAATACTACGGCGATGTGCGCACGGTAGATGTTACGGTAAGAAGACTCAGGGAAAAACTCGAGAGAATGCCGAGTAAACCTGAATATATATTAACCAAGCGCGGTGTCGGTTATTATTTCAACCCGGCTTTGTAATATGACGGAAGACGCAGGTTCTTCCGTTGTTTTGGCAAAAAACCCTGTTGTCGGTCCGTCCCGGTAAAACGGCGGAATTTTGGAACACTGAGGGATAGAATGTTTTTAAGAAGTTTGCAATGGCGGCTTATAATAATTATTGCAACGATAACATTCATATTAATGTCTGTGATATGGGTTTTCCTGACATATAAAGTGGAAGACATTTTTTATAATGATTTTAAAGGCACAATTTCTCGTAATTACGCCACTTTGAACATAAACAGCAATATGTCCGTGGAAGAGCTTATTTCCAGGCTTGAAGACGATCCGGTAATACTGAGCCAGCTTGTAAGCGAAGTAAAAAGCTATACAATCATTTATGCAGACACATTGGATATCATATATTCTTCAGACGCGTTATATGAAAGGGACAAAGTTGAATTCAGGAACGAAATACTAAAGTCGGAGAACCTTATGTCCGTCGTTAACGGCAGTGCCGTTGGCGAAAGAAAGACAGTTACGAAGTCGAAAAGCGGTGATTTTTACGATTATGTGAAAAGGCAGCCATTGCTTGACGGCGATTATATCCTGTTTTTCAAGTATAACCGTTCACAGGCGATAGCCATTATTAAAGAATTCAATAACGTAATTCTTATCGGGATGATATTGGCCGTAGCGGTAGCAGTAATAATAGGCTTTTTGCTTTCCCAGACCATCACGAAACCTATAACCGATATTACGAAAAAAGCCGAAAGTATAACTTCCGGAGATTTTGATCAGGTTCTCGAAGTGAAATCCAATGACGAAATCGGAAAACTGACCGGAACTTTTAATTATATGGCAAGCCAGCTAAAAAGCATGCTCAATGAAATATCAAATGAAAAAAATAAATTTGAAATGATATTGAATTATATGACCGACGGAATCATAGCCTTCAACCGCAGCGGATTTATTATCCACATAAATACAGCCGCCGCCGCTTTTTTGGAATCGGAGAGACCGGATCAGACCTTTACCGATATTACGAAAGAGCTTAATATTCCCTATACGCTCGATGAACTGCTGAGCAGCGAAAAGCTCACCGATATTTCATGCAATGTTCAGATAAAGGACATGTTTTTAAAAATACAATTCGCGTCATTTACGGACAAGGAAAACAATATTGATGGTATTATTATGGTCCTGCAGGATAATACTAAAGAACACAAGCTTAATAACATGAGAAAGGAATTTGTCGCGAATGTTTCGCATGAATTGAAAACGCCGCTTACTTCAATAAAAAGCTATTCCGAAACACTGCTGGACGGGGCGATTGAAGATATTGACACGGCAAGGAATTTTGTGCGCGTCATTTATTCCGAATCAAACCGTATGGACCGTATTGTTAAAGATTTGCTTCTCCTGTCGAAACATGACAGCGGAATAAAACTGAACCTGCAGCGGTTATCGCCGACAGAACTGATATATGCGGTTGTTGAGCAGCTGAAGCTGTCAGTGCGTGAGAAAGAACAGAAACTGGATGTATTCAGTGATGAAAATGTTCCTGATATATACGGGGACAGGGATCGGCTCGAGCAATTGTTTTTGAATGTTATAGGAAACGCGATAAAATATACGCCGGAACATGGTATAATAACAGTAAATATTTCGCCGCAGGAAAATGGTGTGTGTATAAAAGTAATTGATACGGGAATTGGAATACCGGAGAAGGATTTGGAAAGAATATTTGAAAGGTTCTACCGTGTAGATAAAGCAAGATCAAGGCAGCTTGGCGGCACAGGCCTGGGTCTGTCGATAGCCAAGGAAATTGCCGAATCGCACGGCGGCACGATACAGGCAAAGAGTAAACTGCATGAGGGTACGGAAATTACAGTTTTCCTGCCGGTAAATGATAATAAAAGCGCGTGAAAATATGCAAACAGCAGGATTTGAGCGTATAAGTCAAAAAATATGCTTTATTTGGGCTTAGGTAACTGCATTTTAAAAACGCAGTAATGGAATTGTAACAATACTCGGTGTATAATTATAGTAGGAATATTTTTGTAACTTCGTGTGTATTTATTGCACCTGGAGGGCATATATGGCAAGAAAACTTATATTTGCTGCTCTGCTGTTTATATTGATAATTGCCGGTTCGGTTGTTTCAATGGCGGATGAAGACAACAATGCCGTTATAAATAATAATACCAATATTGAAATCCCTTTGGAAGCAGACGGTAATGCGCTGAACAACTTCACCGTAAACATCCCTGAGTATGAAGCTGCCGCATCGGGTACGGAAAACGCTGCTGATGAATCATACTCTGCTGAAGCTGTGCTCGAAAAATATGGTTCTCTGTTTTTCGATGAAGAGGTTCAGTCTGATATTGAATTTATAAGCATAATAAACATAGAGCATGACGGGAAAAGCAAAAACGTCGGGGATTATGTGATTTCCGCTCTTGTTTCCAACGAAGCCGACCTTGATTATGATGAATCATTGATATTAATGATATTCATAAAAAAGGATAACAAGTTCGAGCTTCTTACGGACCCGGTGGAGGGCTATGCGTGGTTCCTTACGAAAGTAAGCTGTCCGAACATAGGGAAAGATAACCCGAACCATATACGGTTTATTGTTTTCCCAAAAAACAACTACAAAAACCTGGAGCTTAATGTTAACCTTCAGATTACCGATATGGAGCACGTTATTATAGCGCCGTCCAAGCCATGGGAAAAAGTAAAAAAATCGCTTTTAAACATGCAGCAGTCATTAGAGTATCTGTTTAATAAAATAAATGAATCGGAGTAAAAACATGCGATTATCCAATGCAGAGCTAAAAAAATCGATACTTATGATTTTTTTGTTTTTACTCTGCTTTTTTCAAATGGGAATTCTTTGGAGTGAAAAAAATCCGGGAGTTCTTTTTTCATTCTCGCACAACGCAAGAGGCAATGATTTTGTAGATATTGACGAAGTAAAAGAAAACTATTACCGCCCGAAGGCGATATTGATTTCAAGCGGCAAGGGAGACTTGTACTGGAAGCTTGATTCAAAGAGCAATCTTTACCGTTCAATATGGAATGATTTTAAAGATAGTTACTTAAGCCAGATAATCCAGTCAAAGCCCAGTATCCTGGATAAAGATTACGAGCAAAGCTGGGAATATCTCAGCAGGATGAAGTCGATAATAGTTGAGTTCGAATATCAAATCCCGTCCGGTGTAATCTATTGGATGGAGAATCTTGATACAGCCTCTTTATCAGCCGTTTCAAATATTTATAAAATTGCCATTCATCCGTCCGAAGACATAAACAATGATAAAAACACACTGTATGTGTATGATGGCAGCAATGTATACAAATACGTAGTTACAATCAAACAGGGAAACATGAAAAAGGAAGATTACATTAAAGCAATAGAGACCGCTGTGGAAAATGAATCGGTTGTTCCTATGAACAGGCTGATTACATATAATCCGATAACTGATCGGCAGGATCTGCTTGTATGCCTGTCAGACGAGGAGAGAAAGATTTGGGATTTATTATTAACCACGCCTGACAAAATAGTATTGAAAAAAGATAATATAGACGCGGTCCAGGACTATCTCCTTGACGAGTATAAAGGATCGATGGTTTCAAAATGGAGTGAAGACGGATCGAATATTATATTCTCCGATCCGGATAAAGTTTACCGCTATTACAATAACGGGCTTCTGGAGTACCAGTACCGGAATAAGGAGAATGTGGAAAAAGGCCGTGTTGAAGAAGCGCTCGAGGAAGCTTTGACTTTTATCGAATACCGGAGAAGAGATTTGATAGAAGGAGCCGAAATAATCCTGTCCGATATCAGCGATAAGGGTAGATACTATGCTTTTACATTCGATTATGTTGTGGACGATATGAAAGTTAAAGTATTAAGGACGCGCACAGGCACGGTGGAACCGGCAATAGTTATAAACGCAGTAAAGGATCGCGTGCTTGATGCGAAATGGTATGTAAAAACTTTCGCTAATAACGATTACAGCAATATTTATAACCTGTCCTTTTTCCGGTTTTATGAAAGACAGTTTATAAGAGAATATCCGGAACTTCGGAATCAACGGGTTATTTCGGATGTTTCAAATGAATATCTGTTCTCGGATATCGGAACGAGGGCCGAACCCTTTTGGCTGATTGAAACAAATATGAACAAGCTGATTTTTATCGGAATGCAGGGAGAGGAATAATAGCATGGACTGGCTCAGGGCAAAAAACATCATACTTGGGCTGCTGATTCTTTTGAACATTTTTTTATTGATTAATGTTATGAGCGTAAAAGATGTTTTCAAGTTTACCAGCCAATACCAGAAAGATGCCAGGCAGGCGCTTGAAAATGCGGGTATTGTGATACAGGGAAAAATTCCATTCTACAAGAGACCGCTTGGAAGGATCAGCTATATAGAAGCCGGGCCGGACAGGTATAAGAAGGCTGTAGAAAAATTGACAGGCTTAACCTACGAACCGTCTGAAGATCATCGCCGCGGCGAATGGCGGAATAATGGTTTTTCTTTTACATTGGACAAGGAAAAATTCATATACGCCGATGATACCGGTTCAGAGGTTTTTTCGGTAGAAAATGAACGGAAACTTTACAGGGAATTATCAGCCTGGATAAATAAAAAAGGCATATCGACCGATTCCTTTCTGCCCGATCAAATAACAAGGGACAATGATACTGTTACCGTCGAATTTATACGAAAATATCGCGGGTTTCCCCTTTTCGACAACAAAATTGTCTTCCATTTCTCAGGCACGAAACTTTTAAAAGCCGAAGGCAGTATCAGGATATTTGACACGATTAAATTAAGCAAGGCCGACGACATAGTTCCGGTGAATATCGCTCTGCTGACAAATAAAGACAGAATCAGGAACGTTATCACGGCTGTTGAGATAGGGTATTTGCAGCCGCAGGACGAAGAGCTTTTTGATATACCTGTCTGGAGGCTCAGCCTTGAATCCGGGGAAAAAGTTTATTTTAACGCTTATACCGGTGAATGGCTGGAAGTGAATTAAAACATAATTTTTTCCGATTATATTTAACGGGGTAAAATATATTCTTTATTGACATATTTTACCTCGGCCGCTGCATCCGGTTTAAATAAATATAAAAACGCGAAAAACCGGATTGTGAATATATGCAATATAGTGGTATAATATCTTAGGAAATCGCGGTAGTGTAATC
>JAAYXD010000014.1 GCA_012516065.1 Clostridiaceae bacterium
GAAAAAACTGTGTTTTGGGAAATTACCATTAAAAGGAATCAAATTAAGTATCATTAATTATTTCAGGTTAAAACTTTGTTAAAAAACAGACAAATTCTAGTTGACTTCCTTGAAAATTTATAATAGTATTAACTATGGCAATGATAAATATTTAACAATCGCCCCTGTTCCCGAATTTCATCCCTGGAAGGAACAGACAGGCCGATTTGATTGTTCTGGTACAGTTCGAAGCTTATTATTTTGCGGTATGGGCTGCAGTGTCCTGCTTGCGTTTTTGCGGTGCAAAAGAGCCGGTTAAAACTTATCGGGTAGAATTAACGCAGCCAGGACAAATATACGGCAAATGTGAGGTGCATCCTGTGAATATACGGATTATGGTTGCAGACGGTGACGAACATACAAGGGACGACTTAAGAAAAGTCCTTGCGCAGGAAGGCTACGAAGTGGATCCGGTATCGGACGGTATTACGGCGATCAAGCATTTCAGAAGATATGATTATGATTTGGTGTTATTGGAAGACGAGCTTCCCGAACTGGACGGAAAAAGCGTAAGCCGGCAGCTTCGTAAAATGTCGGGCATCCCGTTCGTATTTCTATCCCGGAAAAGTGATGAAGAGTCAAAATTAAAAGGTTTCGAGCTTGGTGCGGAAGACTATATTACAAAACCGTTTTCGGCGAAAGAGGTACTGGCACGCATAAAGGTTATTCTCCGCCGCAGGGCCGGCAAAGAAGATATACCGGTCCGTAACCTTGTTTTTGACGGGCTCAATATTGATACGATGTCCCATACGGTATATGTTGACGGCAGAAGGGTGTTTTTGACCCCGAAAGAATACCAGCTGCTGCTTCTGCTTGCTAAGCATCCGAACCAGGCATTTTCACGCGAAATGATATTGAATGAAATCTGGGGGCATGATTATTACGGAACGGACCGCACTGTCGACACCCATATCAAAACACTGCGGGATTCTTTAAAACCTCGCGATAATTATATAGAAACCGTAAGAGGTTTCGGTTACAAGTTTGTTGAAGTTTATGACGAAGCCGTAAAATAAAATGAAAAGCAATAACCGCGTTTCCGCGGTTATTGCTTTTTTTGAGGCAGTAGCCATTTACGTTTATTTTCAGATTATTTGCCCTGCTGTACATAATCCGCGATAACGCGCTTAAGTATGTCGACCGTTTCAAGCGTGTCTTCAAGTTCTCTTTTAAGTCTTTTGTTCTCGGCCTCAAGGTTTAGTATCGTGACGGATTCCAATTCCTCGCGCGAGCGTACTTTTACGGTTTCGGGCATTTCCTGCGGTTCTGCGGCTTTGACCGTTCTTATGCTGCGTTTTTCGGGTTTTGGAACATCAAGCACAAAGGTTTCCGTTGTATGTTCGTTGTATTTCCCTCTTTTGACATAATGGGTATGAAGCAGTTCGTGGGCGAGGTGGCTGTTCGGCTCGCCGAGAAATTCCTTATAGAATGATATGATATAAGGATTTTCATGCGATTTCCTGATCGTTTTGCTTTCATCTTCATCATACAGGTTTTTAAGCCTCTTCTCGCGAACCTCGGGATCTGCGCTTCTCGGCTGCCCGCCGCCGGTTATGCATCCTCCCGGACATCCCATAACCTCGATGAAATGATATGGCGATTCACCCCTTGCAATCTGCTCCATAAGTATCCTTGCGCCTTTTAATCCGCTTGTGACGGCTACCTTTACTTCCAGACCGTCAAGATATGAATACTGTTCAAGCGGATTCTCTATTTTTATCGTCGCTTCTTTAATTCTTTCGAGGCCGACAATGGGGGTGACATGCAGTTTGTCAAAAGGAAGCTCGCGTCCCGTTACAAGCTCGTAAACCGTACGCAGCGCCGCTTCCATAACGCCTCCGGTAATTCCGAAAATATCCGCCGCTCCTGAAGACATGCCGAGGGGAACGTCAAACTCACGATCAGGAAGATTTACGAAATCTATACCGGCTTCCTTAATCATATCTGCGAGCTCGCGGCACGTAAGTACGGCATCGACATTCGGAACGCCGTTATTCTTCATTTCGCTGCGCACTATTTCGGATTTCTTCGCGGTGCACGGCATTATCGAAACAACGAACATGTCTTCGGGCCTGATCCCGAGCTTAGCCGCGTAATACGATTTAACAACGGCTCCCATCATCATATGCGGTGATTTGCAGGTAGACAAATGCGCTACCTGATCGGGGAATGTATGTTCAATAAACTTGATCCAGCCAGGGCTGCAGCTTGTAATCATCGGCAGTACGCTTTTTCTGCCCGTCAGCGCGTTCTTCACGCGGTTCAGGAATTCGGTGCCTTCTTCGATTATTGTCAAATCGGCTGCCCAGTTTGTATCGAAAATGTCGTCAAATCCAAGGTAGGAAAGAGCGCTAGCAAGTTTGCCCGTAACGCGTGTACCGGCGGGCAGGCCGAATTCTTCTCCTATCGCTACCCTGATTGCCGGCGCAACCTGCACAACGACGCGTTTCGATTTATCATTTATTGCCGCCCATACCTTTTCGACCGACGATGTTTCCTTAAGAGCTCCGACGGGGCATACTACCGTACACTGGCCGCAGAACGAGCAGTTCACCGAACCTAACGGAAGATCCATACCGGGGCCGATAACCGTTTCAAACCCGCGGTTCTGCGCGTTTAGTATGCCGACACCCTGGATCTCGTTGCATACCGTGATACAACGGCGGCACAGGACGCATTTTGACAGGTCCCTCGTAATAGATACGGAAACATCAAGCGGGGAAGATGATTGTTCGCCTTCAAACCGCGATTGTTCTACGCCGAGCATTTTACCGAGTTCCTGGAGTTCGCACGTGGTGTTCCGCTTGCAGTTCAGGCAGTCATCGTTATGATCGGACATAAGCAGTTCATATAGCACCTTCCGGGCTTTCTGCACCCTTTCGCTGTTTGTTTCGATGACCATGCCGTCAACGGCTTTTGTAATGCACGCCGCCTGGAGTGTTCTCGCGCCTTCGACTTCAACAACGCATATGCGGCATGAGCCGATCGAATGTATATTATCAAGATGGCACAGAGTCGGGATTTTGATATGGTTATATTTTGCGGCTTCGAGTATCGTGCTGCCTTCAGGGGCAGTAACCGCTTTTCCGTTGATCGTTAAATTTAACATAGCTTTCACCTACCTCCTGTCACAATGCAGACAACGCATTGCTTCCGCTATTGCGTTGAGCTTATGGTATCCGAGCACAACCTCATCGAAGGATTTGACGCGCCGCTCAAGCGGCAGCATTTCCATCGGGAACCGTTCATGCGATACGATTTCGTCTTCATCGATTATTTGCGGTATATCTATTTTTTCGCCTTTATTTAATATACCTTTGCCATTAAGGTACAGATCAATTGAGCGTGCGGCATTCTTGCCGTCCGCGATTGCCCTGATCACTTCGTCAGGACCCCTTGCGACATCGCCGCCGGCAAATACGCCGGGCATTTTAGTCATCTGAGTTTCACTGTCGACAATGAACGTACCCCACGGTGTTACGCCTATGTCATCCTTCGGTACGAACGGAAGATCCGAATACTGGCTCACCGCGACAATTACCGTGTCTACATCGATAAAGAAGTTTGATCCTTCGATATGGCTTGTATTCCTTCTGCCTTTGTTGTCGAAATTGCTGAGGCGCCTTTTCACGCATTCTATTTTTGCGACATGTCCGTACTTGTCACCGATAAAACGGACGGGTGACACGAGCTCAATAAGCTCGATACCCTCATGGAGCGCTTCTTCAATCTCGATGTCATACGCCGGCATCATGTCGCGCGTTCTGCGGTACAGGATCATGACTTTTTTCGCGCCAAGCCGCAGCGCCGTGCGCGCGGAGTCGATAGCCGTGTTCCCGCCGCCGATAACGGCAACAACATGATCGGTAAGGTCCACGCTGTTATACAGTTTTACGTCTTTCAGGAAGTTGATTCCGGGCAGAACGCCTTTCAGATCTTCGCCGGGTACGTTTACCTTCTGCGGAATCTGCGTACCCGTAGCGATATATATCGCGTCGTACATAGCGCGCAGTTCTTTAAAACCTATGTCTTTTCCGACTTCGGTATTCAGTATGATATTAACGCCTGATCTGCGTATCAGGTTTATTTCATGCTGCAGAATATCCGAAGGCAGGCGGTATTCAGGTATGCCGTAAGCAAGAACGCCTCCGGCGACGGATTCGCGTTCATAGATGTCAACTTCGTATCCTGTTCTCGCGAGATAATAACCGCATGTAAGACCCGAAGCTCCCGCGCCTATTATTGCGACCTTATGCCCATTTTTCGAGCAGACAATGTCATGGAAGTATGTGTCTTCATGTTTCATTGCATAATCCGAAACGAACCTTTTCAGCGCGCATATCGCAACGGGTTCGTCAACGGTACCACGCCGGCAGCGCCGTTCGCACGGATGCGTGCATATCCTTCCGCATATTGCGGGCAGCGGGTTTTCCTGGCGGACCAGATTATAAGCGTCGATAAACCTTCCTGCTGCAATTAAGCTCAAATAGCCGGGGATATTGACATTCGCGGGGCACGAGTTCTCGCAAGGGGATATGAACAGATCGCTGCAGACACCGGCCCGGCAGTATTTTTTGCGGATGTGTTCCTCATACTCATCACGGAAATATTTTATCGTGCTAAGTACGGGATTCGGAGCTGTCTGCCCGAGGCCGCACATGGCACTGTCCTTAATGACGGCGCCGAGTTCCTCCAGCAGTTCAATATCGCCTTCTTCGCCTTCACCGCGCGTTATGCGTTCAAGGATTTCAAGCATCCTTTTTGTTCCGACGCGGCACGCGACACATTTGCCGCAGCTTTCATCCTGGATGAAGTCCATGAAATACCGGGCGGTATCGACCATGCACGTGTCTTCGTTCATCGCGATGAGGCCGCCTGAACCCATGATCGCTCCGAGCATCGTAAGGGATTCGTAATCGGTCGGGACATTCAGATTCTCCTGTGTTACGCAGCCGCCGGAAGGACCTCCGATTTGAGCCGCTTTAAATGCCTTCTTGTCAAGCATTCCTCCGCCGATTCTGAAGATTATCTCTCCAAGCGGCATTCCAATCGGCACTTCAATAATTCCCGTATTGACAATATCGCCTGCAAGCGCGAAAACCTTTGTCCCGTGAGCTTTTTCCGTACCATACTGCGTATACCATTTACCGCCTTTTTCGATAATTACCGGCACACTCGCAAAAGTTTCCACATTATTAATAATGGTAGGTTTTTCGAACAAGCCCTTTTCAAACGGGAACGGCGGTTTCTGGCGCGGCTCGCCGCGCTTCCCTTCAATCGAAGCCATAAGAGATGTTTCCTCGCCGCATACGAAAGCGCCCGCGCCGATTCTTATTTCAAGGTCAAAATTAAACCCGCTTCCGAATATATTCTCGCCCAGGAGGCCGTATTCCCTGGCCTGTTCTATAGCGGCGGCGAGACGTTCGACGGCAAGCGGGTACTCAGCTCTTATATATACATAACCTTTGTTTGCTCCTATCGCATATCCGCCTATCATCATTCCTTCAATAAGCGTATGCGGGTCACCTTCTATAATGCTGCGGTCCATGAATGCGCCGGGATCACCTTCGTCTGCGTTGCAGACTATGTACTTTATATCGCTTTCGGCCCTGCGCCCGGCTTCCCATTTGATTCCTGTCGGGAATCCGGCTCCGCCGCGGCCTCTTAAGCCTGATGCTTTAATCTCGTCAACGACTTCCTTCGGGGACATGCTTGTGAATGCCTTTGCGGCCGCTTCATAACCCCCGGCGGCGATATATGCTTCTATGCTCTTATATTCGAGGATACCGCAGTTGCGCAGTGCTATGCGTACCTGCTCCTTAAAAAAGTTTATATCGTCTATTTTCGGTATGTGTTTTTTCAGTGCGTGATCGAAGAATGTATACTCTTCGAGGATTTCATTATCGACAATATGCGCTTTTACAATCTTTTGCGCGGTTTCGGCGGTAAGTTTCGTGTAAAAAATACGATCCGGCAGAATAAGCATAACCGGACCGACGGCGCACGTACCGATACACCCTGTCTCATAGACCCTTACGCTGTCCTCGAGCGATAAGGCTTTAATCTGTTCCAGAACAGCGTCGCGCACGGTGTAGCAGTCGGATGATACGCAGCCTGCTCCCGCGCATATAAGGATCTGGTATTTATATTTTCCGTTCTGTTCCTGGTATGTATTCTTTATTGTCTTAAGATCGTCTTTGTGCTTTACCCGAACACTCATTTCTCACCACCCCTTTCGTAGAATTTAGCCAGTAATGAGTCAAGTTTTGTCGGTGTCATCTGCTTGTAGACAACGTCGTCGATCATGATAGCGGGAGCGAGTCCGCAGGCTCCGATACAGCGGGCAACTTCAAAAGTGAATTTGCCGTCTGATGTAGTACCGCCAAGCTCCACGTCCAGTGTTTTCTGGATATGCTCTACGAGTTTTTTGCCGCCGCGTACGTAGCATGCCGTACCGAGGCAAACGCGAATTGTGTGTTCTCCTCTCGGCTTAACGGAGAAGAACGAATAAAAAGATACTACGCCTGAGACCTCGGAAAAAGGTATGTTGAGAGCATCGGCTATGAACCGCTGCAATTCGAGGGGAAGGTAACCGTAAATCTTCTGTGCCGCATGCAGAACCTGAATTAAACAGCCTTCCTTGCCCCTGTAAAGATCAATGATATTCCGGATCTCGTCATACTTCTTTTGTTCTTCACTGTCTTCCCTGCATTTGCATAAAACGTTACTGTCCATACTCGCCCTCCTTTGCCCGACATTGATAAAAATTTTCGTAAACTGCGGCAGATTTCCCCTCTCGAAGGGACGGGAGAACTACCAATTATAATGTTACAGGAGATATGTTAAGATTTGATGAAGTCCTGTTTTTCGAAAGGCGAAAATTTAAGATTATTTTAAGATAAAACCGAAAATTTGGAAAATTGTTTTAACAAAATCTTAACAATAATAAAACCCCCGCCTCTTTCCGAAACGGGGGTCATTTAAAACCGTTATTTTATCAGCCTTTTAAGTTATCCTGTTAAAATATCGAGAAAGTCAGGAACAGTACCGAGAACAGGGAAGATACAAGCGATACGACCGTAATCTGCGTGTTGATCGACGGACCCGCCGTATCCTTGAAAGGATCTCCTACCGTATCCCCGACAACCGCGGCTTTGTGCGTGTCGGAACCCTTGCCGCCTTCGTTTCCGGCTTCAACATACTTTTTAGAATTGTCCCACAGGCCGCCCGCGTTAGACATAAACAGCGCGAACAAAAGCCCGCTGACGATGTTTCCGGCCAGGAAGCCGCCTATCGCCTGGACCCCTCCTATGAAACCGACAAGAAGCGTGAATCCGATCGCCATAAGACCGGCGGGTATGAGCTCTTTAATCGCACCCGAGGTGGCAATCTCGATACATTTTTCGTATTCGGGCTTAACGCCTTCCTTGCCTTCTTTAAGACCTTCGATTTCATTAAACTGCCTATGGATTTCCCCGACCATCCTCTGGGCATTCCTGTCAACGCCAAGCATAAGCATTGATGAGAACACGAGCGGTATTGCGGCTCCGACAAGCAGACCGAAGAATACAAGAGGGTTCATTATATCAAAACCTTTAAGGCCTTCAACGCCAAGCTCGGCCGCGGCGCTGTTAACTTCGCTTATGAAAGCGCCCAAAAGCGCGATAACGGTCAAACCGGCCGCCGCGATCGCGAACCCTTTTGTAATCGCTTTTACGGTATTTCCCGCGCTGTCAAGTTCGTCGGTAACTTTAAGCACATCGTCGCCGAGATTGCCCATTTCGGCAAGTCCTCTCGCGTTATCGACAATCGGACCGTAAGCGTCGTTTGAAATTACCATTCCGACTATCGAAAGCATTCCCACCGCGGACATTGATATGCCGAACATAGCATAACCTTCGCCTATCGGAGCGCAAAGCTTATAGGCGATCAACGACGCGAACGCTATTCCTATCATCGATGGAAGTACACTGAGCAGCGCATATGATATTCCTGACAGTATCGTAAAGGCCGGTCCGGATTTTGAAGCCCGCGCCACATACTGAACGGGTTTTCTTACATCGTTTGTGAAATAATCGCTTGCTATTCCGATGATAACGCCTGTGAGGAGTCCTGCCATGCAGGCGCCCCAGATACGCCATTCGAAACGGAAAACTATTGTGGCCAGCAGCGTTAATACGGCATATATGCCGGTAGTTACATATGTGCTGTTATTAAGGGCTTTCGTAGGATCCCCGTTTTTGCCTATGCGGGCCATCGATATGCCGATAATCGAGGATAAAAGCCCAAGCGCAGCATAACACAGTACCATGCTTGCGTTGGCAGCGCCTCCGCTTACCCTGTCGAGGGCGACTGCTATAACGAGAGCGGCGGCCATTGAAGCTACATGAGAGTCAAACAGATCAGCTCCCATTCCGGCTACATCGCCGACATTGTCTCCTACATTATCGGCTATGACCGCAGGGTTTCTCGGGTCATCTTCCGGGATGCCAAGTTCCACCTTACCGACGAGGTCGGCGCTGATATCGGCCGTTTTCGTAAAAATACCTCCGCCGGCTTTTGCAAACAGCGCAAGTGAACTGGCCCCGAAGCTGAAACCTAAAAGAGCCGTCGTATTGTTTGTCGCCAGCAAAATTGCCGTAACGCCGAACAGGCTTGAGCCCACGACAGCCATGCCCATAACGGCTCCTCCGCGGAACCCGGTCATAAATGACGGCTTAATGCCTTTCGTGGCAGCTTCCGCAGCTTTAGTATTTGCGATAGTTGCGATACTCATACCTATTTTCCCGGCAGTAGCCGAAAAAATGGTTCCGGCTATATATGCTATCGCCATAATAATGTTTTTTGAAACGTTACCCGTCCATACAGGACTTGGAAGAAAAATGAATATAAGAATCGCCGCTGCGCCTGCAAACCGGGCAAGTACACGATACTCCTTATTTAAAAATGTAGCGGCGCCATTTCGAATTAATTCCCCGACTTCAATTATCCTTTTGTTTGTTGACGGCTGTTTCCGGACCCACCAATAAAGCCATGCCGCAAAAAGAAAAGCGAGAATGGACACAACAATAGCCATAATACCGAAAATAGTTACGTTCATATAAACACACCCTCTTAACGCTTTTATTATCAGCTGCAACGAAGGTTGAACAGGATCTATCATAACATTATACGGTATAGATTTCAACAAATGACATAAAATTAATTTGAAAGTGGAATATGGAAATGATATACTTTTTCTGGATTGTTATGATGTGATATTTATTGCTCATGATTTGCCTAAGGCTTGGAATATTCTTCATTAATGACGGCATCATAAATAATTCGTTTTTATCCGGTTATCTGTGCGTTGTTATTTCGGATCAGGGTACGGCTTAATTACCGGGGTTGGTCAGGCATACCGAACACATGCGGCATATGGCACGATTAACTAAACTCCCGGTAAAACGCCTGGTCCTGCTATTTTATAGAAAAGGGGTTGAAAGGTAATGTTTTGTCAAAATTGTGGAAAACAGCTTGATGCTGGTACAAAGTTCTGTACTTCGTGCGGAAAGCCGGTAAACAGCGCCGGCACTAATACCGGAAGTGCCGGGCCGGAGCGTCCCGCCGCGCAGTATGCGGCTGCTGAACCGCTTGAATACAGGATATTCGGCGACAACCTGCCTGCGGTTTCAATCCGCCTTAAGGCCGGCCAGAGTATTTATACGCAGTCCGGAGGCATGACATGGATGGACAGCGGCATAACCATGCAGACGAATATGCAGGGAGGCTTCATGAAAGGACTTGGCAGAATGATTTCCGGTGAATCGTTGTTCATGGCTACATACACCGCTACCGTTCCTGATCAGGAGATTGTAATCGCGAGCACATTTCCGGGGCACATTGTCGCGGTTGATGTTGGTAAATGCCCGATAATCGCGCAGAAAAGCGCTTTCCTCTGCGCCCAGCCGAGCGTTACTTTAAGCGCTTATGTAACAAGAGGCCTTAAGGCCGGATTTTTTGGAGGGGAAGGCTTTATTATGCAGCGTTTGTCCGGGACGGGCATAGTATTCTTTGAAGTGGACGGAAGCCTTGTCGAGAGGACGTTGGCTCCGGGAGAAACAATAAAGGTGGATACGGGTAATGTTGCGGCTTTTGAAGAAACCGTGCAGTATTCGGCCGAAATGGTTAAAGGCTTTAAAAACATACTGTTCGGCGGAGAAGGTTTGTTCCTTACAACATTAACGGGTCCGGGGAAAGTATGGCTGCAGACGATGAGCATGGCCGAATTCGCGAAAGGATTAATTCCGTTTTTACCTACCGGTTCCCGCTAAACGGCTTAACACTTGTGAATCCTTGTACAGGAGATGTTTATATAACTTAAAAAGGCATTATTCGAAAAACGCGAATGAATGCCTTTTTTCTTTAAATATAGAAATTAAAACTGCCGCTAAAATTGATCTTTTGTTAATCTTTCAAGAAGGCTTGTATCCGTTTCTTTTGTCAACGGCCTGACAGCCGGTCCTTCTATAATATCACCGGAAACAGTAAACCTGGAGCCGTGACATGGGCAGTCCCACGATTTCTCGGCGGAGTTCCAGTTCAGCTCACAGCCCATATGCGTGCATGTCGTGTTAACGATATGAAGTTCGCCGTTCTCGTCGCGGTATACTCCGGCCCTGCCGCCGTCCGATTCGATAATATCCGCTTCCCCGGGCCTGATATCGATATTTTCCGATACGGGTTTTATTTTCCCGCTTATAAAGTGTTTCGCGACATCGAGATTTTCAACGACAAAATTCTTAACCGATCCGGCAATATTCATCCTTGACGGATCGAATACCTCCTGCCACGGGCTTTCACCTTTTGATATCAGGTCCTTTATTATCAGTGCGCTCACGACGCTGCTTGTCATACCCCATTTCTGAAAGCCTGTCGCTATATAAAGGCTGGGTGTGTCGGAGGCATACCTGCCTATATACGGAATACCGTCAAGGGGCATGCAGTCCTGCGCAGACCATCTGTAAGGAGTATCGTCAACCGTAAAAATACCGCTCGCAAACTCCGCGAGAGCCCGGTAATGTTTGTTCAAATCCTTACCCTGACCTGTTTTATGGCTTTCGCCGGCGATAAGCACTAATTCGTCCGAATCGTTATCTAAACCCCTTAATGAGCGGGAAGGGTCTTCGGCGTTGATGTACATTCCACCGGGGTACTTTTCCCGAGCTTTTACGGCGATAATATACGCTCGTTCGCAGTAAAGCCTTGCAAAGTACATACCTTTCTTTTGATAAAACGGGTAATGGGATGCAATTATGACTTTTTTCGCGTTAATCTTTTTTTCATTTTCCGTTATAAGGACAAAATGCCCGTTATTCTCGTCAATATCGATTACCCGGCTTTGTTCAAATATCCTTACGCCTTTTTTGCTCATTTTTTCCGCAAGCGGAACAAGGAATTTTCTCGGGTGGAACATAGCCTGGCCGTCAAACCTGACCGCGGCTTTTATGGGGATCGGAAGCGGTATTTCATCAACGAACGACGCTTTAATACCGAGATCTGAAGCCGTCCTCGCTTCATTCTCGACAGCTTCTATGTTTTTATCCTTCTGCGTGTAAACATACGCGGCTTCTTCGGTATAATCGCATTTGATGCTGTTATCTTTAGCAATTTTCAGAATTTCGCGTATCGCGGTTTCGTTCGCGTCGGCATATTGCTTTGCAAGTTCGCGTCCCCTCTGGTTCTTTATTTTGTCGTAAATTAAGCCGTGCTGTGAAGTGATTTTCGCTGTTGTATGTCCCGATGTACGCTCGACGATCCTGCCCGCATCGACAACCACCGTATCGATGCCTTCGCCGCCGATATAATAGGCGCATAATAAACCGGCCATACCTCCGCCGACAATTACACAGTCGGCATTAATGTCTTCGGTCAGCTGTGGGTAATCTGTCTGAGCGGTTGTCGAAAGCCAGTAAGAACAGGGCTGTCCGGTAAAATCAAAAAATTTGTCGTTTTCCATGTCGGTTCCTCCGTTATTTTGTTTTTTTCCGAACGTACGGTTAAAACCCGGTCTATATTTTTTGTCCTTCAGGTTATCAAGGCTGCGGTATCCGGAAAGAGTTTCCGCAAAGCCTTGAGCTTGCCGTAAAAAAGCGGCTTTACAGGATATTAGTATTTATCGCGGCAAGAAAAATATCCACAGCCGGATAAAAATATTGTTTAGACTTTATACTGCTATAAATTAATTGTATAATGAATGTAAAAGATATAAGGTGATTTTATATGCTGGTTAAACTGGACGCTTACAGGATATTTTACGAGGTGGCAAAGCACCGCAGTTTTTCAAAAGCCGCAAGATCGTTATACATGACACAGCCCGCGGTAAGCCAGGCGATTATGAATATGGAAAGGGAGCTTGGCACGCGCCTGTTCACGAGGACTTCAAAAGGCGTTAACCTGACGAATGACGGCCGGCTGCTTTATGAATATTTAAGCTCGGCTATAAACCTTATCAGTGTAGGTGAAAGGAAACTGGCAGAATCAAGGGACGTTTTGACCGGAGAGATGAAAATAGGAGTCGGCGATACGATATCAAGGTATTACCTGCTTCCTTATCTCGAAATTTTTCACAACAGTTCCCCGAATATAAATCTTAAAATAATTAACCGCACTACGATGGAATTATGCGCAATGCTTAAATCGGGAGAAATCGACTTAGCCGTATGCAACCTGCCCGTAAAGGATTCGGCGCTTTCTGTCAGGAAGTGTATTGACATACACGATATATTCGTTTGCGGCGAAAAGTACAAATATCTGTGTTCCTCGCCAGTTGAGCTTGAAGAGCTTGCGAAGCTGCCGCTCATTTTTTTGGAACGCAAATCGAATTCGAGGCAGTATGTTGAAAGATTTCTCGCATCAAAGGGGATTAAAATACAGCCCGAAATCGAATTAGGGTCCCATGACCTGCTTTTGGAGTTCGCAAAATACAACTTCGGTATTTCCTGCGTTATCGAGGAGTTTTCCACCGAATACGTTAACAGCGGTCAGCTGTATAAAATAGAGTTAACCGAAGAAATCCCGAAAAGAGCCATAGGGTTTTGCTATCTAAAAAGCGTATCGCTGTCGAACGCGGCACGCAGGTTTGTCAGCATAACTCAGGGAGAGCTCTGAACGGATTGCGCCGCGGACTGCGGTTCGTCAGTAATGTTTGTTTTTACGACAGGATTTGCTTTCCATTTCCCCGATAAATAATAGACGAGTACTATTATCATTGCGGCAAGACTCGCAATAGGAGCTGCAAACCCGAGCCCGCGCATTCCCTTGTCAAGGACAATTCCGAACAATACTGCCATCGGTATCCTGAACCCGACGGATGACATTATCCCGGTGATTGAAGAGACTATCGTATGTCCGGAGCCTGTAATCAGCCCGTTCAGACAGAATACCGCGGGTACGATCAGGTAATCGAGTGAAAAGGTCCTTATATAGTCCACTCCGCTGGCAATCATCTCCGGATCATCGCCGAAGAGCCTGAGAATCTGCTCGGGGAATAAGTTTGTGATAACATATACGATGAACGATACCGAAAAAGCGAGCAGAATCCCCGTATGGAGCGTTTTTTTCACCCGGTCGATCTTGCCCGCGCCCATATTCTGGGCTACCATGGCCGAAACGGAGGAACCCACCGCCATAGCCGGAAGTATTGCAAATCCGTTGTATTTTCCGACTATCCCCAAAGCTGCCGACGCGCTTACGCCCATACTGTTTGAAATTGCAGTAAGAACAAGGAAAGAGAAATTAACTATAACGTTCTGGATTGATATCGGTATTCCCAGACGCATCAGCATAAAGAAGCGCTTCTTGTTGAACCTGAAAGAGCTTGGTTTAAAATCGAAACTGAAATTGCTTCTTTTCAGATAGACTATGCAGCATATCATGCTGACTGCCTGCGAGATAACGGTTGCAAGCGCGGCGCCTCTCGCTTCCATACGGAACGCTCCTACGAATAAAAGGTCCAGGAAAACATTGAGTGCGCACGCTATCGAAACGAAAACAAGCGGGCGCTTGCTGTCGCCCAGGCCGCGCAGGATCGCGGCAAACGCGTTATATCCGAATATGAAGATTGTTCCCGATAAAGTGATATTCAAATAGTCCTTTGCCTGTTTGTACGATTCGGCGGGTGTCTGGATAATGCGAAGAATAACATCGGAAAGAAGCATCATCACGACGGTAAGGGAAACGGCCGCAGCGAGCAGAAAGGTAAGCAGCGTCGCAATTGTTTCATTCATGCTTTTCCTGTCTCCAGAACCGAGATACTGTGCGATAACGACGGTACCGCCGACAGTTAGTCCGATTACTATATTTGTCAATAAAAAAGTAACCTGCCCGCCGATATTAACGCCCGATATACCGACTGAACCCATATAATTTCCGACAATTAACATATCGGCAACGCTGTAAAGCGTTTGGATTAAGTTTGAAAGCATAAAGGGCAGCGAGAAAAGAATAAGCTGCTTAATTACATCGCCTTCCGTAAGATTTTTTTCTATTGCAGGTTTCTCCATATGTATCCCTCACAAGAATTCCGTTATGTTATAATTCGGCGAAAATAAACAAGACTTTATCCAGTATAACACTTTTTATTCAATAATGGTAGATTTGGAAGAGGCGATTTTTCCTATCCCAATCCACAGGACAACGGGAAAAATCACCGCAAACAGGAGTCCCGTTCTAAGTCCGGTTCCGGTGGCGTCCGTACCGGAAAACAAGCCGGACGTAAAAATGTGCGGCGCTTTCTGAACCGCGTTTGAAGTAAGACCAACGAAACCGGGACCAAAAGAACAACCGACGTCGCCCGCTAAAGCCAATATAGCGAACAAAGCCGTCCCACCCCGGCGAAACTGTTTTGCCGCAAGGCTGAGTGTACCTGGCCACATCATTCCTACGGACAAACCGCATAACGCGCAGCCGATAAGTGATATCACGGGGAGAGGCGAGAAAACCGTAATAAGGTAGCTCGAGATGCAGAGGATACTGCTGAACGATAAGGCCTTATGCAGGTTTATCTTTGAGCCTTTGATCCCGTAAAATGTCCTTGATAAACCCATTAGTGCCGCGAACGCGCACGGGCCGAGCAGATCGCCTGCGGTTTTCGAAACGCCGAGGCCTATTTCGGCAAAAAGCGAAGACCACTGCGACATAGCGAGTTCAGCGGAACCTGCGCATATCATCAGAACAATAAAAAGCCGGAAGTACTTCTCACGGAAAAGTTCGCGAAGCGGTATTTTCTGCTCATCATCAACTATTTTCCTGAGCGGTACCGTTGAAAACAGGAATATATTAGCAGCGGGTACAAAAGACCAGATTATGGGAAGCCAGTACCAGCGGTTTATTCCGGCAAGCACAAAATACAGCGTCGAAAGCAGAACGACCGCGACATGCCCCCAGCAGTAAAAAGAATGAAGGAGGCTCATAGCCGACGCTTTTTCATCACCGGGCAGCGATTCTACAATCGGGCTTATCAGAACTTCGAGCAGACCGCCTCCGATTCCGTTCAGAATAACAGCCGCAAGCAGCCCCGCATATCCGTTAGTAAAGACAAACGGAATCAGTCCCATGAGCAGCAGCCCGGATACGCATAAAACATGGGCAAGCACCGCGCAGAAGCGGTAGCCTAATTTATCGGCATATTTTGCGGAAACGGTATCAATAAATATCTGAACGCCGAAATTCAGCGAGATAAGAAAACCTATCTGTTCGAGCGACAAATCAAATTCTCTCTGGAATGTAACGAACAAAAGCGGCGCGAGGTTGTTTATTATGGCCAGCGTTATGAAACCAATGTAGCTTGCGTACAAAGTATGCTTGTAGGTTAATTTCATGCCGAATCCTTCCCTGTTTTCTATCAGATATCATACCATATCAGAGCGCTTCCGGCAATCAATGAAGACATCGGGTGCGAAAACAGTGAAAAAACCCTCTTTAAATGGTTACGTGCAAGTAATGGATTATTTTGTTATAATATAACTGGCTCCTGGAAGACTTCTTTTTTCACCGGAATTCAACAGATAAATATAAAAAACGCTTGCAGGTCATTCAATCTGCCACCGTGGGAGGGTAAAATGTATAAATTACTTATCGTTGAGGATGAAGCGGAAGTACGGAACGGGATCAGAAACAACATTGACTGGCAAAGTCTGGGTTTTAAAGTTATGGCGGAAGCGGGGAACGGCAGGGAAGCGCTCGACCTGATAGAAAACTCAAAGCCCGATGTCGTGATAACAGATATAACGATGCCGATAATGGATGGCCTTGAATTATCCTGCATCCTTAGAAAAGAGTATCCGACGGTACGAATAATAATTCTGACCGGGTATGACGATTTCAAATTCGCCCAGCGGGCAATAAAATACGGTGTTTCGGATTACCTCTTAAAACCAGTCCTCCCTGATGATTTAAGCAAGATCATGCTGAAGATAAAGGCAGAGATAGACGCTGAAATAGCCGAAAAAGAGGATATTCAAAAACTTCGCATGTATTACCAGCAGAGTCTTCCGGTGATAAGAGATAAATTTCTTACTTCCCTTATAACCTCCGAAATTGATAGCAAAGAGATTGAAAACAGAAAAACATCATTGGGGCTTGATCTTGAAGGCGAAAGTTTTGCCGCCGCGGCGGCCGGCATCGATTCGGAATCGGCCGGCAATTGGGCCAACGACGGGGATGATTCCGAGCTTTTAAAATTCGCGATATTGAACATAGCCCGGGAGATAATTAACAAATACGCAATGGGCGAGGTTTTTTTCCATGTGAATAATCTCGTTTTCATTATTAAATTCGACAAGTTCGATATTGAAGGCAATTATCAAAGCGCTTATACGCTGCTCGAAGAGATAAGGCAGTCGGTTGAGAAATACCTGAAGGTGACTGTTACGATAGGTGTCGGAAATATCTGCAATTCCCTTCAAAAAATTAACGAGTCTTACAAATCCGCGGTAACGGCTCTTGATTACAAATTAATCATGGGAGGCAACAGGGTCATATATATAGGCGATATTGAGCCACAGACACCGTATAACCTTGTATATGACGAGATAAAGGAACGGAACCTGGTTAACAGCATTAAGTTCGGTACGAAGAAAGATGTGTCGAAAGCGGTGGAAGCGTTATTCAACGAAATAGGAACATGTGCCGCGTCTTTGAAGGAATGCCAGCTTTACCTGCTTGAGATACTCGCGTCCATAGCGAAATTGTCAAGAAGTTTTCAGCTCGACACCGATGACATCATAAAAATAGATCACAATTTGTTTATTGAAATATTCAGTTTCGATAACATCTGCGATATAAAAAACCGGATCGAGGAAATCTGCCTTAACGTAATGGAAAGGATTCAGTCAAACAGGAAAACAAACACCGAAAAAATTATGGAGCAGGCGAAAGCTTACATAGAAAAAAATTACGGGGACTATGATCTGACCATTCAGAAGATCAGCAATTATCTGCATATAAGTCCGAGCTATTTCAGCATGATATTCAAAAAAGAAGCGGGCGAAACATTCCTGAACTACCTTATCGGGATCAGGATTAATGCCGCGAAAGAGCTCATGCAGGACCCCGACTTAAAGATTTTCGAGATTGCCGAAAGGGTCGGGTATCCGGATCTGAACTACTTCAGCTATTTCTTTAAGAAGAATACGGGGATGTCACCGAGAGAGTACAGGAACAGATATGTTCTGAACAGGGAGAGGAAAGTTGAAGCGTAAACTGTTATTCTTCAAAGGGATATATAAAGCAATACGCAACACATTCAGGATAAACAGCATCCAGTCGGTAATCAGCCTTGCTTTTACCGCAGTTACGGTATTTGCGCTCGTTTTTGTCAGTGTAACGCTGTACAGCGTTTTTTCAAAGACCGCGGAGAGGAATGCCGCTTCAAGCACACAGCAGATAATCGAACAGGTAAACATTAATCTGGACAACTACCTGATGGAAATGATGGAAGTGTCAAATCTTATTTCGAATAACCTCAGTATCGACAATTTAGACGACCTGTCGAACATACTCAGTGTAACAACGGGAATAAGGAAGGATATCGTAACCCTCGCAGTTTTTGACGCTGACGGGGATATCGTCGTATGCAATCCGGAAGGTGAATACGATAAGAACTATAAGGTAAGCGAACAAAAATGGTTCCAGGACTCTTTAAATAACATAGGGGAGTATAACTTCATTTCACCGCATGTGCAGAGGCTGTTTGTAGGCATGCGTCCGTGGGTCGTTTCATTGTGCAGGGGAACGAAAGTGCAGGGAAGCCCGGAAACGTGGGTCGTAATGGTCGACATGAATTTCAGCGTTATGGAACAGCTCTGCAAGAAGGTCAGCCTCGGAAAACGGGGATATATCTACGTGATTGATCAATACGGCGATATCGTTTATCACCCGCAGCAGCAGCTTATCTATGTCGGGCTGAAGCATGAGGACATTAAATTCGCGCTTGAAAAGGAAGACGGCTCCTACTATTACGATTTAATGGGCGAAAGAAGAATAATTACAATTAACACGGTCAACTACACGAACTGGAAGATAATAGGGATAAGCTACCTCGACGAAATAGTGGAGAACAGGAAAAGCCTCAGCACCCTTGTAATTTTCATATCGATATTCAGCCTGCTGTTTGTTATAGCGGCATCCCTGTTTGTTTCCGCAAAGATCTCGGAACCTATTAAAAAACTCGAACGAGAGATGAAAAAAGTGGAAAGCGGAAACTTTGACATTGATATTGACATTGACGATCAGGGCGAAGATGAAGTCAAAAGTCTCTCAAGGGCTTTCAATATGATGGTTAAGAGGATTCGCAACCTGATGGAGCAGATTATAAGCGAACAGGAAGCAAAGCGCAAGAGCGAGTTAAAAGCGCTTCAGGCCCAGATAAATCCGCATTTTCTTTACAATACGCTTGATTCAATAGTATGGATGAACGAGAATAAGGATTATGCCGGCGTAACGACAATGGTTGCCGCATTGTCCCAATTTTTCCGTATAAGCATAAGCAGGGGCAAGGAGCTCATTCCCGTAAGCGACGAACTGGAGCACATTAAAAGCTATCTTACAATTCAGAAAATAAGGTATAAAAACAAGTTTACCTTCAGTATTGACGCACAGACGGAAGCTTTGGAATACAAAACGCTTAAACTTATCCTGCAGCCGATTGTGGAAAATGCGATATATCACGGAGTCGAGCAGCTTTACGATGAAGGAATTATCAATATTAAGGTTTCAGTTGAAGGTAAAACGGTCCTGTTCCAGGTGACGGACAACGGGTATGGGATAAAGCCCGATATATTGAAAAACATACTTAACAGGAAAGAAGACGGGAAGGCCGGTCAAGGCGGCGTAGGGCTTAAAAATGTGGATGAAAGGATAAAACTTTTCTTCGGCGAGCAATACGGCATAGAAATTTTCAGTACACTGGATGTCGGCACAACGGTAAATATCAGGATTCCGGTTATCGAATAAATGTCGGTGGGCTTAAGAATTGAATGCGCTGAGATAATGGGTTGAAAACCGTATGGAAATATGCCGGAAGGCAGGATACGGTTCATAAGGGGTGGTTTTCCGATGAAATTTAAGGTGCTGCCTGTTATTCTGTTTATAGGGCTTTTGCTGCTTGCGCTGCCGATCGGATGCATCGACAATAATAACAACCTTTCGGTGTCGGAACAGAAAAAGACGGTAAAAATAATAGCGAAGAGGAAGAAATCGGAGTTCTGGGATGTAGTCCGGATGGGGGCGGAAGCCGCCGGAAAAGAATTTAATGTCAATGTTGAGTTCTGGGGACCTACGAATGAACTTGAAATTGATAAGCAAATTGAGATGGTTAGAGAGGTAATTAATGAAAAAGTGGATGCGCTTGTTCTTGCCGCCTGCGATTACGTAAAGCTTGTTGAGCCGACAGAGGAGGTTATAGCGGCAAAAATACCGGTAATTGTCATTGACTCGGACCTTAAGTCCGATAAAGTTAAAAGTTTTATCGGGACGGATAATGTCGGCGCTGGTTATATGGTTGGTAAGACACTGGTTGATATTATAGGCGAAAACGGCAATGTGGCGGTTATGAGCTTTATAAAGGGCGCGGCATCGGCTGATCAAAGGGAAGAAGGTTTTTTTAAAGCGATAAAGGATCATCCCGGAATTAATATAGTCACAACCGAGTATTGCAGTTCCAATATTGATTTGTCGGAATTCTTAACATATAAAATACTTAACGAGCATGAGGGACTTGACGCGATTGCCGCCCTGAATGCCGATTCGACGGTCGGCGTGGCGCGTGCGGTCGAAAAGAGGGGACTTGCCGGGAAAATACGCATCGTCGGTTTTGACAGCACGCCTGATGAGATAGAATTTCTCGAGCGCGATGTAATTGATGCGCTTATTATACAAAACCCGTTCAGCATGGGTTACCTCGGCGTGAAATACGCGGTTGACACAATGAATGGAAAGCCGGTTCCCAAAATAGTTGACACCGGTTCAAGGGTTATAAACAAGGACAATATGTATCTGCCCGAAAACCAGAAACTTCTTTTCCCGTTAACCGATGAATAATTCCGGTCTTCGCTTTTTGATATTGAAAGAGTATAATATAGGAAAAACGATTAAGCTCGCTCAGGAGGGGTATAAATGCAAACCGATGTGATTTTATCTGCTTTTGGATTAACGTTGTTTGCCGGATTGTCAACAGGCATCGGAAGTCTTATGGCGCTGTTCGCGAAGAAAACAAGCACAGGCTTTTTATCTGCTGCCCTCGGCTTTTCCGCAGGAGTAATGATCTATGTTTCAATGATAGATATTTTTTTCAAGGCACAGTCTTCCCTTGTAACGGCTTTCGGCGCCAAAAACGGGCAGTGGCTGACCGTTGCGGCTTTTTTTGCGGGCATGCTGCTGATCGGTGTTATTGACAGGCTGATCCCTTCAAGCGATAACCCTCATGAAGTTAAAAAAATCGAAACGATGGATGAAACGGGTTCGGCCGGCAAAGAATCAAAGCTTGCAAAGATGGGTCTTCTTTCCGCAATAGCAATTGCTATACATAATTTTCCGGAAGGCATTGCGACTTTTGCCGCGACACTTAAAGATCCGAAGCTTGGCATAGCAATTGCCATTGCTGTAGCGATACATAATATCCCCGAGGGGATAGCGGTATCAATACCGGTATATTATGCTACCGGAAGCCGGAAGAAAGCGTTCTTCCTGTCATTCCTGTCCGGGTTGTCAGAACCGGTCGGCGCCGTTTTGGGTTATTTGATTCTTATGCCGTTTATAAGCGATGCCGCGTTGGGAATTCTGTTCGCCGCGGTTTCCGGCATTATGGTTTTCATTTCACTCGATGAATTGCTGCCGACCTCAAGAGAATACGGAAGAGCACACCTGTCGATCTACGGACTTGTCGCAGGCATGATGGTAATGGCCGTAAGCCTGCTGTTGTTCGTATAACCGGGCAGGTACAGTCCGTCGAATAAGCAGGGTGCTCAATAACACACGCTTATGAATATGTTTATAAGCCCGTTTCTCAATTATCCGGGAAATCGCCCTGACCGGTCAGGAAATCGTGTGATTCCTTAAGTTTTTGTATTATCGGTATATTCTGAGGACATGCGCTTTCGCACTGCCCGCATTCGACGCATTTTGACGCGTCACGCCCTTCGTTTATGAAAAATTGCCTGTAATGGTTTTGCGAATCTCTCCTGCTCGAATACATAAAAGCGGAATTAACGTGATCAAAAACACCCGGTATTGAAACGCCCTGCGGGCACGGCAGGCAGTATTCACACCCGGTGCAGGGTATTTTTATCTTTTTCAGGTACGCCTGTCTTACCTGTTCGATTATTGCCAGTTCTTCCTCATCCATGCAGTTTGCCTTCGCGTTCTCAAATATGCGCAGGTTGTCCTCTAATTGTTCCATTGAGCTGACACCGCTTAATATAACGGCAACCTGCGGGAAATTGTACAGCCACCGGAAAGCCCATTCGACCGGGGTTCTTTTAGTCTTTGCATTTTCGTATATCCGCTTTACTTCATCGGGAATATTATTTGCGAGTTTTCCTCCCTTCAGCGGTTCCATTATAACCACCGGGATATTTTTATCTCCCGCGTATTTTAAGCCTTCGACGGTAGCCTGTTCGTCTCTGTCCATTATATTCATCTGTATCTGGCACATATCCCAGTCATATGCGTCGATAATTTCTTTAAAGGTTTTATAACCGTCATGGAATGAAAAGCATATGTACTTGATTTTCCCGCTCGTTTTTGCCTTTTCCATGAAATCGAGAACATCGAGCTTCATAAGGGAATCCCATCTGCTTTTGTTCAATGCGTGCAACAGGTAAAAATCGATACAGTCCGTTTGCAGTTTTTTTAGCTGTTCGTCAAGAAAACGTTCCATATCGTCATACTTTTTAACATTCCAGACAGGTAACTTCGTCGCAAGGTATGTCCTCTCACGGTAACCGTCTTTCAACGCTTTCCCGACTATCAGCTCGCTTTCGCCGTTATGGTATGGGTAGGCGGTGTCGATATAGTTCACGCCGTGATCAATGCCGTACCGGATCATTTGAATTGATTTTTCCACATCAACAACGGTTCCGTTGTCCGTTTGAACCATGGGAAGGCGCATACAGCCGATACCGAATAAAGATACGGGTTTATCGAATTTGCTGAATTTCCGATATTCCATTTGCTAACCTCCTGGGTGATTTTAGTTACATCTCAGTATACCATGTACCGGCACAAATTTTAAAGTCCTTTATAATAAATTATAAATTAAAACGGAATATCCGTTTATATCCGGATGCGCCTTATGAACAAATATGATGTTCTGCCCGTTATTACCGAAAGCACCCAAGCCAGAGTCGTGTACCAACCGGAACGCGACAGCAATGCCTCGACCTGTTAACCACCCGCTGAGTTATTGCATTATTTCCGCGGGTCCTGGCCCGGGTGTTTCGTTTCCTCGGGCTACAAAGCACATACCAATAACACGCTTCCGATCCTGTACTGTTTTCACACAGCGGTCTCCATATCCCGGGTCGCTCATTAACCCGCTCCACAGTTGCCGGTACACAGCATGGCGCTGAAGCATGTCGCCCATCGTCACCGAAAGCACCCGAGCCACCCGCTGAGTTATTGCATTATTTCCGCGGGTCCTGGCCCGGGTGTTCCGTTTTTTCGTAAGATAAATTTTAATATAACAATTGCATATTTATTTGATATGTGCTATTATTACATAAAAGTAAACAGAGGTTTATTATTATGCAGGTATTAAAAGAGGAAGTAAGGCAAAATATCCTATCCTCGGCCAAGAAGCTGTTTTATGAAAAAGGATACTCGAATGCCACCATTCGCGACATTGCGAAGCTTTCGGGAATAACGGTCGGGAATGTGTACAGGTATTTTAAAAACAAGGAAAACGTATTGGAGGGGATCGTAGAGCCCGTTCATAAAAAGATACTTGATATCCTGTCCTTTTTTGAAAAATTGGTTGAGGAAGGGACAAATAAGTCCTTTACGGATTTCAGAAACGTAATAAACGAGTTTATTATCAATATATCGAAAGAATACCGCCTGGAACTGTTGATATTGTGTACGAGAACACGCGGGACAAAATACGAATCAATACGCGACGATTTAGTGTCGCTTATTGAAAGCAGGATACGCCAGGGGTTGTTCCGAAAGAGCACGCTTGATAATAAAGAAGCTGATTTTCTTTCAAAGATAGTGGCTCATGCGTTCCTGGACAGCCTGCTGATGATTATTTCCGGAAAATATGAGAACGATGAATTGGAAAAAATGATATACATACTTAACGATTTTTATTTTAATCATGTTGAAGAGAGGTTTGAATCAGGTAAATAATATTTTTTTTACCGCAAAAGTAAACATTTGTTTATTTATGATATATTATTCAGAACAGGGTGATTGTTATGAAGTACGCAGTAGTATTGTTGATACTGGCAATTTTGCTTACGGCATCAGGATGTGAAACAGTTCCTGAAAACCAGGAGTCTGAAAGGGCAGTACCTGTTGAAGTTCTGCGTGTAGTTGAGGAAACAAGGCCGAGAAAATCTTCATTTATAGGAACGGTACAGCCGGACATGACGGTCCAGCTTTCGTTCAAAACAGGAGGAAAAATAAATGAAATACGTGTTAAAAAAGGTGACAAGGTAAAAAAGGGCGATGTACTTGCTTCACTTGAAAAAACCGACCTTGAATACGCGGAAAGCCTGGCAAAAGCGCAGCTCGAAATGGCAAAAGCCCAGTATGAAAAGGCTTTAAACGGCGCAACGAGCGAAGATATTGAACAGGCAAGGCTTAACGTCGCAAAAGCTGAGGATGTTTACAGGTATGCCGTGGAACAGTTTGAGGAAATTGAACGGCTGTATCTCCAGGGAACGGCTTCAAAACAGGTTTATGATCAGGCCAGGCTTGAGCGCGATATCAGGGAGTCCGATTTGAAACTGGCAAGGGAAATGGAAGCCCAGGTATTGAAAGGAGCCAGGCATGAAGAGATAAAGGCGCTGGAAGCCCAGCTTGAAAGCGCTCAGACCGAGTATAACTACCGAAAATCGATGCTTGATAATGCCGTCCTGGTATCGGGCATAGACGGTGTTGTAATGGAGGTCCTCGCTGAAAAGGGTGAAATTACGGCTGCCGGATACCCCGTTGTCGTCCTTCGCAGTGATGAAAAAATTGTTTATGCGGGCGTGCCTGAAAAAGAGCTTAGGAAAATCACACCGGAAACCAATGTGATTGTCGAATATGAAGACATGCGGGCCGAATCCGAAATTATCCGTATTTCCGAGGTTCCCGATACACTAACGGGACTTTACAAAATCGAGGTAAAAGCCGGTGGGCTAAATATTCCTTTAGGCGCAAGCGTAACCGTTTCCTTTTTGTACGGAGAGGACAAGGGTATTTTTATTCCGATAACGGCAGTTCACAGGGGCATAGAGGATTACGTGTATATTGTTTCGGATGGCCGAGCTGATCGCAGACCGGTAAAAATAGAAGGCGTTGACAATTTTGATGTCAGGGTTACGGGAATCCGGGAAGGTGAATATGTCATTACTTCAGGAACGGGACGAATCTCCGCGGGCAATGCGGTTACAGTGAAGGAGTGAGTTTATGGTCAGACTTATTGAAGCTACAATCCGCAACCGCAGGATTACGCTCTTTGCGATTATTTTGGCTTTCATTTTCGGGATTTACAGCTATTATGTGATGCCAAAGCAGGAAACACCCGATATAAGCGTAACGGTGGCGCTTATAACTACGGTATATCCGGGTGCGTCCGCACAGGATGTTGAAAGCCTTGTAACGCGTAAAATAGAAGATAAGGTTACCGAAGTTGAAGGATTCTGGAAAGTCAGTTCAAGCTCCCGGAATAATCTGTCCGTGGTGCTGCTGGAATTGGAAACGGGAACTGATGTTGACAAGGCATGGAACCAGCTGAGGCAAAAAATGGACGAACTGCAGAGCGATCTGCCCGAAGAATGTGAAGAAATTGATATAAATACCGATTTATACAAAACTGCAGGAATGATATTAAGTTTTTCCGGCAAAGGCTATTCATATGAAGAACTGGCTGATTATGCCGAAGAACTGAAGGATGAGCTGATCGGAATCGACGGGGTTTCGAGAATAGATATATCCGGAAAACAGGAAATGGAGATCTGCGTGGAGGTTGATACGGTACAGCTTAACAGGCTCCCTTTATCGCTTGAAGATGTAACAAACATAATAAAAGCCCAGGGAGTAGAAATTCCTGTCGGAACGCTTGACAGCGAAAACGGAAAACTCACGGTTAAGACGCAAAGCAGCTATAAAACAATATGGGATATAGAAAACATTATTCTGCTTACATCCGAGGAGACCGGAAGCGTTGTGCGCCTGAAGGATATTGCCGATGTATATTACCGGCTGCAGGATTCAAGCAATATAATAAAGCGGAATGATCAAAACGCGGTTTTATTAACAGGTTATTTCAAGGAAAACCGTAATATTATACATATTGGCAGGGAGCTTGACAAAAAGATTGAAAGTTTTAAAAAAAGACTGCCCGAGGATGTTGCCCTCGATAAAATTCTCTACCAGCCAGGTGATGTTGGTAAAGCCGTAAATGAGTTCGTAATAAACCTTCTCGAAGGGATTCTGTTTGTAATCGCTGTTGTTTTTATTGGTATGGGCATTCGAAATGCCGTCATAGTATCGACTTCGATTCCGCTGTCCATTCTTCTTACATTAATAGGAATGCGCGTGCTGAACATATATATCCACCAGATTTCGATTGCGGCTTTAATAATTGCTTTGGGTATGCTTGTCGACAACGCGGTTGTTGTAAGTGACGCGATCCAGGTAAGGATAGACAGCGGCCAGGAAAAACTGCGCGCCTGTGTGGAAGGTGCGAGGGAGGTTGCAATTCCGGTCCTGGCATCGACGCTGACCACGGTAGGGGCATTTATACCTCTTTTGCTGCTTCCGGGTATGGCAGGGGAATTTGTCCGCAGTATTCCGCAGATAATTATTATATCGCTGTCGGCTTCATACATTGTAGCGATCTTTGTTTCGCCTGTCCTGGCATATATCTTTTTCAAACCTTCAAAGCATGCACAGAGGAAGCATAGGATACGGGCGTTTTTCGGAACACTTTTGAAGATGGCGCTGAAAAGGAAAAAACTGACGATTGCCGCACTGCTGCCTGTAATAGCTCTCTGCGTGTGGATGACAAGCCTGTTATACCTGCAGTTTTTTCCAAGGGCCGATATAAATATGATTATAATCGATATTGAACATGAATATGCGAATGATATTGCCCAGACCGAAATACTCGCGAACCAGGTTACCGATATCTTAAAGCGGCAGGAAGAGGTAACGGGATATACGGTATCGGTAGGAGAAGGCCTGCCAAAGCTGTATTACTCGATGGCGCCGCCGTCAAAAGCTCAAAACTATGCACAGGTTATGTTTACCGTCGATTTGAAGAAAACAAACCGGTTTAAAAATAACGAAGAGTTCTCAAACTATCTGCAGGATATTATTGACGGTGAAATCGCGCAGGGTACGGCTGCGGTGAAACTTCTCGAGCAGGGAGAACCGATAGGCGCTCCTGTCCGGCTGAGGGTAGTCGGCAAGCGTGATTTAACCGCCCAGGCTTCGGAGCGTATTATGGATGTGCTGAAAACAATACCCGGAGCGTATAATGTCAGGGATAATTACGTGGACGATTCATACAGCTTTACACTCGACATTAATGCCGACGAAGCGCTGCGCCTCGGCGTTACGCAGTATGATGTCCAAAAAGAGTTCAATATAGCGCTTATGGGCGCGAAAGCAGGATATTTGAATGAGAGTGAACGTGATGGTAACAAGAGTACACAAATCCCGATACGCGTTGTGTCCGATATAAAAAAGCCGGATGATATGGGCCTGTTTGCGGTAAAATCTTCCGCCACCGGAAGAAAGGTATTGCTCGGACAAATAGCCGATATCGGTATTGAGTCAGGGATTTCGAACATCCAGAAATACAACAGGGTTAATTCAATAACAATTTACGCGGACGTACGGCAGGGATTCAGTTCGACGGACATTCAAAAACAACTTGAAAATAGGCTGAAAGAAATTGATCTTGGTGATGTTGAAGTTGTTTTTGACGGGGAGCGCGAATCAATTATAAAGTATTTCGGAGATATAGGAATCCTGGCCATATTTGCCGTATTTGTAGTTTATTTGATTCTTCTGATCCAATTCCGCTCGTTTGCGCAGCCCTTTATCGTAATGGCGACAATACCGCTGTCGCTTATAGGTTCCGTTATCGGCCTGTATTTGTTCCGCCAGCCGCTGTCGTTTACATCGCTGTTCGGAGTTGTCAGCCTGTTCGGGATTGTTGTTAACAATGCGATCGTCCTGGTGGACTTTATCAATTCTAAAAAGGCTGAAGGGGTTACCGCGGAAGAAGCCTGTATTGATTCGGTCGAAAAACGCTTCAGGCCGGTAATGCTTACAACAATAACAACGGTTGTAGGGCTTATTCCATTGATTTTTTCAGACAGCAACCTGTTCAGGCCGATGTCGATATCCCTTGCTTCAGGACTGTCATTATCCACATTTTTAACCCTGATTATAATACCCGTCGTATACGCGATTGTGGATCGGGGGAAAGAAATTGTTGCTGTTCAAACGAACAATAATAACGGTTAATTTTTGTCAGGGGGATGGTTCCCTTAATACATTCGGGAACCATTCCTTTTACACTTTATCAGAAGAATGATCCCCTTGATACCTGTACAATATTTCCCATATGTACTATATTTAAGCTGTAATTAACATCGCCGGAGGGATTTTTTGAGCAATCTGGTCCGAAAAGTACAGGAAACAATCGGGGGAAATTATACCGATAAACTATTGCCGGCGTGCCGGTCAAGTTTGACGAAGGCTATCCGGAATCGCCCAATGAATACGGAACAGCGTATGCCTATTATGTTTATGATACCGAATCCGCCACGGTTCATGCATTGTTCAAGTTAACGCAGGACAGCGCGCAAAGAGCCGCCCAACGAATACAGTAATGTTGCTAAGGATTTTCAGTTTGAACTTGATTTTTTAAAGGACAGGGATTCTTTTATCAATGAATTTCCCCCCTTTACATTTTGGGGAAAACGGAGTATTATGGAAAAGGATTTGAAGTTCCGGCGAAGTTTTACCGGCTGGATATTCTTATAATTAACAATTTGAAAACCTGATATTAGGGGTTTCATTCGGAAGGGGGTTGTTACGTGATGACGCGTTCATATTGGTTTGATTTTAAACTTTATTTTTCTGCATGCGTATATTATGATAACAACCTGCAACCGGAGAAAAATCGATCCTTTTAGCCCAAAATTTGCCATAAAAGGCTGCAGGTTCTTTGGAAACTGCAGCCTTTATTTAATGCCTGTTTTTTCGAACAACCTATACGCCGGGTTTTATGAAACAGGAAAAGCGGACCGTTTCTGCTTTTTCCGGGGAGGTTATTATGAAAAGGATAAAAGTGCTTAAGCAGTTCATGAGAAAAAACCTGCTGAGATATTTTTCTGCAATCCTTTTTTCAGGAATTTCGGTATTGTTTTCTGTTGTCAGCCCTATGGTGGTCAGTTTTGCGATTGACTCGGTAATCGGCTCCGAGCCGATGGATCTGCCGGCCTGGCTCATGAGGATGGTGGAAAATTACGGCGGAAGGGAAGCTCTCAGGGAAAAATTATGGCTGCTTGGCTTGATTTTTTTAGTTTTGCAGCTGCTGGCGGGAGTTTTCCAATATTTAAGAGGGCGATGGATTGCGATAAGTACCGAGAACACGGCAAAAAACATAAGGGATACCTTGTATGATCATCTCCAGCATATGGAGTATTACGAGCATGTAAAATCCCAGACCGGAGACCTGACACAGCGATGCACAGCGGACGTTGAAACCACGCGAAATTTCCTCTCAGGGCAGCTTCCCCAGGTCGGAGAGATCCTGATGAATGTTACGCTTACGCTTATAGCAATGCTGAGCATCAATGTGGGACTCACATTATATTCGCTTTGCGTTGTTCCGTTTATATTTATCGCGTCGGCCGTCTTTTTCACAAAGGTAAGAAAAGTTTTCAAACAGGTAGAGCAAAGCGATTCCGAACTGCATACCACGCTGCAGGAGAATTTAACCGGCGTTCGCGTTGTAAAGGCTTTCGGAAGGCAAAGCTATGAAATAAACAAGTTCAGTGAAAAGAACAGCAGACACAGGGGCAATGTCAAAAGATTAATCGATACGATGTCCTGGTACTGGTCGGTGTCGGATTTGCTCTGCATGGCGCAGGCGGCGCTTGTGTTGTTTATTGCGGTAAGCTGGGCTGCGTCCGGGCGAATAACTCTCGGAACGGTACTTCTGTTTACCGTATATATACGAAACCTGATATGGCCTATCCGGCATCTCGGCCGTGTAATATCGGATATGGGGCAGGCGTTTGTCGCGTTCGACCGCATTATTGAGATACTTGATAAACCTGCTGAGCCGAAGGATATCAGCGGCTTAAAGCCGGAAATAAAAGGAAATATTGTGTTTAAAAATGTTAGTTTCCAATATCCCGACGGAACAAGCCCATTAAAGGATATCAGCTTTGAAGTTAAACAGGGACAGACGGTCGGGATCATAGGACCTACGGGATGCGGCAAATCTTCGCTTATGCACCTTCTGGTGAGGCTTTTTGATTACAATGAAGGATCAATACTGATTGACGGTTACGAATTGAAAGAGATCGACAAAAAATGGCTTAGAAGCCATATCGGTATTGTCCTGCAGGAGCCGTTCCTGTTTTCAAAAACAGTTCTTGAAAACATAAAAATAGCGAACCCGAAAGCAACACGGCATGACATTGAAAACGCCGCAAGAACCGCTGCGATACATGACTCGATAATGTCTTTTGAAAAAGGCTATGACACGCTGGTCGGAGAAAGAGGCGTAACGCTTTCGGGCGGACAGGTGCAGCGCGTAGCCATAGCGCGGACTGTTCTGAAAGATCACCCGATACTTATATTTGACGATTCGTTAAGCGCGGTCGATATGGAAACGGATCTGATGATCCGTGAAGCGCTGAAGGAAAAAAGCAGGGGAGTGACGACGTTCATAATATCGCACCGCATCAGTACTTTGGCGCAGGCGGATCAGATTATAGTCATCGATAAAGGGCGCATTATTCAAAGAGGGACTCATGACGAATTGATCCGCGAACCGGGTATGTATGCGCGGATATGGGCTGCGCAGAGCGAGGAAGAAATATAAAAGAGGTAGAGCTGTATGGATAAATTTCAGGAAGAAGTATTCAGTAAAGGTTTTAAATTAGACCTGTGGAAAAAATTAATCCGTTACGCAAAACCGTATAAGAACAGGCTTATTGTCTTAAGCATATATATGGCGATCCTTGCCGTTTTTGACGCCGTGATACCGTTGATGCAAAGGTATGCGATAGATAATTACATAATCACAAAAAACACCCGCGGATTATTGGCCTTTTTTATAATATATACGTTGATTATGATTATACAGGCCGTAGTTGTAAAACTGATGATTTCATCGGCAGGTGTTGTTGAAACGGGCGTTTGCCACGATATACGAAAAGACGGGTTTGAGCATCTTCAGGCCCTGTCGCTTTCCTATTATGATAATACCCCGGTTGGATGGATGATGTCGAGGCTTACATCGGACATATGGAGACTTGGAAATGTACTGTCATGGGGGCTTGTCGATTTTTCATGGGGATTTTTCATGATGGTGGTTACAACGGTCGTAATGCTTGTTCTGGATTGGAAGCTGGCGCTTCTTACGTTCACAGTCATTCCTGTGCTTTTTGTTGTGACAATCTATTTCCAGAGGAGGATTCTGTTCAACCACAGGGATATTCGGAAAAACAATTCCCTTATTACCGCTGCGTTTAATGAGGGGATTCAGGGAGTAAAGACCACAAAAACGCTTGTCCGGGAAGAAGAGAACCTTAAAGAGTTCAGGGTACTGACAGGCGAAATGAACAGAAAATGCATAAGCGCCGCCACATTTGCGTCTGTTTACATGCCGATTGTGACACTTCTGGGCAGCATCGGCGCAGGCCTTGTACTGTGGCGCGGTGGAAACGGGGTTATTGCGGGCCGGGTAAGCTATGGAACGATGGCTGTATTTATAATGTTTGCCGTCCAGTTTTTCTTCCCGATACGCGACATGGCAAGAATCTTTACTGATTTGCAGTCGGCACAGGCATCGGCGGAAAGAATCCTGTCGCTTTTGGAAACAAAGCCCGATATCAAAGATGACGATGAGGTTATAAACAAATATGGAACAGATAAGGGAAAATGGCCGAAAATAACCGGGAATATCGAGTTCAGGAATGTCAGTTTTACTTATAAAACCGGTGAAAAGGTTCTTGAAGATTTCAACCTCACGGTAAAACCCGGCGAAACGATTGCTCTTGTAGGAGAAACCGGCGCCGGGAAAAGCACGATTGTCAACCTTGCTTGCAGGTTCTATGAACCAACCGAAGGGCAAATATTTATCGACGGCTATGATTACACGCGTATGCCGATGCTGTGGCTGCACTCCAATCTCGGGTATGTGCTTCAGAATCCTCATTTGTTCAGCGGGACCATAAGGGAAAACATTATGTACGGGAAGCTTGACGCTACGGAGGAAGAGATGATTAGAGCCAGCAAACTTGTTAACCTTCACCCGATAGTAGAGAGGATGGAAAAGGGGTATGATACCCAGGTCGGTGAAGGAGGCTCGCTCTTGTCCACAGGCGAAAAACAGCTTGTTTCGTTCGCCCGCGCAATAATATCGGATCCGGCGATATTTGTTCTTGATGAAGCTACGTCATCCGTTGACACGGAAACGGAATACCTGATACAGCAAGCGATTAAAAACATTCTCAAAAACAGAACAAGCTTTATTATAGCGCACAGGCTGTCAACAATCCGTTCCGCCGACAGGATACTTGTAATCAGGGACGGCAGGATACTGGAGGAAGGGACCCACAGTTATCTTCTGTCGCAAAAAGGATATTACGCAAGGCTTTACAGGAACCAGTTCATTGTTACAGCGGAGAACAGTTAATGCATTTGGGGCAATTTCCGTTCTAAATTGCATAAAATCAAATTACGGTCAACTATCATAAAATGAAATAAGCATTAATAAAAAGGAAGTTGATTTTATGCAATACGTAATGCCCGGGATGCACCGGCTTCCGCCTTTGCCTTACCCTTACAATGCGCTGGAGCCGGTAATAAGCGAGGAGACACTGAGGATACACCATGACAGGCACCACAAGAGCTATGTCGACGGCCTTAACAGGGCTGAACTGTACCTTGTAGAGGCCCGAAAGACCAATGACATCGAATATATAAAATACTGGGAAAACGAGCTGGCTTTCAACGGATCGGGACATATCCTGCACAGCATATACTGGACAGTTATGGCTCCGCTTTCTTCGGGCGGCAGCCCGGGAGAGAAAACCGTTTATCAGGTAAACCGGTATTTCGGAAGCATGGACGCTATGAAATCACAGTTTATTGACGCGACACAGCAGGTTGAGGCATCGGGCTGGGGAATCCTTGCATGGAATCCCGCATGGTGGCGCATGGAAATTTTACAGGCCGGCAAGCATCAGAACCTGACCCAGTGGAGCGCGATACCGCTGCTTGTCTGCGATGTGTGGGAACACGCATATTACCTGGATTACAGGAACAGAAGAGACGAGTATGTCAATGCGTGGTGGAACCTGATCAACTGGAACGAGGTTGAGAGAAGGCTTGAACTTGCGATGAAGGGACAGGTACCGCTTGTCGGATAAACTAAAATCAAAAAGGAGAGCTTTTGCTCTCCTTATTGTTTACCAGTTTCCACCCTGATTGCGGCTTCTGTTATAACGCTGCTGCTTCTTTGCTCTTCTGCAATCTGCGCATCTCTGCGGTTCATTTTCGAAACCTTTTTCCTTGTAGAATTGCTGTTCACCTTCGGTAAACGTAAACTCCGTTCCGCAATCTTTGCAAACTATGATCTTATCAGCCATTTCATATACCTCCTTAATTTTTTTGGATTAAAGTACTTCCTGACCCAATGCTCCCAACAAATTAAAGAGGCTTGTTCAATGAAATAGCTTTTAATCCAATTTTTTAATGACTTTAATGTATCATAACATGCGCGAAATAAAAAAACAAGGGTTTTTGCAAAATTTATTTCAGAACTCCCCGCAGTATAAAGCTGAAAAAACATGGAAATAAAGGTGCCCGATGTATTGAACGACCCAAATATTTATACTATAATAAATTGAACTGCCAATTATTGTGCGATATACGGGCACATGGGAGGCATGTGAGGAAAACAGTTTTTTTCAGCGTAATAATAAAAAAGATTTCTTTGCGGATTGATATTTCCCTGGAAAACTTTTTACAGACTGATTGACAAAGAGCCGGCATGTTTTTGTTTTGAAAATAACCGGGAGGTATAATTATATGAAAAACATTCCATTGTATGAAGTCAGGCATATTGAAACACTTAAGGATATGCTTAACGGCAGTGCCGAGTTGTTCGGCAGTGAAACGGCATTCCTTATAAAGACGGAAGAAGGGGGACCGTATAAGCCGGTAACTTTTACACAGTTCAGGGACGACGTTAACGCTTTGGGCACAGCCCTTATTGATCTTGGCCTTTCCGGCAGGAGAATAGCAATAATCAGCGAAAACCGTTACGAATGGGCTGTCGCGTATCTGGCGGCCGTTAACGGGACGGGGATAGTGGTCCCGCTTGATAAAGAGCTGCCCGTTTCGGAAATAAAAAGCCTTCTCCTGAGATCAAAATCCGATGCGGTTTTTTATTCGGAGGCAAAAAGGGCAGATGTGGAATCTATTGCCGAAGAAGTTCCCAGCCTTAAATATCTGATTTCAATGGATGCCGGCAAAACAACCGAACAGGTTTATTCATACTGCGATCTTCTGGCAAAAGGATATACGCTTATAAAAGAAGGAAACAGAAGTTTTCTGGATGCGGAAATTGATAAGGAAGCAATGAGCATTCTTTTATTCACATCGGGAACGACGGATACGTCAAAAGCCGTTATGCTGTCGCACAGGAATATATGTTCAAATCTTATGGATATGTGCTCAATGCTGTATATTGACAAGAATGATGTTTTTCTTATGCTGCTCCCGATGCATCACACGTATGCGTGCACATGCGGTTTTTTGTGCCAGATATACCGCGGCTGTACAATCGCTTTCTGCGAAGGGTTGAGGCATATCGTCAAAAACCTCAGGGAATCGAAAACAACTGTTCTTATCGCGGTTCCGCTGCTGCTTGAATCAATGTATAAACGGATATGGGATCAGGCGTCAAAAGATCCCAAAACGCTGAAAAAATTGAAAACAGGCCTTAAGCTCAGCAAGTTTTTATTGGCAATCGGAATAGATGTGAGAAAAAAACTGTTTAAACCGATTCACGATAATTTCGGAGGCTCTATACGCTTGTTTATAAGCGGGGGAGCGGCTATAGATCCGCAGGTTATTCAGGGTTTTCAGGACTTTGGAATCCATTGCGTTCAGGGCTACGGTTTGACTGAGTGTTCGCCTATCATTGCGCTGAACCGTGACTGCGACTATAAAAACAGTTCTGCCGGCCTGCCGCTGCCGAACGTCCGGATAAAAATAGATAACCCCAATGAAGAGGGCATTGGTGAGATTGTAGCAAAGGGTCCGAATATAATGATCGGATATTATGAGAACGAAGAAGCCACTAAAGAGGCAATTGTCGACGGGTGGTTCCATACCGGGGATCTCGGTTATATCGATGAGGATGGTTTTGTATATATAACCGGCAGAAAGAAGAATGTAATTGTCACTAAAAACGGCAAAAACATATACCCCGAGGAGATTGAAACGCTGCTCGGAAGGAGCCCGTTTATTTCAGAATGCCTTGTTTACGGGAAAGAGGGCGAAGGCACAGGTGACATAGAAGTCGCTGCGGAAATTCATCCCGATATGGAAAAGATACGTGAAGCACTGAAAACGGAGAACCCGACAGAAGAGCAGGTCCGCAGGCTTATTGATGATGAAGTCCATAAAGTGAATAAATCACTGGTGCTTTATAAGTACATCAGGCATTTTACAATTCGACATATCGAATTTGAAAAAACAACAACTAAAAAAATAAAACGCCAGTACAATGATAATCATTCTGTTAACTGATGGCAACATATTCTTGCCCCATATGTTCTGAAATTAAGATAAAATCAAAAACGCCGGGTTAACTCCAAATCCGGCGTTTTTCTCTGCAAAAAATCTTAATGGGATGATAAAGCATTTGACAGTTACATGAGAAAATTTGAACTCCCATATGACAAAAAGATAAAGGAATTATCAAAGGGGATGGCTTTGGGCTCTTTGATATATTTCATTCTGGAGCTTGTACTGCGCAGCACGGGTTTTTCTTTTATCAAAACATATCCTGTAACAATAGAGTCTTTTACCGGAGCGGTTTTCGCGGTTTCTATAATGCATTCCCTTTGTTTGCCGATAATTTTCAAGTTCGGGTACACAAAATCAAAGGTAATTAATTTTGTCATTTTTTTCGCATTCTTCATCGGGGCTTCTCAACTGGCAAACTATATTTATGCTAAAAGGAATACAGGCTTTGCAGGAAAAGCATTTGCTTTTTTTGAAAACAGGCCCGATTATTTGATAGCATTGGCGGTAATTGCCGCGGCTGCCCTTCTTGTGCTGATATCATTTATGATTTCGTTAAGGGTTTATAAAAAGAGAGAATTCTAAGATAACGGGGGAAATAATTTCCTGTTCAGACGTTAAACCTGAACAGAGTTACATCCCCGTCTTTCATTACATAGTCTTTCCCTTCCGAACGCACAAGGCCGTGTTCTTTTGCAGCATTGTACGAGCCTGCTTTTATAAGATCGTCATATGAAACTACTTCGGCTCGTATAAAGCCGCGTTCGAAATCGCTGTGGATTTTCCCGGCAGCCTGCGGGGCTTTTGTTCCGTTTACTATTGTCCACGCGCGGACTTCTTTTTCTCCTGCGGTAAAGAAGCTGATGAGCCCCAGGAGTTTATAGCTTTTTTTGATAAGCCGTTCAAGTCCTGATTCGTTAATTCCCAACTCGGAAAGGAACAATTCCTTCTCATCATCGTCAAGCTGTACGATTTCCTCTTCGATTTTTGCGCAGATTACCATTACTTCAGCGTGCTCTCTTTCGGCATAAGCTTCCAGTTCTTTTAAGTACCGGTTGCCGGCCGTATCCGACAAATCTTTTTCGGATATGTTCGCACAGTAAAGAAGAGGTTTCGATGTCAACAAAAACAAACCTTCGAAATATTTTTTCCATTCAGGGTCTATAGACATCGAGCGGGCCGGCTGGTTGGATTCAAGATGACGGAGAACGCCGTTTAGAAACTCAAGCTCTTCAAGGTATTTTTTCTCACCGGATTTCGCCAGTTTCTTTACCTTTTCTATCCTTTTTTCGACCATTTCAATATCGGCAAAAATAAGTTCAAGGTTGATTGTTTCAATATCGCGGATAGGGTCTATCGAACCGTCGACATGGGTAACGTTCGGATCGTCAAAACAGCGTACAACATGTATTATCGCGTCCACTTCGCGGATATGGGACAAAAACTTGTTCCCAAGGCCTTCTCCTTTGCTGGCTCCTCTGACTAGGCCGGCAATATCGACAAATTCTATCGTAGTATGCGTAACCTTCTTCGGGTTATACATTTCGGCGAGCCGTTCAAGGCGCTCGTCGGGCACACTGACGATTCCGACGTTTGGTTCTATCGTGCAGAAAGGATAGTTCGCGCTTTCGGCGCCTGCCTTTGTAATTGCGTTGAATAAAGTGCTTTTTCCTACATTCGGAAGTCCAATTATACCAAGTTTCATTTTTACTCCTCCAAAAATGCCCAAAGATGCCTTCCTGTCATTTAATCCTTACACCGTATATTTTTTTTGCGTATGTTCCGACTACTATCATATCGTCAAATATCGCAGGAGAAGCTTCAACATTAAGCCCTACCGATATGGTATCGAGTATTTCGCCGTTTTTCGGATCGATGAGGTGCATATCTCCTGCGAAATCACAGAATATCATATAGGTTTTCCCGTCGTCGGACAGGAAATCTACGGGCGAGCTCCAGCTATAATTTTCAAGATCTTTTACCCAGACTTCATTACCGGTTTTTTTATCAAGAGCGACCATTTTGCCTCTTTTCGCGTCACCTGTTTTCGCGATGTTAAATATTACGAGATCGGAAATATCGTTTTTTCCGACCACGGGGGTGGACAGCAGCCCGCCGTTCACACCCGACTGGTATATGCAGCTGTATTCCCTTTGCCATATCAGTTCCCCGGTAAGGGCATTGAATTTCCTGAGCTGGCAGTTCGCAGACGGAATTTGCCCGTTATTGCAGCGTATATCGGCTTCATTTCCCGTATAAAGGAAAACCCCTTCATCAGTTTCTTCAATGACTATCGTGCTGTCCGTATCATCCTCAACATTGGCTATCCAGACAGGCTCAAGGGTATTGATGTTAATGCACTGGAGCATTCCTCCGTTGTCGGCAAGATACAGGTAGTTCCTGTATACGGCCGGGGAATTCTCATAACCGATATTTATATCGAATACGGGTTTGTATCTGAACTTCGTTACTTCAGGATCGATCGTGAGCGTTCCGTTTTTGATGTCAAAGTTGGTATTCAGTTTAATCCTGTAAAGCAGCCCGTTTTCGCCCGGCTGAATCAGCGTGTCGGTATTTTTGTCTATAATGCCCGACGGATCAAATGCGCCCCACAGCCTGAATGCTTCGGGGGTTGTTCCTTTTATTGAATAAATGAGTTTTTGATCTATCAGACTGAATATCCTGTATTCATGGTATGCCGCATTATCCCCGTTCTGGTTAAGACCCTGCCCGGTGTAAAGTATCGGGTAACCCCTCGGATCTATTGTTGCCGTACCTTTTGTCGAGTAGCCTATATTAATCGGATCGCGCGTCGGCTTGCCGTTTTCAAGGTTCAGAAAATATATGTTGCCGTCAAGCGTCGGATATATGACCTCAACGAGGTTGGTCTGTTTAAGGGCGGGATCGATATTCATCAGTTTTCTTACGTCTTCATCCCAGCGGACGATAAGCGGCTGGCCGGTCCAGCCCACTCCGGGCCAGTAGGTATTTCCGTAACTGATCGATCCGATATCCTTCGTCCAGACAAGTTCAAGTTTTTTTTCGGATACGAGCCGTGAACCGTATGCCGCGCTGTTTCGGTAGTGGTTTCCCCTGAACGTCGTTATACCTTCCACATTGGTATATTCTTCGGGAGAACCGAAAAAGATACCGGGATTTTCAACATCAGAAGTTATTATGTCGGAACCCAGAAAATGCCAGTACGTAAACTCGATGCCATTGAGTGCTTTTGTTTTCGCGTATTCGGGAAAAGAATTTTCTCCGTTAAAAACCGGAGGAATATCGGGATTTATGTTTTTCGGTTCAAGCGTTATTTCAGGCAGTTGAACCGGAACGGTTTCCATCGATGGTTCGGCCGGTGGTTCGGTAATTTGTCCGGCAGCGGTTTCCTGACCCGAAGCGGGCTGATTTGATTCGGCGCGTTCTGTCGGGGAGGGCGGGGCCGGATTGTCACCTGCCGTTTTGTTCGTCGTATCCCTTGACGTGAGTAATAA
>JAAYXD010000132.1 GCA_012516065.1 Clostridiaceae bacterium
ATTATACATATGAACAATTGTTCATATGTTTTTATAACAGAGGTGAGAATAATGAACTCCGAAAATGACAGAATTGCGAGTTGTGATTGCAATATAATCCACAAGGAAACAGTAGAATACGTTGCCGGGAAAATGCCCGCCGAAGAGGATTTATATGACCTTGCGGAACTTTTCAAGGTGTTCGGCGATACTACAAGGATAAAAATATTATGCGCATTGTCGGAAGCGGAGATGTGTGTTTGCGATATTGCATCACTGCTGAATATGACTCAGTCTTCAATATCACATCAGTTAAGGATTTTGAAACAGTCAAGACTTGTAAGGTACAGGAGGGACGGAAAAGTGGTTTATTACTCGCTTGATGATGAGCACGTGAAACAGATATTTGATCAGGGGCTTATCCATTTGAACGAGAAGTGATCTCGCGAAGCGGGGATTGCAGGGACAGCGCCGGTTGATCCGCGCAGCTTCCGCTGATGTATCACGATATGTTGAGATTGATAAGCACGATTGTCTTTGGCTTACTGTTGGGGGTTTTATTATGGAACGAAAATGCGATTTGGCTTTGGGAGGAACGTACTGCGCGCATTGCTGCGCGGAAACGGAAAGGAGAAACAGCTTAAAATTTATCTCTGCCGCTGCCGGTGCGGTGATGTATGTTTTAGCGCTTGCGATCCCGTTTTCTCCTGTATATCGTTTTATGCTGTATCTGGCGGCTTATATTCTTCTGGGAGCGGAGGTTTTATACAAGGCAGGAAAAAGTGCCGCGCAGGGGAAAATATTCAATGAGAATTTTCTTATGGGAATTGCGACACTCGGCGCTTTCGCAATCGGAGAATACGCCGAAGGTGTTGCGGTAATGCTTTTTTATCAAATCGGCGAATTTCTCCAGGAAAAGGCGGTAGACCGCTCAAGGCGGTCAATAGCGGCTTTGCTCGATATAAGGCCGGAAAGCGCGAATATAATTGAAAATGACATGATTGTAAAAAAGCATCCGGAAGAGGTTTCGGTAGGCGAACTTATTCTTGTAAAGCCAGGGGAGCGGATTCCGCTTGACGGCATTGTGACAAAAGGCCGTTCGGATATTGATACATCCGCTTTGACGGGCGAATCGATCCCGAAAGCGGCGGAGCCGGGAACGGAGGTTTATTCGGGAACGGTGAATTTAAACGGGGTGCTGACCATAAAGGTTAGCAAGACATACCAGGACTCTGCGGTGGCTAAAATTCTGGACCTCGTTGAAAGAGCCGGAACAAAGAAAGCGCGTGCTGAGAAATTCATAACTCGGTTTGCAAGGATTTATACGCCTGTTGTTATTGCTGCGGCAGTCCTTTTAGCTGTTCTGCCTCCCGTTTTTGTTTTGGCGTTTAATTCGGGAATTATTGCGCCGGGTATGCAGCCGGCTGTAACGATTGATGCAAAAACCCTGTTCTATAAATGGATTTACAGGGCCCTTGTATTTTTGGTAATTTCATGCCCATGTGCGCTCGTTATTTCAATTCCTCTGAGCTTTTTCGGGGGAATCGGCAGAGCTTCGAGAAACGGCGTTCTCGTGAAGGGAGCAAATTATTTGGATGCGCTGAATTATGTCGGAACGGTCGTTTTTGACAAAACAGGAACGCTGACAAACGGTGTTTTTGAAGTGGTTAAAGTTGTTTCGGCGGGAAAGATGCCGGAAAGTGAAATTTTAAGTTATGCTGCTTTGGCTGAAAGCTATTCAAACCATCCAATCGCGAGTTCAATTGTTAAAGCGAACGGAGGTGTACCGGACGGCGGCGTGATGGAACGGTATACGGAAATCCCGGGGTACGGTGTCGCTGTTAAAACTTCCGGCGCGGAAATATTGGTCGGAAGCGCGGATTTATTGAGAGATAAGGGAATAGAACCGCAGAATCCCAAAGTATACGGTACTGCAGTGCATGTGGCAGTGGACGGATCATACGCGGGATATCTGATAGTTGCCGATACGGTCAAAGAAGACGCAAAAAAAACAATACGGCAATTAAAAAGTATGGGCATAAAGACGGTAATGCTGACCGGAGATAAATATGATACGGCAGTCAATATCGGGAATGAATTGGGCATTGATGAAATCCATTCGGAACTGCTGCCCGATGAAAAGGTTGAAATTCTTGATGGGATTGTTTCGAAAAACGCTAAAAACAGGAAAACATTATATGTCGGTGACGGGATCAACGATGCTCCGGTATTGGCGAGGGCCGAAGTCGGCGTAGCGATGGGCGCTCTCGGCTCGGATGCGGCGATTGAAGCGGCTGATATTGTTCTTATGACCGATGAGCCCGGAAAGCTGATCACTTCAATTGAAATTGCAGGAAAGACGAGGAAAACTGTATGGCAGAATATTATCCTTGCCTTTGCCGTAAAAACTCTGGTTCTCGCATTGGGCGCGGGCGGTATCGCAACAATGTGGGAGGCGGTATTCGCCGATGTCGGTGTAGCTCTGATAGCCGTTTTGAATTCAATAAGGCTTATCGGCAAAAGATCATAGATAAGTTCAAAATTCTTTTAAATTTATCTGCCGTGGTAAGTTGTGGTAAAATATGAATAAGCCCCTGCCACGCCTCCGGATGTGTTACCTGAACTGTCCTGCTGAACCGGGCCGGCAGCAAAGAAGCAATGAACAGTAATGTTGCAGGGCTGATTTTCGGCCATTATTCATTGACACAATATCCGGAATTATTCCAAAGGCTCGAACGGTTAGGGAAAAAACACAATATCCCTGTGGTGTACTGTGACGATTTCGGGCATGGAGTAAACCATGCGATATTGCCGATTGGAAGGATTGCCAGATTGGATGCCGGCAGCAAATCTTTGTATATTGCTGAGCAAAGATAATTTCTATTACAGAAGGATGCGTAAAATGGAAAATCCGAAGGCAAATGAAGAACTGAGAAAAGGGATTGAAGAATATTGTCGGCTTACGACGCAGCCGTGGGGAAAAATGTTTTACGAAATGATATGGGAGCAAATGGATATCGCAGACGACAAAACATGCAATATCCTGGATTACGGAAGCGGGTTCGGAATATTAATAAAAACTGGCCCCTCTTGACGATATTCAAATATAGTAATAGTATATAAAGAACTTATACAAAATATGTAAAAAATCACATATCAATTCGCAATGAAGGGGATTCAATATGGAAAATTTAAAAATTCGTGTTTGCACCGATCATGATTTGAATTTACTGGCGGTTTTAAACAAGCAGTTAATTGAGGATGAACAATTCGATAGTGACATGAATGTAGAACAGCTTCGTGAAAGAATGAAAGGGTTTATTCATTCCAATTATAAGGCTTACTTATTTGAAGACAATTCGAAAACAATCGGTTATGCTTTGGTAGATCATTCAAGAAAACCGTTATATATTCGGCATTTCTTTATCTGCCGGGATGTAAGAAGAAAAGGTTACGGAAGAACATTTTTCAAAAAACTGCTCGATTTTCTGAAAACCGATGTTATCGATATTGAAGTATTGACATGGAATGAAAGGGGAATAGGGTTTTGGAGAGCACTCGGTTTTAAAGAGCGAAGCATCTATATGAGATTTGATCAAAAGAAGATGAATTAATTTACCGGGCCCCGGCAAACAGAGAGTATTACATATTTCATGGAAGAATACATATGGATGAGAATTTACATATCAACGCGGAACGTCAGATAAAGGAGTCTTTGCCGTATACGATTGTGATTTCCGCCTGTTTTCAATTGGGAAATTGAGAAAGAGTACAATCGTCTTTTTGAAAAGGTAAAAGAGATTGAGGCAGTGAAGCCGGAACTTAAAAACAGTTTCAGAAGCTGGCTTAAAGACAAGCATTTGCAGAATATCAAAAATTCCGGGAAATTCCGATATGTAAGGGAAGTAGTCTTTTCAAGCAGCGAAGAGTATGATATGGATAGGTTTATTGCTCTTGCGTTAAGCCAGGGCGGACTGCAGTCTGTCATAAAAGCGGGAATTAAAGAAATTGAGCCGTACCTGGAAAGGTTCATAATAAGGATAAAATCTATCCTTGGGAATGACAAAATCATGGCTGACTTTTGTTACAGGATGAGAATAGGCGTAAAATAGCTGCTGGAAGATGTGGAAATCCATGATGGAGATTTACGGTTATAGTCTGCACGGGCTAATGATATGTAACGAATAGGAACATGGAGAGTCGCCGCCCGAGGGACGAAAGATATCTATTATAATAAGATGACAGGGGGTTCGCGGAATGAATATAAGAATGGCGGATCACAGCGATATCGGCAGGCTGATAAAGTTGAGATTTGACTATTTTGATATGGAAAAGCATGAAATAACCGATGATAAAAAGGAAATGATAAGGTCACAGCTTGAACGGTATTTTCCAAAACATTTGAACAAAGATTTTTTTGCCGCTTTTGCGGAGGATGAAAAAGGAAATATTGTTTCTGCGGGTTTTCTGGTTATACATGAAAAGCCTGCAAATTTATCATGGCCGACCGGCAAGACAGGATTGATTCTAAATGTGCTTACATACCCTGAATATCGAAGAATGGGTTATGCTGCGAGTGTGATGAATTTTCTCATTGAAGAGGCCAAAAAACATGAGCTGTCTTATATAGAACTATCCGCATCGAGCATGGGGAAACCATTATATAAAAAGCTCGGTTTTAATGAACGAGGGCAATCCAAATTTACGGATATGAGGATGTATCTGGTTTAACCGCGAAAACCGCGCCCGCTGTTTCAGGTTAGGATAGTGCAGTATAACCGCGAATCATGAGTAACAGGTATATGTCTGTTGATTTCGACGGTAATAAATTGCTAAAATATTACTGTCTAAGCCGACGTATCGTTGATTGCGGGCAGGATTACTTCCGCCCGGTGAAATAGAAACATAAAATTATAGAGAGTGATGGATGATATGGAATGGGATTTCCTGGTGACTGAAGCGGCGAAAGCAAAAGAACGCGCATATGCGCCGTATTCAGGTTTCAGGGTCGGAGCGGCTGTTCTGACACACTCCGGAAAGATATATACAGGCTGCAATGTTGAAAATGCGTCCTACGGCGCCGCGATATGCGCCGAAAGAGTTGCGGTAACTAAAGCAGTGTCGGAAGGAGAAACGCTGGTAAAAGCAATAGCTGTCACCGGCGACAGCGATGACATTATCTTCCCGTGCGGTATATGCAGGCAAGTGCTTGCTGAGTTCTGCAATTCCGAAACGGTTATTATTTGCAGCAATAAAAAAGGCGAATACAGGGAATACAAAATGGAGTATATTCTGCCGCACGCGTTTACAAAGGCAGACTTAAATATAAAGCGTTAAGAAGAAAAATTCGCATATACGAATTTTACAGCAAGAAGGGAGAAAGGTATGGCTTTCAAATCAGGTTTTGTGACAATTATAGGAAGGCCGAACGTTGGTAAATCAACGCTGTTGAATCTTTTAACCGGTGAGAAAATAGCAATAATGTCCTCTAAGCCGCAGACAACAAGAACCGCAATAAAATCGGTTGTTACAACCGATGAATATCAGGTTGTTTTTATTGATACTCCCGGAATACACCGCCCTAAAAACAAGCTTGGGGATTACATGGTTAAATCCGCTATGTCCACACTCGAAGGGGTGGATGTCATTGTGTATATGGTTGAAGCGACGGACAAAACAATAGGATACGGTGATTTAATAATTATTGAGATTCTTAAAGAGGTTAAAACCCCTGTGATTCTTCTTGTTAACAAAATTGATCTGGTGGAAAAACCGGCGCTTTTGCCGCTTATTGATGCATACAGCAAAACAATGGATTTTGAGCAGATAATTCCCGTAAGCGCGTTAGATGCCGCAACAAGGGACCTTGTAATGTCCGAGGTCGTTAAGCAGCTTCCCGAGGGCGAACCGTACTTCCCCGCGGATATGTTGACCGATCAGCCTGAAAGGGTATTGGTCCAGGAAATTATCAGGGAAAAGATATTAAATTTATTAAGCGACGAAGTGCCGCATGGTGTCGGTGTAGAGATAATAGTCTACAAGGAAAAGGAAGACAAAGACCTGCTCGAAATCCATGCCAACATTTATTGTGAAAAGGACAGCCATAAGGGCATAATCATAGGGAAAAACGGCGATATGCTTAAGAAAATAGGAACTTATGCCCGGCAGGACGCGGAAAACATACTCGGTAAAAAAATATTCCTGAAATTATGGGTGAAAACAAAGGATGATTGGCGAAACAATGATTATATGCTCAACCAGCTCGGTTATAAATAAAAACCGTGCGATGTATTATATATAATGCCCCCTTGTAATAAAATGATTTTCAATGATATACTTATAAGGGCACTTAAAACCGGTTTATGCGCCTCCGACGTGAGGCGCATGTTTGTGTGAGGCGATTGATATGCGAGCGTATTGCCTGTCACGCTGCCGGTAACCGATGCCTGTTTTACAATACGCAATCAAATCATTATTTGTTTTACTCTAGGAGGAAAAAATGATCAAAATCGGGTTTGACAACGAAAAATACCTTAAGATGCAGTCCCAGGAGATACTCGACAGGATAGCGCTGTTTGGCGGTAAACTGTACCTGGAGTTCGGCGGGAAGCTTTTTGATGATTATCATGCATCAAGGGTACTTCCCGGGTTTAGGCCTGACAGCAAGGTAAAAATGCTGCTGCAGCTTAAGGATAAGGCCGAGATAGTTATTGCGATAAATGCGGATGATATAGAAAAAAACAAGAGGCGCGGCGACCTCGGAATTACATATGATCTTGATGTTTTACGCTTAATTGATGCTTTTCGCGAGAGCGGACTGTATGTGGGAAGCGTTGTAATAACCCGGTACAGTTCACAGTATGCGGCCGATCAGTTCCAAAAACGGCTGATGAATCTTGGTATTAAAGTTTACAAGCATTATCCGATTCAGGATTATCCGTCGAATATCCCGTTAATTGTCAGCGACGACGGATATGGAAAAAACGATTATATTGAGACATCCCGCTCCCTTGTCGTAATAACCGCTCCGGGGCCGGGAAGCGGTAAGATGGCGATATGCCTTTCACAGTTGTATCACGATTATAAACGCGGCCAGCGTGCGGGATATGCGAAGTTTGAAACATTCCCGATATGGAACCTTCCGCTGAAGCATCCCGTAAACCTTGCATACGAGGCGGCTACCACCGATCTTAACGACGTCAACATGATAGATCCTTTCCATCTTGAAGCGTATGGAGTAACGGCCGTAAATTACAACCGTGATATAGAGGTCTTTCCGATATTGAATGCGATTTTCGAAAAAATCGCGGGGAAATCGCCGTATAAAAGCCCGACAGATATGGGCGTGAATATGGCCGGGAACTGTATAATAGATGATGAAGTGGTATGCAGGGCTGCGGAGCAGGAGATCATCAGGAGGTATTACAACACGCGCTGCGCTCAGCGCCAGGGTCTTGCAGAAAGGGCTGAAGTTTACAGGCTTGAACTGTTAATGAACCAATTGGGAATATCATCAAAGAATCGCCCTGTCGTAGAAGCGGCTCTTCGCAGGGCGGAAGAGACAAAGGGACCGGCCGTGGCCTTGCAGTTGAACGACGGGAGGATTGTTACCGGAAAAACGTCTTCTCTGCTCGGAGCGTCTGCGGCTCTTTTGCTGAATGCTTTAAAAGAACTCGGCGGAATTCAGCATGATATACACTTAATATCGCCAATCGTAATAGAACCGATACAGGTGCTTAAAGTGGAGCATATGGGGAACCGCAATCCGCGTCTGCATACAGATGAAATACTGATGGCTTTGTCAATCTGCGCCGCTACGAATCCGACTGCCGCGCTCGCGCTGCAGCAGCTTCCGAAACTACGCGGTTGTGAGGCTCATTCTTCGGTAATTTTGTCAAAAGTAGACGAAAACGTGTTTCATAAGCTCGGAATTAATATTACCTGCGAACCCCAATATCAGACAAACAAATTGTACCATCATTAGTTGCAGGAATTTCCCCCGCTTTGTTGGTTCTATCTGGTGTACATAAAACATTCACAAATGCGGAAAATAATAAAAACAGAAAGAAGTGAGGGGAAATTATGTTAAAGGATCTTGTCTGGCAAATGTTTAAAAATACGGGGAACATAGAATATTTTATTCAATACAGCAGGTTGAAAGAGCAAACTCCTGATTTTTATACGGAAGCGGGATCGGATATTGCATTGGATGGTGAAAAATGTCATACGTCAAAACCAGAGGGATAGTTGTCCGGGAAAAAGAAGTCGGAGACTATGATAAACTGCTTACGGTTGTTACGGAGGAACTCGGAAAAATATCGGTTTCGGCTAAAGGCGCCCGCCGCAGCGGGAACCGTTTTTCCGCCGGAACACAGGTTTTCTCATATTGCGAATGGGTGCTTTACAAAGGGAAAAACACATACATATTGAACGCCTGCGAAATTATCACATCATTTTACGAAATCAGAAAGGACATTTATCTTCTCGCTTATTCGGCTCATATGCTTGATATACTGCAGGATACAACGTATGAAAACCAACCTGCGAAAGAACCGTTAACGCTGCTTCTCTATGCGTTGAATGCCCTAATCCGCCAAAACAGGGATCCCGAACTTGTTGTAAGGGTATTTTCACTGAAGCTGATTCAGATTATGGGTTTTGCTCCGTTTCTGAACGGGTGCCGCCTGTGCGGTACAAAAAAGATTGATGATATATATTTCAGTTTTGACAAATGTGGTTTTGTCTGTGAAGAATGCAGAAAACAAACGGGTGATGCGGTAAAAATAAAGCCGGGCGCCGCAAAAGCGATAATTTACGTGATATGCGCGGAAATAAAGGACGCATTCTCATTCAATCTTTCAAGCGATGTTTTGAAGGACTTCTCGGAAATCGTGGATAAATACCTGGACAACTGCTTTGGGAAACGGTACCGGAAACTTTCATTCCTGAATGGTATAGAGTGAAAATTTTCTCTTGTTTTACCGGGCGGGTTGTGTTAGAATATAACGAGGCGTAAATTGTTCCCCGCTTTCGGAAAAGGCGGATGTTATAAATATTTTGTTTGGAGGCTTGACAATGAATATTGTTGTAAACATTATCCATATCATTATATGCATTGGAATTATTGCGGTTGTTCTGCTGCAGTCCGGGCGTTCGGCCGGTATAAGCGGAGCTATTGCCGGAGGCGCGGAAACATTTTTCGGAAAGAACAAGGGCAGGACAATAGACGCAATGCTTAGTAAATATACAGGCGTAGCCGCAATATTGTTTCTTATAACGTCAATAGTACTTACATTACTGCTTAAGTAAAGAGCATACCCGAAAAGAGACTGTACATGCTTAAGCCATGTACGGTTTTTTTATTTAAAAGCAAAAAAGCGAATGGAAAGGAGTATTATGCGCCGTTTTAAGCTGAAATCCGATTACCGGCCTTCAGGGGATCAGCCCGAGGCGATTAAGAGCCTTGTCGATTCTATTAACATGGGAAAGAAACATCAGACGCTTCTCGGGGTAACAGGTTCGGGGAAAACTTTTACAATTGCGAATGTAATCGAGCAGGTGCAGAAACCTACGCTGGTTATAGCGCACAATAAAACCCTTGCTGCCCAGTTGTGCCTGGAATTCCGCGAGTTTTTCCCGGAAAACGCGGTCGAGTATTTTGTGAGCTACTACGATTATTACCAGCCTGAAGCCTATATACCTGCCACAGATACGTATATTGAAAAGGACGCTTCGATAAACGATGAAATAGATAATCTCAGGCACTCGGCAACGGCAGCGCTGTTTGAGCGAAGGGACGTAATAATTGTCGCGAGCGTATCGTGCATATACGGCCTTGGAGACCCTGAGGATTATACCGAGTTAATGCTGTCATTGCGGCCGGGAATGCAGAAAGACAGGGATGAAGTAATTAAAAAACTCGTTGACATACAGTACACGCGAAATCAGATAGATTTCAGGAGAGGAACTTTCAGGGTAAAAGGGGATGTAATTGACATATTCCCCGCGTCTTCATCGGGGAGTGTAATCCGCGTCGAATTCTTCGGAGATGAAATTGAACGTCTGACCGAAATAGATCCGTTAACCGGTGAGATTATAGGGACAAGAACACACGTAGCTATATTCCCCGCATCGCATTACGCGACAACACGGGCAAAAATGGAGCGCGCGATAAAATCTATTGAGATTGAACTCGAAGAACGGCTGAAGTATTTCAGGGAAAACGGAAAACTTCTCGAAGCCCAAAGGCTTGAGCAGCGGACACGCTATGATCTTGAGATGATGCGCGAGGTTGGGTTCTGCTCAGGCATTGAAAACTACTCAAGGCATATAAGCGGAAGAGAGCCGGGAAGCGCTCCGTATACATTGATTGACTATTTCCCTAAGGATTATCTTCTGGTTATAGATGAGTCGCATGTGACAATACCGCAAATAGGCGCAATGTACAACGGTGACCGCTCAAGGAAAGAAGCGCTTGTCGAATACGGTTTCCGACTTCCGTCCGCCTATGACAACAGGCCGCTCATGTTTTCCGAATTCGAGGATCGTGTAAACCAGGTTATTTACGTCAGCGCGACACCGGGAAGATATGAGCGCGAAAAATCGAAAGTGGTCGTTGAACAGATTATACGGCCTACCGGGCTCGTTGATCCCGAAGTTATAGTCAAACCCGTAAAGGGACAGGTTGACGATCTTATTGAACAGATTCGCGTCTGCGTCGAACGAAATGAACGTGTTCTCGTGACAACTCTTACAAAGAGGATGGCGGAAGACCTGACAAACTACCTGAGGGATTTGGACATAAAAGTGCGTTACCTGCATTCGGATGTTGAAACGCTGGAACGTATGGAAATTATAAGGGATTTGCGTCTTGGCGTTTTTGATGTGCTTGTCGGGATAAATCTGCTGCGCGAAGGCCTTGATTTGCCTGAAGTATCTCTTGTGGCAATACTCGATGCCGACAAGGAAGGCTTCCTGCGTTCGGAAACGTCGTTGATTCAGACTATAGGGAGAGCCGCGAGAAACGTGAACGGAAAAGTAATAATGTATGCCGACAGCGTTACCGGCTCGATGCAAAGAGCGATAAGTGAAACGAACAGGCGCAGGCAGAAGCAGTTGGAATATAACAGGAGAATGGGAATAACTCCTAAAACGATACAAAAATCGGTGCACGACGTTATTGAGACCCTTAAGGTCGCCGAAGACAGCCCACAGTTCAGGATTCATGATTTCAGAGAAATATATAAAGACAAGCCTTTGGAAGATATTATCAAGCAGTTGACGGCGGAAATGAAAGAAGCCGCGAGAAAACTCGAATTTGAAAAAGCGGCGGAGCTTCGTGATCAAATACAAATGCTTACAAAAAACAAGAAGTAATAAGCTTTTGCGGTATTCCCGCGGCAGGATTCGGTTATTAACGCAATTTGGAAGGAGTTACCGATGCGCAACAGGATGCTTCCTGAAAATATTGACAGTTCATGGCATGACTTTCTAAACGGCGGAGGCTTCGAAATGATTGACGGAATAGCCGCCGAAACAGGTGATAATATAAATCCTGAAGCCGGTAAAGTTTTACGCTTTTTAAAGGTTAATCTTGACAATGTAAAGGTTGTTATCCTGGGCCAGGATCCGTATCCGCAGAAGGGAGCGGCGACAGGCAGGGCATTCGAGGTAGGCGGCCTCACGTCATGGCTGCAGAACTTCAAACAGGTTTCTCTTAAAAACATTGTGAGGCTTATATATAAAAGCTATAACCGGATTTCTTCGTATGAAGACATACTACCGTTCAAACAGATACAAAGGGAAATAGAAACGGGCAGGTTCCCGATACTTCCTCCGGACAAGCTGTTCGAATCATGGGAAAACCAGGGCGTCCTGCTGCTTAACACTTCTTTTACGTGCATCCCCGGGGTTCCCGGCAGCCATGAACTTTTATGGCATGATTTTTCGTGCAGGCTTCTGTCGTACATATCTTCACGGATTGATTGCCATTGGTTTCTTTGGGGTAAAAGTCCGCTGCAGAGGATGATGCATATAAAAAAGGGAATATTCCATATTTCAAGGCATCCGATGCTGTGCTCTTCAAAGTATGATGACGATTTCTTAAAATCCGATTGTTTCTTAAAGACATTTGATATAATTAACTGGCTCGGCCTGTAAAAACTACATAGTCATCAAATCTCCATTATTTGTCTTTGAGCGGTATTTTGAAATTCGCTTTCTTCCCGCATAATTTTTTTGCGCTTCGGTTAACTTAAGAACACCCGTATTTATAAATCTGTTGAATACACGGTTAAAGGCAGACAGATTACATGCCTGGGTTAAGATGCCGTAAAAATTCCGACTGGAGCGTGTAAAATGAGAAGAAAGAATCCCATTTTCAGGTTAGGTTTTTTACTGCTTACTGTTATTGTAACGGTTCTTATATCTATAATAGCGTTTACTCCTAATGAGATGACGGTTCTTGCCGGACAGGAGTATCGGGTTGAGTTTTTTTCTCCCTTCCAGCTTCAGCTTTCGACGCAAACAAGCGGGATAAGGATAGAAAGGCTTGATGACGCCGCTAAAAATTCTGCATTTACAATGCCTTATACAATTGAATGCACACAGTATGGGCAGAATAGAATACGGCTGAGTTTGTTCGGCATAGTCCCCGTAAAAGACATAGAAGTAAACGCCATACCGTCAAAAGAGCTTATAGTATGCGGCAATACCGTGGGAATAAAATTGTATATAAAAGGAATTCTCGTAGTCGGCATATCCGGCGTGATTACTCCCGACGGAAAGGAAGTTATACCCGTAAAGGATACAGGACTGGAACCCGGGGATTTTATCATTGAAGCGAACAACAAGAAACTGGAGAAAATAACCGACCTTTCAAAAATAGTCGAACAATCGGGTTCAAATCCTGTTCAGATTAAATTTATCCATGACAACCGGATAATGTACTCTCAGGTTACACCCGCACAGTGTGTCGAAGATGGCAAATACCGGCTCGGTATTTGGGTAAGGGACAGTACGGCGGGAATAGGCACGCTTACTTATATCGAAGAAGAAACAGGAAAATTCGGAGCGCTCGGGCACGGCATAACCGATATTGATACGGGGATAATGATGCCTGTCAAAAAAGGAGAGTTGTTAAAATCATCCGTATACGGAATAAGGAAGGGAATTCAGGGGACACCGGGTGAACTGCAGGGCGATTTTCTCGACAGCCAGGAGGTTATCGGCGACATATACTGGAATACGGCTTTTGGCGTATACGGACAAATAAGAAGCGATGCGTTGAAGGAACTGACAGGCAGGAAGTATCCGGTGGGAACGAGAAGCGTTGTAAGAGAAGGCCCGGCGTTTATCCTTTCGAATATACACGGCGAAGAAATTGAAGAATTCAGTATTGAAATTCAAAAGGTAGCGAGGAAAAATCTGTCCGGACCAAAAAGCATGATACTTAAAATTACCGATCCGAGGCTTCTTGGTGAAACGGGCGGAATCATACAGGGAATGTCGGGAAGTCCGATTATCCAGGACGGTAAAATAATCGGCGCCGTTACGCATGTACTTGTAAATGATCCCTCCCGTGGATACGGCATATTTATTGACACAATGCTTGGTATGAATTAAGTGTGCATTGTTCCCGCGGGTCCTGGCTCGACCCGTTAACCACCCGCTGCGTTAACGCTTGTTCTGAAGAACTATTGTACAATAGTTTAGAAAGTATGTTTGCACATTATTTCCGCGGGTCCTGTCTCGGGTGTTTCGTTTCCTAGGGCGACAAAGCACATACCAACAGCACGCCTCAGATATATTTTATTTTTGCACAGCGGTCTCCATATCTCGGGTCGCTCATTAACACGCTCCACAGTTACCTGTACGCAGCAGGGCTCCGGAGCATGTCACCCGTCGTTACCGAAAGCACCCGAGCCAGAGTCGCGTACCAACCGGAACGCGACAGCAATGCCTCGACCCGTTAACCACCCGCTGGTTTGCATCATGAATTCCATGCAATAGATAAATTTCAAGTAATAACATCTGACTGTTTCTAATTCCGTTAGCAAGGTCAGTGGGAAAATGACATATTGTGCAGCATTGAAACCCTGTGGTATATTATTATTCAATAATACTTTCCTGAAAAACGGGGTAATGCGATGATAAGCGAAAGGCAAAAGCGAATTAGGAATTTTTGCATAATAGCTCATATTGATCATGGAAAATCGACGCTTGCCGACAGGCTTCTGGAAAAAACCGGGGTCCTTACCGAACGTGAAATGGAAGAGCAGGTTCTGGACACGATGGATTTGGAAAGGGAGCGCGGGATTACCATTAAAGCCCAGGCTGCGCGTTTGATATATAAAGACAAAAACGGCGACGAATATATCCTTAACCTTATTGATACACCCGGTCATGTCGATTTTAACTACGAAGTTTCCAGAAGCATTGCCGCCTGTGAAGGAGCCGTTCTGGTTGTAGACGCTTCACAGGGTGTTGAAGCCCAGACGCTTGCGAATGTCTATCTGGCGCTGGAGCATAACCTTGAAATTCTTCCGGTTATCAATAAAATAGATCTTCCCGGGGCAAGGCCCGATGATGCAAAACGCGAAATTGAGGAAATAATAGGTCTCGACTGCAGTGAGGCGCCCCTTATTTCCGCTAAAAACGGGATTAATATTGAAGAAGTTCTTGAAAAGATTGTTGAGACAATCCCGCCTCCGAAGGGTGATGAAAACGCCCCGCTGCGTGCGTTGATTTTTGATTCCGTATATGACAACTATAAGGGAGTTATAGCCCATGTCCGCGTGATGGAAGGCAGTGTAAGCGTCGGCGAGGAAATCATGATGATGCACACGAAGAAGAAATTTACAATAACCGAATTGGGTTATTTCAAGCCGGGCGGGCTGATTCCGGCTGAACGCCTTTTCGCGGGCGAAGTGGGATATATATGCGCAAGCATAAAGAATGTACGGGACACGCATGTCGGAGACACGGTAACATCTGCGTCAAATCCGGCGAGCGAGCCCTTTCCAGGCTATAAAAAAGCCGTTCCGATGGTGTTTTGCGGCGTCTATCCGGCAGACGGCGCCGAATACGATGATCTGCGCGAGGCACTTGAAAAACTTCAGTTAAATGACGCATCGCTGATGTTCGAACCCGAAACTTCGGCTGCGCTTGGTTTTGGTTTCAGATGCGGTTTTCTGGGCCTTTTGCATATGGAAATAATACAGGAAAGGCTTGAACGCGAATACGATATAGCCCTCGTTACCACTGCGCCGAGCGTTATATACCGCATTACCACCGTTGACGGCGAAGTCAGGATGATAGATAATCCTACCAATTTCCCCGACGCCAGTTTAATTGAAATGATGGAAGAGCCCATTGTCCGTACGTCAATAATGACTCCGGCCGAATATGTCGGAAGCATTATGGAATTATGCCAGGACCGCCGGGGCAATTATATCGGCATGGAGTATATAGACCAGTCCCGTACCATCATTACTTATGACATGCCGCTTAATGAAATAGTTTATGACTTTTTTGATGCTTTGAAGTCGCGCTCAAGGGGCTATGCTTCGTTTGATTATGAATTTCATGGATACCAGAAATCCGATCTCGTAAAACTCGATATCCGCCTTAACGGGGAAATTGTTGACGCGCTGTCTTTTATTGTCCATAGAAGCAAGGCTTATGCGCGTGGAAGAAAAATAGCGGAAAAACTGAAGGAAACTATACCGAGGCAGATGTTTGAAGTGCCGATACAAGCGTGCATAGGTTCGAAGATTATAGCGCGCGAAACCGTGAAAGCTTACAGGAAGGATGTCCTGGCAAAATGCTACGGCGGAGATATAACGAGAAAGAAGAAGCTGCTTGAAAAGCAGAAGGAAGGCAAAAAAAGAATGAGGCAGATAGGGAGCGTAGAACTTCCGCAGGAAGCGTTTATGAGCGTATTGAAGCTGGACACCTGATTTTAGTTTGGAATTTCGCGTTTTTCCGGGGATATCCGGTTCAAAGAGGCATAAAGAAATGGGTTGTCTGGAAAAAGTCGGCATATATATCCATATACCATTTTGCGTTAAGAAGTGCAATTACTGCGACTTTCCTTCCTTTGCCGGAATGGAAAGCCTGTTCGGCGACTATGCGCTCGCCCTGTGCAAGGAGATGGAGCTTGCAACGGAAAAATACGGTCCTGTTCATGCGGATACGGTTTTTGTCGGCGGCGGAACGCCTTCGCTTATTCCCGCGGAATACCTTTCAATAATTATAAATGCATTAACTAAATTCTTTAATATTTCAAAAGATGCGGAAATTACATTGGAGGTCAATCCCGGGACCGTTACCGCTGAAAAAGCCGGAGCGTACAGGCAGCTCGGATTCAACAGGATAAGCATAGGATTACAGGCTGCGCAGGACCGGATTTTAAGGCTTATGGGGCGTATCCACACTAAGGATATGTTCATTGATTGTGTCGATTTGGTAAAAAGATATGGTTTTACCAACATAAATGCCGATATAATATTTGGTATTCCTACACAAACAATGGAAGACTGGGCTGAAACGATACACACCGTAATAAAAAGCGATACTACGCATGTGTCCTGTTACAGCCTTGAAATCGGAGAAAACACGCCCTGGTTCGAAATGCGCGAAAGAGGTGAATTGCCGAATATAGATGATGATCTGGACAGGCAAATGTACGATTACGCGATTGCCGAATTGGGCAGCAGCGGATTCAGGCATTATGAGATTTCCAACTTCTCCAGGCCGGGGTTTGAATGCAAGCATAATATAAAATATTGGTTATGTAAACCATATTTAGGATTCGGAGCAGCCGCGCATTCGTTTTACCGCAATATTAGAAGTTCAAATTTGACGGATCCTGCAGAATACATTAGAATACTAAAAAGGGGATTTTCACCGCAAGCGACGGCTCAAGCAGTTGATGATAAAGAGAGGTTATCGGAAAGGTTCATACTCGGACTCAGACTTACGGATGGCATATCCCTGGAAACGCTGGAAGAAGAGTTTGGCTCTGAAGCAGTAAACAAATATAAAAAGAAAATTGCTTCCCTTGAAGAAAAGAAACTCGTATGTCTCGATAATGGTATAATGAGACTGACAAAAGCGGGATTGGATTATGCGAACCAGGTCTGGCTCGAATTCGTATGAACCGTATGGGGGAAATGCTGATTGTTTTTGTTCTTAACTGCACTGTGGTATTGTCGTTCTGCGGACAGGCGGTACCGCAATGACCCAGTATAATAAACATAGAAAGGTTGTTTGCTTATGGAACATGGCAATCGGGCAGATTCCCACGGGATAAACAGCGGTATGGATTTCGAATTGCATCAAATCAAAAAGAACTATATCAATGACTTTATTCAGGAGATTCTTGAAGCGCTTGACTCAATTGAACTCGAACTTGTTAATCTTGAGGTCGATCCTGAAAACGCGGAATATTTAAATTCTGTTTATAATATCTTTGTTTCTCTGAAAGGATTGGCGGGTTTTCTTGAAAAAGATGAAGCGGTCCGGCTTATCGAAGAAAATGAAGCATTAATTGACGTATGCAGAAAATTCAATATACCGGCCACACGCGCTTTTATCAATCTCCTGCTTCAAACAGTTCTGTTTTTAAGGAGAATATGCAGTAATTCGAACATCGATAAAGATACTAGATTTCTGGGGGAAATCGAACAGCATCTGATCAGCGTGAAGCAGCTCCATGAAGAAATAATGCTTGATGTTAAGCAGCCTGTCCGCCCACCCGAAGATAAAATCGGGGAAATCCTTGTCGAAGAAGGGGCGATGCAGGAGAACGACATTAACGATGTTCTTGAGAAACAAAACAATGAGTACCGGAAGATGAAATTCGGCGAAATTGCCGTCCGCGAAAAAAAGCTTGATACGGGAAAACTTATCAGGGCTATAAGAGCCCAAAAAATACGGAATGTATCCGGTGATCAATATGTCAAAATTCCGCTTAAACAGCTTGATAAAATTCTTGATATTGCCAAATGCCTCGAAGTAACCCAAAAAAAACTGCATGATGAATCCGTTTCAAGGTTCGGAAGCGATGATGCCTTTACTGCCGAAATAAAGAAAGCTGGAGAAATGTCGGCGGATATCGGGAAGATCATACAGGAATTGCGGCTTGTAACGCTGCAGCAGTCTTTCCAGAAAATTACACGCGCTGCTAGGGCGATGATCGAAGAAGCCGGAATCCACGTGGTTTTCTCAACGATCGGCGAAAATACGGAAATCAGGAAAGAAACAGCGGATGAAATAGTCATTCCGCTTGCCGAGTTAGTTGAACTTATACTTTCGATCTATGGTTCGCGGCAGGGTATGGGTCAGGAAAAACTGGGCAATATCGAGCTTGCCGCGTTCAATAAAAACAATAGTGTTATTATTGAAGTATTCGGCAATCAAATTGTAAACAGCGAACCGTTCGCAGCCAGTAGAAACATGGATGGCATCCGCAGGAAAATAGAGAAAATTAACGGGCATGTCGAGTTTGAAGATATGAAGGACAGCGGGTGCAAAGTGAAAATAATACTGCCCGCAGGTTAATGTTAACCGCCCGCCGCTGCTGAACGAATGGACCAAAATCGCATACTTTAAGGAACGTGTCGGCAATTCCACGATCCTTCGGACTGCCGCTGTTTATGTGAAAAAAAGATGCTCCCTCTTGACAAAAATCAGGAGGGATGATATTTTTATATTAGCATTTAGCACTCGTTTAAAGAGAGTGCTAACAAAATATATGGGGATATTATTGGAACGCAGTAAAAAGATTTAAAATATTATCATTGGGAAATATATTTTTGTGGCCGTTGTTTCCAACAGGCTGTTTGTTTTAAGGTTTGGAGGTGAACCAATGGTCTGGGCGGAAGAATTAAGTGAACGAAAAATGAGAATTCTTAAAACACTCATTGATGATTATATACAAACAGCACAGCCTGTGGGCTCAAGAACAATTTCGAAAAAGCATGAACTTGGCTTGAGTTCGGCGACGATACGCAATGAAATGGCCGACCTTGAAGAAATGGGCTATATAACTCAGCCCCATACTTCGGCGGGCAGAGTGCCGTCCGACAAGGGCTACAGGTTCTATGTGGATCATCTTATGCAGGTAGAAACACTTGCGAGAGATGAAATTAAAAAGATACGAAGCGCTATTGAGCTTCGTTTGAATGAAATCGATGCGTTGATTAACCGGGCCTCCGATATAATATCGTCGATTACGGGTTATACTTCTTTTGCCCTGTCGCCGGTGCTAAAAAAAACTATTCTGAGGAATGTACAGGTTGTACAGATAGATGAAAAAAAGGCGCTTGTTATTATTGTGACCGGAGGAGGGGTTGTAAAAAACAGCATAGTCCGCCTCAACACCGAGTGCACTTCCGACAATATGGCTAAACTGTCGGGATTTTTTGAGGAAAAACTCAGTGGTAAAATCATCGAGTATATTAAAATACCCGCGACTGACATTATCAGCAGGGAAACCAAAGTTGATTCGGGTATAATTGAATGTGTCGTCGAGGGGCTGAATGCATGCCTGAAAGAAACGGAACAGACAGAGTTGATGCTTCACGGTACGACAAACCTGCTGAACCATCCTGAATTCAGTGATCTGCTGAAAGTAAGGGAAGTTTTGGAACTGTTCAGCGATAAGGATGTAATTAAGGAATTGATGAGTTCCGCCATGAAAAAAAGCGGACTGCAGGTTCAAATCGGAAAGGAAAACCAGCTTGGGCTTATGCAGGACTGCAGTCTAGTGACCACTGCTTACGGAGTCGGGGATACCGATGTCGGAGCTTTCGGTATTTTCGGCCCGACCCGGATGTCATACGCAAAAGTTATTTCGGCAATGAAATATATACAAAAACTTATAAACAGGGAGATTTTAAGAATACTTAATGAAGAGTGAAGAAAATAATTAAAATATAATGGAAGGATGAAGCCGTATGAACACGAATAAAGCGGACGAAAAACAAAAAGAAGAAGTAACCGGCGAGGTTGATGATATAAAAGAAAGTACGGAGATTGAGAAAGAGCAGACGGTTGATAATGAACAGCAGGCGGCGCAGCCGGAAAAAGAAAACGATAACGGTAAAAAGGAAGACACCGATAAAAAGGACGAAGAATTGAATGAATTAAAAGACAGGTTCCAGCGGCTTGCTGCCGAGTTTGATAATTATAAGAAAAGGACATTGAGGGAAAAGGAAAAATTGTATTGCTGCGCGGCAGCTGATATAGTTGCGGCGTTTCTTCCCGTACTGGACAGCATTGAGCGTGCCATTGCGGCAGTTGATGAGTCAGGTGATCAGAACATAAAAGAAGGGGTACAACTGATTCACAGGCAGATGATGGATATTCTTTCCAGCATTGGAGTGAAGCCGATCGAGGCGGTTGGAAAACCCTTCAATCCCGATTTTCACGAAGCCGTATCGCATGTTCACGATGAAAAATAAGGGGAAAACGAAATTATTGAAGAATTCCAGAAGGGCTATATTTACAAGGATGAAATCGTAATACGCCATTCGATGGTTAAGGTGGCTAACTGACATAATTAACGGAATATCAAAAATCAATATACAAAACTGAAAGAGACTATCTTTGACCTTTAAATCTGAAATATAGGAGTGATTTTTTTATGGCAAAAGTTATAGGAATAGATTTGGGAACGACCAATTCCTGTGTTGCTGTAATGGAAGGCGGAGAACCTGTTGTAATCCCGAACGCGGAAGGGAGCAGGACGACACCGTCAGTAGTGGCATTTTCAAAAACAGGGGAGCGGCTTGTAGGGCAGGTTGCGAAGCGCCAGGCCATAACGAACCCTGACAGGACAATAATATCAATCAAAAGGGATATGGGTTCAAACAGGAAAATAAATATTGACGGCAAGCAGTACACACCGCAGGAGATTTCCGCGATGATACTTCAGAAACTGAAAGCCGATGCAGAAAGCTATCTTGGTGAAACCGTCACACAGGCCGTTATCACCGTACCGGCATACTTCAGCGATTCACAGCGTCAGGCTACGAAAGATGCCGGAAGGATAGCAGGTCTTGAAGTGCTTCGTATAATCAATGAACCGACGGCTGCTTCTTTAGCATACGGACTCGATAAAGAGCACGATCAGAAGATACTTGTATTCGACCTTGGAGGCGGTACGTTTGACGTATCGATACTTGAAATAGGCGACGGGGTCTTTGAAGTTCTCGCGACGAGCGGCAATAACCGCCTCGGCGGCGATGATTTTGACGAGAGGATTATAGACTGGATGGTTGCGGAGTTTAAGAAAGATCACGGAATAGATTTACGAAACGACAAGATGGCTCTGCAGCGATTGAAAGAAGCTGCCGAAAAAGCAAAAATCGAGCTTTCGTCGGTGACCACGACAAATATTAACCTTCCGTTTATAACCGCGGATGCTTCAGGACCGAAACATCTTGACCTTACGCTGACAAGGGCGAAATTTGAAGAGATGACTGCGGACTTGGTTGAGAAAACAATGGAACCAACGCGGAGGGCATTGGCAGATGCCGAGCTTTCCCCGTCAGACATCGACAAAGTGCTGTTGGTTGGAGGTTCCACAAGGATTCCCGCGGTTCAGGAAGCAATAAAGAAATTCCTCGGCAAGGAGCCGTTTAAAGGGATAAATCCCGACGAATGCGTTGCAATAGGCGCGGCAATCCAGGCAGGCGTGCTTTCCGGAGAAGTAAAGGATCTGCTGCTTCTTGATGTCACGCCGTTGTCCCTTGGTATAGAAACTCTCGGTGGTGTATTCACAAAACTGATTGAAAGGAATACGACAATTCCGACAAAGAAAAGCCAGATATTCTCAACGGCAGCGGACGGTCAAACCAGTGTCGATATCCGCGTGTACCAGGGAGAAAGGGAAATGGCTGCCGATAACAAGCTGCTTGGGAATTTCCAGTTGACAGGCATTCCGCCTGCTCCAAGAGGTGTTCCTCAAATAGAGGTTACATTCGATATTGACGCGAACGGAATTGTACACGTATCGGCAAAAGATCTTGGAACCGGAAATGAGCAGAAAATCACAATTACCGCATCGACCAATCTATCCGAAGCCGAAATCGAAAGAGCGGTGAAGGAAGCCGAGAAATATGCCGCGGAAGACAAAAAGAGAAAGGAACTCATTGAAGCAAAGAACCATGCCGATTCGATGATTTACCAGACCGAGAAAACACTTAAGGAACTTGGCGATAAGGTTAGTCCTGCCGACAAGGCTAATATAGAAGCCGAACTGAACAATCTGAGAGAAGCCGTAAAGAGCGACAATACCGAGAGAATAAAGACGGCCACGGAAAAACTTGCCCAGGCATTTTATCCGGTATCTCAGAAAATATATCAGCAGAACCCGGGCGGCGCGGGAGGATTTAATCCCGGAGCGGGCGCGGATACAGGAACAAATACGGGGCAGGACGACGTGTATGACGCTGATTATAAAGTGGTAGATGATGACAAATAAGATGCATTGAGATGCTGTTTTATGCATAACATAATTATCCGACGAGTCAAAGGCCGCCTTTGACTCGTTGCTGTAATAAGAATAATTATAAAAAGCTGTATCTGCATAGGTTCTTTCCGTCAAGGAACAAGCTGGTGCTTCCGCCCGGAACTGAAATTAAGCTGATTTTCCTGTTTTTATTCCGGTACCTAATTAAGCGGCAGCTAGTTGGGTACTGTTTTATTAGCTCGCATTCATTGAATTGTTTTCTTATCTGTTTTCGATTTTTTACTTTTCAAAGCCGGATACGGGTTCCTGGAAATGATTTTTCAGGACACAGAAAGTGCAAGAAATATGGGGCTTTCTAAGTTGAAGGCTGGCATCAAGTGTGCTATAATTTTTAAGTTGTTTAGATCAACTGCTGGGGGTTGGTTAATTTGCCGGAAAAAAGGGATTATTACGAAATACTCGGCGTAGACCGCAGCGCGACCGATGCTGAGATAAAAAAAGCATACCGGAGCCTTGCAAAAAAGTATCACCCTGACGTAAATCCCGGCAATAAGGAAGCCGAAATGAAGTTTAAGGAAATAAATGAGGCATACGAAGTTTTAAGCGATCCTCAAAAACGCCAGCAATATGACCGCTTTGGGCATGCCGGGCTGGATGGCTCCGGCTTCGGCGGTTTCAGCGGTTTCGGAGGCTTTGATTTCGGTTTCGGATTTGACGATTTGTTTGAAGATTTCTTTGGCGGATCGCCATTTGGCACGAGAAGAAGACAGAAAACGGGTCCCAAAAGGGGAGCCGATCTGAAATATACACTTGAAATAACATTTAATGAAGCCGTTTTCGGGACAAATAAAGAAATCCGTGTTACAAGGCTTCAGACATGCGGTAAATGCGGCGGTACGGGAGCCAAACCCGGCACATCTCCGCAGACATGCAAGCGCTGCGGCGGAACAGGTCAGGTACGCCATGCCCAGGCCACTCCGTTCGGGCAAATGATTAATATGAGGACCTGTGATGTTTGCCGTGGGGAAGGGACAATTATTACCGATCCGTGCGATGAATGCCGCGGCAGCGGAAGACAGCAGAAAACTTCGAAAATTAATGTGGAAATACCGGCAGGGATAGATAACGGTCAGACAATATCGCTTCGCGGCGAAGGCGAGCCAGGCATTAGAGGAGGACCGCCGGGAGATTTGTATGTAACCATAACGGTGCAGCCGCATCCGATTTTTGTACGCGATGGTTATGATATTATGTGTGAAATACCGATTACGTTCACACAGGCGGCTTTGGGAGCGGAGCTGGAAATCCCGACACTCGAAGGGACAATGAAGTACAGCATACCGGAAGGAACCCAGACGGAGACGGTGTTCCGTTTAAAGAACAAGGGCATAAAACACCTGCGCTCAAACGCCAGGGGCGATCAGTTTATAAAAGTGCATGTGGAAGTACCGAAAAAACTTACGGCAAAGCAAAAGGAACTGCTGCGCCAGTTTGCGGAGATAAGCGGAGACGACGCGTTTGAGCAAAGGAAGAATTTCTTTGATAAAATGAAGGATTTGTTTCACTAAATCCGATAACAGGTGAAGCTGATGAATTGGCTTGAAGTTACGGTTACGATAGAACCCAAATGGCAGGATATAATATCTGAAATTTTTATTGAACTCGGAATACAGGGAATAGAGATTGTAGACCCCGAAGATTTCCGCAAGGTTCTCAAAGAAAGCAGGTATACCGATTATGCCGCGGATGATTTTCTTCGCAATCTTGGCGACAATATGATTATCAGGGCATATTTCAGCGCGGATGATAAAGACTGCCTCAGTCTGCGGGAAAAACTGAATGAAGCATTCGAGCGGTATTCGGTATCGCCCCTTCCTGTAATCGAAATACGCGAACGCGACGATTCCGAGTGGAAAGACAACTGGAAGAAGTATTATAAGACATTTCAGATTTCGGAAAGAGTAATTGTTAAGCCTTCCTGGGAAGACTATAATCCTCCTGCGGATAAAGTGGTTATCGAGCTTGATCCCGGAATGGCGTTCGGAACCGGTACCCATGAAACAACCCGTTTATGTGCGGCAATGCTCGATGCAATCGTAAAGGGCGGCGAGAAGGTGCTCGATCTCGGGTGCGGGACGGGAATACTCGGGATTATTGCCGCAAAGCTCGGAGCCCGCAGTGTTACCTGTGCGGACATAGACGAAATCGCGTGCAGAACGGCAATCGAAAATATCCGGAACAACGGAGTTGAACAAAAGGTCGCCGTGGTACACGGAACCCTTAATGATATAAAGCGCGTACAGTATGATATTATTGCCATTAATATAATAACCGATGTGATTCTGTCGCTGCTCCCATTACTGCATCCATACTGTACGGATAACACAAATATTGTGCTGAGCGGAATTACCCGGGAAAGAAAAAACGAGATAACCGAAGCGGTAATCAAATCAGGATATCGCATTATACAGGAGTTGTTTGATGGGGAATGGATGGCTGTAAGAATCTGCCCAGGTTCATGATACAACCTGAACATATAAATGACGGCACCGCCGTTATATCCGGAAGCGAAGCAAAGCACATGCTTAATGTGTTACGCCTTCGAACAGGTGACAGGTTTACTGTATTTGACGGCACGGGTCTTGAATATGAACTCGAACTTGTATCGTCAAAAGACAATACCGCTTACGGCAAGATATTAAAAAAGTATGACCCAAAAACCGAACCGAGGGTAAAAGTAATACTTTACCAGGGATTTCCCAAATCCGACAAAATGGATTTAATAGTTCAGAAAACGGTTGAACTTGGTATATATGAAATTGTCCCGGTAATTACACAGTTTTCAGTGCCGAAAATCCGGGTAAAAGATACCGTAGGAAAACTTGAGCGATGGAACCGGATTTCCGTTGAAGCAAGCAAACAATGCGGTCGGGTTGTTGTGCCCCGTGTAACCGAACCTGTTGACTATGAAACCGCCCTGAACCACTGGGACGATATGGCAAAGGCATGTCCTGCGGGCACAAGCATGATGGTTTTCTGCTATGAAGGCGAGACAAAAAAATGTTTGAAAGAATTATTCAAATGTTATAATATAAATTGTGTTAGCCTCATCGGCGTTTTTATCGGCCCGGAAGGCGGAGTCTCGCCTGATGAGGTACGTTTGGCGGGCGACCGCGGCATCTCGCCGGTCAGCCTGGGCAGGAGAACGCTGAGGACGGAAACGGCTGCAATTGCGGTTTTATCTGTTATAATGCACGAAATGAGTGAAATGCACCTATGAAGGAAATCTCTTTTGTTATTGTTGATGATGCTGTCTTTATGCGGACTATAATCAGAAAAATGATAGAACAGGTTGAAGGGTACACCGTGGTCGGCGAAGCGTCAAACGGACGCGAAGCTATTGAAGCGGCAAAGAAATATCAACCCGATATAATGACTTTGGATATTACAATGCCGGAAATGGATGGAATTGTTGCGGTTCCCGAAATTCTGAAGGCAAGTCCGAATACGCGTATTATTATGGTATCGGCAATGGGACAGCAGTCAATGGTAATTGAAGCGATAAAAATGGGCGCTAAAGATTTTGTTATTAAGCCCTTTGAGAAATCAAGGGTTTACCAGGCGATAAAAAACGTACTTGCCATGTAATCATCCATTCTTCCGCATATTATTATGTCCGGCATTGGATACGAAATGTCCATTTTTGTAGTTTACCCCTGCTTTTTTCCTGAACGGGCATATACGGACGCCTGATTTTTTTCGAACAGGAGACAGGGGGCCGGTGCGGATTTGAACCGGGAGGTCAAATGTAATGTTAAAGAGTATGACCGGATACGGTCGATGCGAATACCAGGACAGCAATATAAGAATGACAGTGGAATTAAAGTCCGTGAACCACAGGTACTGCGAGGTTTTTATCCGTATGCCGAGGCAGCTTGGTTCTTTTGAGGACAGGATACGCACCCTTATCATGGAACGCATATCAAGAGGAAAGATAGACGTTTTCCTTAATTGGGACAATTTAAGCGAGCAGGCAAAGGAAGTTATTCTTGATGAAGGTCTCGCGAAAGCGTATTATAACGCGATGATGAAAATTTCAGCCGGACTTGGATTACGGGATGACATTTCTTCATCAACACTGGCAAAGTTCCCCGACATTCTGAAAGTGGAAAGAAAGGATGAAGATGACGAAGCTATCTGGACGGTAATGAAAGCCGTCGTGAATGATGCGCTGGACAATCTTATAAGCATGAGGGAGAAAGAGGGGGAAAAGCTGCAGAAAAGCCTGTCCGATATTATTAACAGCATAGAGTCGCATGTATCATTTATTGAAACGCGGGAGCCGTTTGTAGTGCTTGAATACAGGGATAAACTCTCGGCAAGGATACAGGAGCTTATGGAAAACAATGTTGTTGATGAATCGCGCCTTGCAATGGAAGTCGCTATTTTCGCGGACAGGTGCTGCATAACCGAGGAACTGGTCCGATTAAAAAGTCACATTTCCCAGTTCAGGGATATAATGAATATGGACGGTCCTGTCGGAAAGAAAATGGATTTTCTCCTGCAGGAAATGAACAGGGAAGTTAATACGATAGGATCAAAATCGAATGATTTGGAGATAACAAAACATGTCGTAGAATTAAAGAGTGAAATTGAAAAGGTAAGGGAACAAATACAGAATATAGAGTAAAATATTTATCCGTCCGGTATGCATGACCTCATGATGCTGATAACTATGTCCCTATTAGAGCTGGAGGATTGGAATAATGAAACTGATAAATGTTGGATTTGGAAACATTGTATCCGCAAACCGCATAGTCGCTATTGTAAGCCCGGAATCGGCGCCGATAAAACGAATGATCCAGGAAGCGAGGGAGCGCGGGATGCTGATAGATGCGACATATGGGAGAAGAACCCGCGCAGTTATCGTAACCGACAGTGATCATATCATACTCTCGGCGGTCCAGCCGGAAACGGTAGCTCACAGGCTAAGCGGCAAAGGAAGCGAGTCGCTTGCAATTGATGATGAAATTGATCAGGAGGCTGACGAATGAAACCGGGTCTTCTGGTAGTTGTATCCGGACCGGCAGGAGTGGGAAAGGGAACTGTTGTATCGCGCGCGAGAGAAAAAAACAGTGATATTGTGTATTCCGTATCTGCAACTTCCCGCAAACCGAGGCCGGGTGAAATTGAAGGAAAAAACTACTTTTTCGTTTCGCGCGAGCGTTTTATCGAGATGATCAGGAATAATGAGCTCCTTGAATGGGTAGAGTACTGCGGTAATTACTACGGGACTCCCAGGGCGTATGTCGAAGAGCAATTGAAAAAAGGCCGCATCGTTCTTCTCGAGATTGAGGTTGAAGGCGCAGGCAACATTAAAAAGCGGTACCCCGAATGCGTTTCAATATTTATCGCTCCGCCGGACCTGGATGAGCTTAAAAAACGGATAACAAACAGGGGGACGGAGCCCTCCGATGTCATTGAGCGAAGAATGAACAGGGCAAAAGAGGAAATGGAGCGCATGGCCGATTATGACTACGTTATTGTAAACGATACGGTGGAAAATGCTTCGGACAGATTGCTTGAGATTTTGGAAATTGAACTTGAAGCCGCAAACAAAGGAATATCCGGAAACCGGTGAACAAACTGCCTTCTGTTTGAAATTCTTGTCAGTTTCCATGTTTTGATTTATTATAGCATAATAATGCATTGTAATTTCGAATCAGGTGCTACAATAATTAAACAGGGAGTGATATTATGATAAAACCTCCGATTTCGGAACTGCTTAAAAAAGTTGACAACCGCTATACCCTTGTAATAGCGACGGCAAAAAGGGCCCGTATGATTAATAACGGAGCGCAGCCGCTGGTTGAAACAAAATCGGATAAGGATGTGACAATAGCTATAGCTGAAATAAAAGAGGGGAAAATTAAGTACAGGTATACACAGAAAGGCGAAACATCCAGGCAAAATGAGGATAATACAGGCGAAACAGTTGAAAAAGCGGAATCGCATGAAATCATAAATGAAACTGAGGATGAACCGGTATATGTGTCCAATGGGGCTGATCAGGATGAAAGCATAACAAATAACGGGCCTGAGGACGCCGATATATAAACCGGGAGTTTATAAGGCAAATACGGGAGGAAAAATAAATGGCTTTTGAAAAGACAATGGAAAAAATCGTCGCCCTTGCAAAAAACAGGGGGTTTATTTTTCAGGGTTCGGAGATATACGACGGGCTTGCCAATACGTGGGATTACGGCCCGCTTGGAGTGGAGTTCAAAAACAATATAAAAAGGCTGTGGTGGAAAAAGTTCATCCAGGAAAACCCGTATAATGTCGGGGTTGACTGTGCGATATTGATGAACCCGATGGTTTGGGTAGCGTCCGGCCATGTGGGAGGCTTTTCCGACCCGCTTATTGACTGCAGGCAGTGTAAAACGAGGCACCGCGCCGATAAGCTCATTGATGACTGGAATAAAGAAAACGGTATCAATATGGTTGTTGACGGTTTAAGCTATGAAGACATGTCGGAGTATATTGCGGAAAAAAAGATCGGCTGCCCGAACTGCGGCGCTCATGATTTTACCGGTATACGCAAATTCAACCTCATGTTTAAAACCTATCAGGGGGTTACCGAAGATTCGAAAAATGAAATATATTTAAGACCGGAAACCGCACAGGGTATATTTGTCAACTTTAAGAACGTGATGCGTTCAACGCGCAGAAAGATACCTTTCGGAATCGGCCAGATTGGAAAGTCGTTCCGTAATGAGATTACGCCTGGAAACTTTACATTCAGAACGCGCGAATTCGAGCAAATGGAACTGGAGTTTTTCTGCGAGCCCGGTACGGACATGGAGTGGTTTAACTACTGGAAAAACTTCTGCAGGGAATGGCTTTTGTCGCTTAATATAAAAGAAGAAAATGTACGGTTCAGGGATCATTCGAAGGAAGAATTAAGCCATTACAGCAAAGCTACGACCGACATTGAGTATAAATTCCCGTTCGGCTGGGGAGAACTATGGGGTATAGCCAACAGAACGGATTTTGATTTGAAACAGCATATGGAGTATTCGAAAGAAGACTTAAGCTATTTTGATCCTGTTACGAACGAAAAATATATTCCGTATTGCATAGAACCTTCCCTGGGTGCGGATCGCGTTGCGCTTGCTTTCCTGTGTGACGCATATGATGAAGAAGAAATAGGGCAGGATGATGTGCGGACGGTTCTTAGATTCCATCCCGCGGTAGCACCCGTGAAGATAGCTGTCCTGCCGCTGTCGAAAAAACTTGGCGGCGAAGCTTATGAAATTTACAAAGAACTAATTGCGCATTATGTTTGCGAGTATGACGAAACGGGAAGTATCGGAAAACGGTACCGCAGGCAGGATGAGATCGGCACACCTTACTGCGTTACTTTTGATTTTGAATCCGTTGAAGATAAAATGGTGACAATAAGGGAAAGGGATTCGATGCAGCAGGTAAGAATTCCGATTGCCCAGTTAAAAGATTATTTCACCGGAAAATTTGAGCTGTAACGAACGCAGCATTGATTCAATAGAACAAACTATTGTACAATAACGGAAACAAGGACTTTATTTGCAAAAGCGGGTAAGTTATATCTTTAAGCTTTATTCAGCTATGGTTTCCTTTTATTGTTCAATAGATCAATAAGAAAAGTCTGAACAGCAGTTTTTTTCAATTTTTTATTGTTAG
>JAAYXD010000243.1 GCA_012516065.1 Clostridiaceae bacterium
ACTGGTCGACATGGCTCCCGACCGAATAGTCTATGTTTCCTGCAATCCCTCAACCCTTGCCAGGGACCTTAAGCTACTGTATAGTAGCGGCTATGAGGTAAGGGAAGTGCAGCCGGTGGATATGTTTCCGTGGACGAGCCACGTTGAGACGGTAGTATTGATGTCAAGGGTAGAAATTTAAAATGTAGTTAAAGGCTTGATGGTATAAGGGTTACAGGATTTATTGACTTTTAAATTAGCATTCCAAAGTAACTATATAGCCTAGAGGCTTGTATTATCAAGTGTTTAGGGAACATATCGAGAAAAGATGAATTTTATAGGTTGAGTAGTTTACCTAGATGATTTTGGCAGGACGAGTGTGTAGGATAGATGAAAAATTCCTATAAAATAGACTACCTAACATATGCAAAACAATCTATAATGGTGAGTAGTCATGGTAAAATATAAAGTGAAGTTAGCTAAGAAGAAGGTGATAGAATTGATTTACAATCCAAAAGTTCAATATATACCAGCACTACCTCCCCAAAGAGAAACTCGTGTTGGTATCTATAGCCGAGTAAGTTCAAATAGTATAGATCAATTAAACAGCCTAACATCTCAAATATCAGCCTTAACAAGAATTGTGGCTTCAGTACCTAGATGGTTACTTGTAGATATCTATATAGATATTGCCAGCAGTAAAACGGGCTCATCAAGAAAAGAATTTAACCGCATGCTTGAGGATTGTAAATCTAAAAACCTTGAAATTATTATTACAAAAAACATAAGTAGATTTGGCAGGGATACGGTTGAAGTATTGGAGGCCCTCCACCAATTAAGACTACTTGATATTAGGGTTATATTTGAACAAGAAAATCTAGATACTGCAGATACAGATAATGACTTAATGATTTCAATAATTGAATCTATAGCCCAGGCAGACAACGAATCAAGAAGTGATAATATAAAATGGGGCATAAAGCAGAAAGCAGCCCAAGGAACATCAAAGCTTTACAACAGAAAATGTTACGGATATGAGAATGATGCTGATGGTGAATTAATAATAAATAAAGAGGAAGCAAAAAATGTTAAATTGATATTTGACCTTTACTTACAGGGAAATAGCATTGTAGGGATAATGGAAGAATTAGAAAATCGAGGAATCAAAACACCGACAGGAAAAGATACTTGGAGCAAAAGAACAATTGATGTAATGCTAAGTAACGAGAAATATATAGGTGTGGTAAGGCTATTAGATAAAGGGGATCATGAGGTACACTATGTATCTGAGAACAACCATTCTCCTATTATTTCAAAGGAAAAGTTTCAAGCAGTGCAGGCGGAAAAGATAAATAGAAGTAATGTTAAGAAAACTAAAGATGGAGTTCAAAGGAAAAGTAGTAAGTATAGTTCTAAGAAAGGAAGATAGGAATGATAACTTCATTAAATGTAAATCATTTTGTAGGTATAGAGAATTGGATGGCATTACAAGGAAACGAGACTACGAAGATTAATATATGGAATGAACAAAAAGATTATTATTTTAACTATATTATGAACCATCTTATTTCAGATGATGATGTAGTCATATTACATGAGGTTCCATATATTAGAGAAGTAGCTTATATAAATAATCTTGGTGAAACAAAATATAAAAGGGTAGAGCTGAATGAAAATAAAGTTAAAGGGGAACATAAAAGTCATGTTTATAAGGAGTTATTGGAGTTTTGTAACCAAAACAACTTAGAGGTACTTATTTCAAAAGACAATGAAACTGCATTTATTGTTACAATAGCTATTTGCAGAAAAAATAAGTATGAAGTATATGAGACAAAATTTGAAAAATATAAAAGACGAGTTGTCGTAATTGCAAAAAAAGACCAACCTAAAGAAATTATCATTGGTGTCCATGCTAAAGCTGATAGAGATTATTGGAACCAACTAATTAAGTTATTTGAAGAAACAAAAGAAAAAAATAGTGAAAAGAAAATTATTGTTATAGGAGATTTGAATGTGTTCATTCCAGGTACTCAACAAAAGAAATGTTTTAATACATTATTATCAAAGGGGTTATTTGATATTTGGATAGAAATGGGTAACTCCAATTTAGATTCTACATATGTTAGTAATGGTGTTCGCACAAGAATAGATTATGCACTTGTTTCAGATAACGGATTCAATGCTTATAATGTATTTAAAGATGACAGTGTAAGACTTTTAAAGCATTCAGATCATTCGGCTATTATTTTGGATAATATTTAAAAATAGACTAATCAAAAAGCAGATAGTAGAGTTGATAAAATAGATGTTAAGGGCACATAAATACAGGGTTTTGCTTAAATTTAATAATATTAAGAATAGCCTAAGTACATCACGTTGAGTGCGTAACATTGATGTCAAGGGTTGAGAAATAAAGAACTGAAAAGCTTGTAAATAAAGGGTTTCCAGACATTTAGCTTTTCTCAAGGCTGCTTTGCCGGATGTGGCAATGTCAGGGAACCCTCGTTTTTATTGATTTCGGGAACATATCAACTACCCTGAAAATTTATAGTTGAGTTACCAAATTAGATAACCGCCTTTTTTGCGGGGGTTGAGGATACAGGATAGATGTGAGAAGATATAGTTTATGGCTAAACAATAAGTTTCAGAAGTATTATTAAATATAACTAAATATAAATAAATATAATCAAAACGATTGAAAAAGAATAACTTTTGTAATATATTATATATGAATTGCTAACTTAAGAAGTATTGAGGTGTGCAAAAATGAATGAAAAAATCAGTGAGAACTGGATTAGTATTGAAGAAGCTGCTGAGTACTTAGGTGTAAAACCCGTTACTTTAAGGAGTTGGATAAAAAAGGATAATGGCATACCTGCTCATAAAATTGGAAAACAGTGGAAGTTTAAATGTTCTGAACTAGATAACTGGGTTAAAAGTGGGAAAAGTGCAATGAAATAGAAAAGGGGACTGTTCAATGAATAAACTGAATCATCTGTCACTATTCGCAGGATGCGGTGGTATTGACTTAGGTTTTAAATGGGCAAATATTGAAACCGTTGCTGCAGTAGAGATTAAGCAATTTGCATGTGATACATTAAAAAAGAATTTTCCAGGAATTAAAATCTTTGGGCCACCAGAGTTTGATGGAGATGTTCGCAATTTCAATTTGAAAGTTTTAAAGGAAATGGTTGGCGATATAGAGATTGATATAATTAGTGGTGGGCCTCCTTGCCAACCATTCAGTGTAGCTGCAGCTCAACGTTTTTATAAACATGATAAGAGGTATAAAAGAAAAGGACATCTTGATGAAGAAAAAGGAAATTTATTGCCTGAGTTTATACGGATAGTGAATGAAGTGAGACCTAAAGTTTTTGTTATAGAGAATGTTACAGCATTGATTTCATGGAATAATGGTGAGTTTTTATCCGAATCTTTAAAGGAACTCGATGATGACTATGTATATTCTACACCATGTGCGATAAATGCTCATAAGTTTGGTGTTCCACAATATAGGGAAAGGATGATTATAATTGGTACACGTGTTGCTGATAAAAGACCGTGTTTTAACGATAATACTATTCAAATTGATAAAATCTTTACGGTAAATGATGCACTAAGCGATTTTCCTAAGAATCCTTTGAATCATCAGCTACGAGCACATACTCCAGAAACAGTCGAGAGATATAAAAAATTAAAATTTGGGGAACGCGATCATAAAGGAAGAGTCGATAGACTTGATCCTAATTTGCCTAGTAAAACTGTTATTGCTGGAGGGGAAAACGGTGGTGGACGTTCTCATTTGCACCCTTATTTGCCGCGTACCACATCACCACGAGAATGCGCAAGATTTCAAACATTCCCTGACGATTTTGAATTTGCTGGTACTATGTCAAGACAGTTTACGCAGATTGGAAATGCGGTGCCTCCACTTTTAGCGTATTTCATCGCATCCTATATTAAATCGTATATTTTTAATATGGATGTAGATTTTTCGAAGGAGCTATCACATATTAAACATCCGGTTGTTAGGCAGTTACCAAAACATATAAAAGTGTTTAATGCGATTGGCCAATTAGATAACAGTGATAAAGTTGGTCAGCAAATAAGTTTGTATGACCTTATGTCAGAGAAAAAGAGGTGCTGTTCATGATTGAATGGCAATTTGAACATTTTAAGACCTTTACTCCTTATAGTATTATGCAGCAAGCCGCAGCAATGTTGTTACTGTATGAAGGTGAGAATACTGATGGAAGCAATCCTAAAATGGGTCGGTTGACAGAAGACTTAGTTTCAAATACAGGCCACCCTGCATGGATGCCTGCTCGAGATAATGGAAATCTCGATATTAATACTGAGGGTTCTGTCTTTAGAAATAAAGCAAGATTGTTTAGTGCATTTTATATTTGTGTTCCTCCTGATTTATTAAAGGCTGAAGGCTATGGAAAACAAATTATGTTGACTGGATTTGGAAGAGCATTAGCAGAAGGAAAGGTTAGTGAGGATGAGTTTTACAAATACATAATTAAAAAATTTGAGTATCCTCATTTAGCTTATTCTGACTATGATGAGTGGAAGAAGTCTGGAATAGTCATTAGGCCATTATTGTGTATTATAAAAACTATGGTTGAATTATTTGAAAGATGCGGCAAGGAAGAGGCATATCTTACAGCATCTGAAGTATTTAAATATTTACAACCACTTCGTAATGAAGATTGCAGTCCTGCTGTTGATGGTATTATAGCCGAAAGAAGATCAATGGAGCATGAAACCATTGCAAGTGATAGATTGAGAAAAATTAAAGAGATGTTATCATTCCTTGCAATTGCTGGATATGTTTATATTGATTCTTCTGAGGGAGGGGAAGAAAAGTATAGGTTAAATTTAATTATGCGCCATCCTTTAGAAAAGACATTATTTTATTTAGATAGGACTGCTGGCGGAGCGGGAACAGGAACTAAAAAAATGAAGGTTAATGTTATTGATGAATACAAGAAGCTATGGGAGGAATAGTATATGCCTAATTATGTAGAAGAATTTTTGCAACATGCTGCTTATGAAGAAGTAGATTTAAGAGATAAGGTTGCCAATACAACGATAGACCAAGTTGTTGAAGTGGTATTAAAAAAACAAGATTGTATCCTATACGGACCACCGGGAACAAGTAAGACTTATATGATTGATAACTTATCAGAAAAATTATCTGATAAATTAGGCTTATTTGAAAAAATCCAGTTTCACGCAAACTACTCTTACGAGGAATTTATTGAAGGAATTGTTCCTGATGTTGATAAAGGTGGGTTTAAATTCGAAACAGGGGTATTCTACAACTTTTGTCAAAAAGCTTCAGAAGAGCAGTACCAAGATAAAATATGTGTTTTTGTGATTGATGAGATTAATCGTGCAAATGTAACGGCGGTTTTTGGTGAAGTAATGAACTTAATGGAGGATAAAGGAAGAAGAAAGCTTAAAACAGCAAAACAACAATTGGACTTTTGTATTCCATCAAATGTAGTTATTGTAGGAACAATGAATACAGCAGATAAAACCTTAGCAAAACTTGATTTTGCACTTAGACGTAGATTTAGATTCTTACCTGTATATCCCTCATCGGATATTCTCCATACTATAATTTCAGCATCGTCATTTTCAGAGTCACTTGAAATATCGATAAAAGATTACATTGATTGTTTTAATATTTTAAATGCGAAAATTACTAGGCATCCTCTTCTGGGAAAGGACTTAACACTCGGACATGTTCTTTGGATAAAAAAAGATACATCATTAGAGCCATACACCAAAGAGGACATTGGAAGAATATTTAGAGAAACTATTTTCCCACAACTTGAAAGCTATTGTGGTTCCAATAGAGATGTATTAGGAAGCTTATTGGGGCCTAAATTGCGGGATAAAATAATTTTTGGTTTTGAGATCTCGGATGATGATGTCATTGAATTTCTTTCAGGGTTAAAGAACAGCAAGGTGGTGAATTCTTAGTGCTGTTACAAATTAAACAGTGGGAAAGTAAATACATACGCGATTTTGAAGTTGTGAAAAATGGAGAATTATCTGAAACACAGCTATATACCAAATTAGCGGCAATGTATTATGACTATGTAAGTACTAACGGTATTGAACCGTTCACTATTTCGTATGGAAGAGGTCAGGGATTTTGTGTTAATGCTAATTCGCATGTTGGTGTCATAGTATATGATGATGTGATTTTATATATCATGTCGATGATTCCTGAATTAACTTTGGGCAAAATACTGTATTTACAAGCCCAGGCTGAGGATGTGAAAAGTGAGTCTGAAGCTAGAAAAGTTCTATCTAGTTATTTGGACGACGAAGAAACAGTTGAGGCTGTAGATTATTTTGTGATTTCTCTCCTTAATACAATTGAAGATATAAGACAAAATGGAATGATTACAGAAATACGTTCTACAGAGACAATTAGTGATCGGATTGTAGGTAGGCTTAATCTTCAGGAGCAAATTAAGAAAAAACCTGCATATGATAAGTTCTGTGTTGAAAGAACAATAGTTTCAGCTGATATACCTATAAATCAAGTTTTGAAAGCTGCAATACGCAAATCAAAAGAAGTGACATCTTTAGAATGGATTTTACCATTATTAAATAACGCAGAGCAATATTTTGATAACGTTAGTACTATTGAAGAAGTAGACGGAAACTCTTTCCCACGTGTAGCGGATTATACATCAATTAAACGTAATGATTATGAAAAAGCACTGCTTTTTGCAAAATATATTCTTTTTGGATACGATCCTTTAGATGGAAAGTCGGCAGCGTTTTTCCCAGAATTTATGTTGGATATGAACGAGGTATTTGAGTTCTATGTAACTGTTGGGTTAAAACGAATTTTTAAAGAGGGTTTTGAAATAAAGAGGCGTTTTACGCTTGGTGTTGGGCCAAACGATATTCCAATAGAACGTAAAAATATTGAATTAGATGGTTATTATAACTTTGGTAATAAATCAGTTGTATTGGATACAAAGAATAAATATAGAAGTGTACTAGACAGGGATATACCTGATTTTATAGCGGCTAATGCAGATATTTACCAACAGTATTATTATGCTTCAAGAGTCAATTCTTCCAATATTATACTTGTGTATCCCTCAAGCAAGAAGCATACGTCTCCTATTGGAAAATACCAACTTAATTTTCCTGGTAATAAAAATGTCGACCTTTACTTTTGGGCTCTACTTATAACTGGAACTCCAAAAGAGAATAAAAGGGCATTAATAAATTTGGCTCAATTCATCGAAGCATTATAATGGCATCAGCGCAGATATATTCAATTTAATCATTTAATTTTATAGTATGCAAAGTTATACCAAAGGACTATGATGAATAGACTTACCGATATCAAGCGTACAAAATATTGGGGGCTTAGAATTATAAGATATAAGGGTAAAGTTTATATTTATAAATGAAAATGTATTTTTTGGAGGTGCGGTATGGCAAGTGTCAGCTCGTTCAGAGATGTTATTGCAAATATGTATTATAATGATCTCTTTAACGAATTGTCTGAATATATAGAGGACAACCCGGATAAGCTGGAATCAAACTCATACCGTGTGCAATCACCGGATGAAGCGGCTTTATCCGACTTTGACATTATAACGATTGACATAACCGATTTACCAGGCAATAGTATTTTATTTGATGTAATTGTTTCAGCCGAAGTTGAAATAGCAGAAACAGTACGAAGGAATCGCGAAAGTGACGGCATAGAACAATGGTTCCGTATCTCCTGCAGAGCTGACCTTGATGACGGAATTCAGAATTTTCAAATTAAGTCTATTTCAATATACAACAAGTACAGAGAGAGCAAATTAGGCCGGCTATCTGAGTATTTAGTGCCAATTATAGAAAAGGAACAGTTTGACGATGTTGCTACCGAGTTTCTAAGTGAATTTTGCCCAGAAGCATTAAGTACTCCTATGCCTATTCCGGTAGATGAAGTAGTGAAAAGAATGGGGCTTAAGGTTAAGGAAATCCAGTTAACAAAGCATTTCACTATATTCGGTCAAATAGTTTTTGGAGATTGTACGATAGAATATTACGACAGAAATGAAAGAGCATATAAGCCTTTGGAAGTTTCAAGAGGAACAATTCTCGTGGATCCTAATGTGTATTTCATGCGAAACGTAGGGTGCATGAACAATACCATTATTCATGAGTGTGTTCACTGGTATAAGCATAGAAAATACCATGAGTTAGTTAAGACATATAACAGCGATGCTTTACTTATAAGCTGTAGAGTAAACGAAACAACTAAATACAAAAAGCAATGGACGCCAGAAGACTGGATGGAATGGCATGCTAATGGAATAGCACCTCGCATCCTTATGCCTAAATCAATGACCATTAAAAAGATTGAGGAGCTAATTAAAAAGAATGAGCTCCTTTTTGGTACTCACGACAGGCTAAATATAATGGAAAATGTCGTGTATGAATTAGCTGACTTCTTCCAGGTGTCAAGGATAGCAGCCAAAATAAGGATGCTTGACCTTGGATATAAGGAAGTTGAAGGTGTATATACCTACGTAGATGACCA
>JAAYXD010000133.1 GCA_012516065.1 Clostridiaceae bacterium
TATTGACGGCGGTTCCGTATTTCGATCGACGCTGATTATTAGTTCCTTTACGCAAAAAAGCAATATAAGGACAAAAAATAAAGTCTTCCAGTAATATACTGCTTTTCGGATATAAATATTTTCGAATTTGACGGAACGCATTCATTACACCTCGTAAAGTTCAGGCGCAGGTCCGTGAAAAGCACTGCTAAAAAAGTATATGAGCCTTATTGCATCAAAATATCCGAAAAGCAAATTCGAAAGCCAAATTTTTAGTGGGGTTGTACTATTATTAAGCCAATATATATATATTTTATAGAGTAATCCTTGTAAATTTCCTGCCCGGGAGGAATACCGTCTTGAAAAGGCTTTTTGCTCTTGTATTGCTTGTTATGATATTTTTTACGGTACGGACAGCCGCAGATGACGTAAACGAAGAAATACCCACATCTTCAATATTTGAAGGTATATCCGCCGATGTTTCGATTGACGATTATCCGAAAATAAACGCCCGTTCCGCCATTGTTATGGATTTTGAATCGGGGCGGGTAATATTTGAGAAAAACGCGTATGTCAAGAGGCCTATGGCAAGCACCACGAAAATTATGACGGCGATCGTTGCGCTGGAAAACGGCAATCTTGACGATATTGTAAAGGTAAGCAAAAACGCGGCGTCAATATGGGGTTCAACGATAAATCTGACTGCAGGTGAAGAGGTATCCTTAAGGGAATTGATGTACGGGCTTCTTTTATGCTCCGGGAATGACGCGGCGATTGCGATAAGCGAACATATCGCGGGAAGCGTTGATGAGTTTCTTAAGATGATGAACCGGAAAGCGGAGGAAATAGGGGCGAAAAACACGCATTTTACGAGCCCGCACGGGCTTGACCAAACAGGGCATTATTCAACCGCATATGATCTTGCCCTGATTACGAGATATGCGCTGAACAATCCCGTGTTTAACGAGATAGTCAGGACAAAATCGATAACTATAGGAAAAAGGTATATGGCTAATACAAATGAAATGCTCGCCGGTTATGAGGGAGCCGACGGTGTAAAAACAGGCTACACCGGAAAAGCGGGTAGATGCCTCGTTACTTCGGCAACGAGGGATGGAAGGCGTTTCATATCCGTTGTGCTCTTCTGCGACAGCAGGCATCAGCGCGCACTTAGCAGCAAACAGATTCTGGACTACGCGTTCGCGAATTATCACTATAAAACGGTAATAAAAAGCGAATATATAGGAACACTTCCCGTGTATAAAGGATTTGAAAAATCTGTTCCCGTATATGTCGAGAAAAACTTTACAATGCCTTTAACGGAAGCAGAGTATCAAAACCTTTACACGAAAGTATCGCTGCCGTCGGTGGTAATGGCTCCGGTAAACGAAAGGGATTTTGTCGGGACGTTGTCCGTTTACCTTAACGATAAAATATTGTGCGAATCCGTTATACGTGCGGGAAAAAGCGTTAAGAAGAAAAATATGCTTGAGTACCTTGTCGATGTTTTTATCGAATGGCTTAAGTTAATGCGTGAAAGTTAATATTCATGCAGCCTTGATAATGCAAATCCTGCAGCAATTCATATATTTTCATCGATATAAAATATAATATGAAATTTCTTATTTTTAAACTTGCAATATCATTAGTTATGTATTATTATATCACTTAAGGCTTTTTAAGCATAAATAAAGACATGAATAATCTTTTCATGTGCGTGTTATTGTACAAAAACAAAACAACTATTGCCGGAGGAATATACAATGGGCGTTTATGAAGGATTCAGCAAACAGCAGCTTATTCTCAGAAAGGAAGAA
>JAAYXD010000134.1 GCA_012516065.1 Clostridiaceae bacterium
AAACGAAACACCCGAAGTAAAGCCGCGTACCCACCGGAACGCGGCAGCAATGCCTGGACACGCGAAGCAGGACCCGCGGAAATAGTGTACCTTTTGAACTATTGTACAATAGTTCTTTTTACGTTTAAGCAATGTTCTACAAGTTTACGCCAAAACTCAGCGGGTGGCCAGGGTGCTTTCGGTGACGACGGGCGACACACTCCAACGCCCTGCTGCGTACCGGTAACTGTGGAGCGGGTTGATGAGCGGCCCGTGATATGGAGACCGCTGTGTGAAAATAAAAAATACCTGAAGCGTGTTTTTGGTATGTGCTTCGTCGTCCAAGGAAACGAAACACCCAGCCAGGACCGCGGAAACAATGCAATAACCCAGCATTAGTTTTTGTTTTTTGCTTTCGGCTTCGATATCAAAGCCATTATATATCCGAAAAAAACAGCGGCAGCTATTCCGACCGAACCGGCTCTTACGCCTCCGCTGAATGCTCCCAGCAAACCCCTTTTTTCAACATCTTCTATGACTCCTTTTGCAAGGACATTTCCAAACCCGATAATCGGAACGGTGGCTCCGGCTCCCCCCCATTCAACCAATGCGGGATATATTCCCAGAATACCAAGCACCACGCCTGCAACAACGAATATAACCATGATTCTGGCAGGCGTCAGTTTCGTAAGATCGATAAGTATCTGTCCGATAACGCAGATTAAGCCGCCGACAATAAAGGCTCTTATGAATTCCAAAATACCACCTCTCGATTCAATACGCGGTTAAGATTTTACTCCGCGGCTGTTACGATATCATTTCAATTCCTACCGCATGCGCTATAGCCGGGATGCTTTCTCCCTGCTGGATTGATGACGGGCTGTGTAAAGCTCCCGTACAAACAAGCAGTATCCTTTTTAATTCCTTTTTCGACAGTTTATCAAGAAGATAGCCCGCAAGAACTATCGCGGAGCATGCGCATCCGCTTCCTCCGCAGTAAGTTTTCTGCGCCTCGGTATCATATATCATCGTGCCGCAGTCCTCCAGAATGCCCTGGATTAATATCCCGTTTTCCTCAAGAAGCTGTTTGCATATGTTTTTGCCATGAATCCCTAAGTCGCCTGTTATAACGATGTCATAATAATCGTATGCCAGGCCGGTCTCAGTGAAATGCGCCGTTATAGTATCGCATGCGGCGGGCGCCATTGCCGCACCCATGTCATTTGCATCCGTTACTCCCATATCAACTATTTTTCCTGTTGTCACATGAACAATTTTAGGGCCGTCTCCCGTATTTCCAACGAGGACGCCCCCGGATCCGGTAACCGTCCACTGCGACATAGGCGGCCGCTGATTTCCGAACTCCAGCGGGAACCGGAATTGTTTTTCGGCCGAACAAAAATGGCTTGATGTAATGCATACGGTTCTTTCGGCAAATCCGCCTTCCACCATTAAACTTCCGAGAATTAAAGCTTCCCCCATGGTCGAACACGCGCCGTACAGCCCAAAGAACGGAATCTCCGATTCACGTATTCCATAACTTGCCGCAATGCATTGATTGAGCAAATCTCCCGCAAATATATACTGGATATCTCCAGCGGACACTTTCCCTTTCATTAATATTTTCGCAAGAGTCTCCCTTAATAACTTGCTTTCCGCTTTTTCAAAGCTTTTTTCTCCAAAATATTCATCCTGTATAACTTCGTCAAAATACCGGCCCAACGGCCCGTTTCCCTCTTTTGCGCCGGCAATTGACGCCCAGGCCTGAATCACCGGATGGCTGTCAAGCCTCAACGTTTGCTTTCCCAACCTTGTTCCCATAACATCCCCCCGCGGACAAATGCCATGTATAAATTACAACCGTTTTAAAAAACTGATAAAGCATTTTCCGGATTCGGCAAGCCGAAAGATAACCTGCCGGATATCAAGCTCTCATTGTAAAAATGTAATACAGGATTCCAGCTATTATTGACGCCACAATCCCGTAAACCAATACCGGACCCGCAATCAAAAACATTTTCGCGCCCACTCCCATTACATAACCTTCCTTTTTATATTCCATAGCGGGTGAAACAATTGAATTCGCAAACCCGGTTACCGGTATTGCGGCGCCGGCTCCGCCAACTCTGCTAATATCGTCATACACATTTATTCCTGTTAAAAACGCGCCAAAAAAAATCATCAGCAGCGTTGTCAGGGAAGCGGCATCTTCCTTTATCATTCCGGTTTTCAGCAAAAGGCTTAAAATCACCTGCCCTATTGTACAGATTATTCCGCCTACTATGAACGCCAATATCATGTTTTTAAACTTATGGGTTTTAGGCGCAATTTTCTGCGTCCACTCGACATATTCCTTCTTTGTCCTTTTCTGTTCCATTCAAATATCCTCCACGGGTTTTATAAATTACCGCGCGGCTTCCCTCGCGCGTTTCCGGGTTTTTACGCTCATAGCGGTGATGCGCCGGGTTTTATATCCACATTAACAAAAACGCCTTTTTTCGGAATTTCCGTTTTTGGTTGTGAAGTCAGGAACCATACTAATAATGCCGCTGCTGTGAGAAATACCAGCATGGATATAATCATAATCCACAAATTCCTTGCTCTGCTCATTATCCTGCCAACCATCGAAACAGCCCTCCCACGATATGGTGATTATTCGAAACCTGTTTTATTTTTTGATACTTCAAAAAAAATTATTCGAACTATCCAAACGAAACATTTTCGTGATAATATGCACAGAAAAAAATATCTTATGTCAGTACGGAATAATTTCAGGTTCATTTCTGAGAAAAGAAACGTCGACCTTAAATGACATGAATATAC
>JAAYXD010000135.1 GCA_012516065.1 Clostridiaceae bacterium
ACATATCATATGCATATAATGAATATTGACCGAATCAAACACAAAAGGAGCCCGTATGATGCCGCTTATATCAGTGCCGAGGGAAAAACCGAACCGCTCTGTGGCCTTTCTATTGTTTGACCGCACTATGTATAGTATAATTTTATTGTATTCGGGTTAACGCGTTAAATACCGGGCATTTGGGTATAATAGAACGTGAAGAACCTTTTGCGGTGAAACAGAGGTATAATTTTATGGATAGTCTTTTGAATAAATTGGTTGGCCAAACCGTTCATATGGTCGGCATAGGCGGAATAAGCATGAGCGGCCTGTCTGAAATCCTGTTGAGTCTTGGTATCAATGTTACCGGTTCCGATATTAATTACTCTTCCAACGTGGAGCGTTTAGAGAAGAAAAATGTCCCTATTTCGCTCATTCAGGAGCCATCAAATATAACGGACCAGAAGCTGGTTGTTTATACCGCCGCAATGCCTTACAACCATCCTGAACTGGAAGCGGCGAGAAATAAAGGCATTCCGGTAATATCAAGAGCCGAACTGCTTGGCGAAATTATGAAAATGTATGAATACAGCATTGCAATTTCAGGCACCCATGGAAAGACAACAACGACGTCAATGATATCTTCCTGCCTTATTGAAGCGGGCAAAGATCCAACTGTTCATATAGGCGGAATTCTGGATTCAATCGGCGGAACTACGCGCATAGGCAATTCCGCGTATTTCGTAACGGAAGCATGCGAGTATAAAGACAGTTTTCTTAAATTTAAGCCATATGTCGGGGTTGTTCTGAATATTGAACCGGATCATCTCGATTATTTTCGTGATATAGAACATATTCAGCGGTCGTTTTCCTGCTTTGCCGGGCAAATACAGCAGAAAGGCTTTTTTGTCGGCAATGCCGATGACGAGCGCGTTTCATTAATTATGCAGAAACTCGGCTGCAGGGCGGTGTCTTACGGATTAACCTCCTCGGAAGCCAACTGGACGGCAAGAAGAATTACGTTCGATGAAAATGGTTTTGCTTCTTTCAGCGTTGTTCACAACAAAAGGAGCTTATTCCGTTTGAAACTCGGAATACCGGGTTTGCATAATGTTTCGAACAGCCTGGCCTGTTTCGCGGTATGCCATTCGCTGGGCATTCCGGTGGAAATTATCAAGAAAACTCTTACAAAATTCAAAAGCCCGCGCCGCCGTTTCGAGCATAAGGGAGTGGTTGATGGGATCCGCGTTGTTGATGATTACGCCCATCATCCTACCGAAATAATCGCAACACTGAAGGCTGCCAAAAGCTGTACCCACGGGAAAATCCTCTGCGTTTTCCAGCCGCACACTTACTCAAGAACATCGGAGCTTATGGATCAGTTTTCAAAAGCCTTTGCATTTGCCGATCGTGTTTATATAACGGATATATACGCGGCCAGGGAAAAAGACACCGGAATAGTGGACGCGTCAAATCTCGTCAAGAAAATCAACAATGTTACGAACAACGCGGTATATATCGCATCGTTCAAAGACATTGTAAACCGCCTTATACAGGATTCTTCACCCGGTGATTTGGTTCTTACGATGGGTGCCGGGGATGTTGATCAAATCGGAAACATGTTTCTCCAGGAGAAAAAAATCCGGGCGGTAGGATAACATTATCCATAAATCAGCCGGCTTTTCGCCAAAGCTTCGCGACTATTACCGTCATATCATCGGTAATGGCTTTTTTGTCTGAACAGGCCTTTTCCAGCAGGTGTTCCGCAAATTCCTGGGGATTCAGCGTGTTTTCCCGGACTACAGCCTTTTTGATCATGCTCTCACCGTTCGGACCGTTAAGATGTTCATATAAACCATCGGTCATCATAATAATAAATTCACCGTCTGATATTTTCCTTTTTTCGGGCTGTACCGAGCTCTCCGTTAAAAAACCCGCGGGGAGGTTGTCCGTTTGAATTAACTCTATATCTTTTCCGTTCATGATAATGCTTGGAACGGCTCCCATTTTATAAAATTCGGTATTGCCGCTGTATAAATCAATAACCGTGATATCTACCGTCGAGTATTTCTCCGGGTTCATACTCATCATTATGTTCACCATGCGAAGACTGTCGCGGATTGACAGCCCGCAGTCAATAAGCTGCTCCAAAAGACCAATCGTTGTTTCGCTAAGCCTGTTCGCCTCGCTGCCGCTGCCCATGCCGTCACTTATTGCCACAACATACTCCCCGTCGCGCGTTTTCAGGAAGGTAAACGAATCTCCCGATACACCTGATTTATCTTTTTTGACTCTCGCTATACCTGTCGTAACCCCAAAAACTTCTTTCTCCTTTAAAAAAAGCAGGCAGTTTTCCTTTTCCCGATCCTTGCATTCGCCCTCTTCAACCCTCATGGGCAATCCAAACACACCGGAAACCGCTGCCTCAATACTTTTCAGGCAGTCTTTCCTGCCGCGGCAGTCTTCGAGCCTGATTTCGCAGGTAAATCTGCCGCACCGGTTTTTATCTACCTCAACGGCAGTAACCAAATATCCTTTTTTTATAAGCGCTTTTTTTATCTTTTTTTCTTCCTCGGTGTAGTGTGCCAATTCACGGAACAACCCGCCCGATATCGTTTTTATAATTTCGGACATACCGTATATTTGTTCCGGGATTATGCTTATGCTGTCATAAACTATACCCTGCCATATTTTTTCTATTCTTTTAATTTCAATAATTTTCGAAAGCGTTTCCAAAACCGCGTCAGGCTTTACGCAGAACCTGCCCAGATCATTCATGTACTCCTTTTGCACCGCTGCACCTTCCTCAAGGCGTGAAGCGATACATACCATCGTTTTGTATGTATTCATAAGTCCTATCTCCCAGCAGGACGGGCCTTTTACGCATTGGCCGCAAACCTCGGCCGTAAGCTGTTCAATAACTGCGTTAGCGTCTGTTTCATGTCCGCCAAGCCTGCCCTTTATCTGATTTTCAATCGTGCCGGCAAGTCTTAAAAGTGCTTTTGATATATCTGACAGCTTTTTTGTGACAATGCTTTTAACCCTGGCTACGTTTTGAGTTTCGCCGCTGTTTTCGCCGATGCGCGGCTTTACAGCTTGAAGTCTTCCCGGTTTTATATCCGGAAGCAGCATGAACAGAACTACCGGAATGACGATTTCAGCCCAGCCGGTGAAGTATTCCTCCGACAGGACAGTAACAACAGCCTGTATTATTAAAAATGCAATGCCTGAAGCGGTTTTTGACTTTTTCAGTATTCCGGCCGTCATACCGGCAATTGCGTATATCCCCGCTGATGATGTCAATTCTGCAATACCTCCGCGGGAAATGCAAATCCCCGCCATCGCACCCGCGCATGCGGCAAAGCCCGGATCAAAATGCCTCGCGAGAATTAGTACGCAGGTACCGGCCATTACCGTATCAACCCGTATGTCAGAGAGACTGAATCCTTTCAGACCAAGCAGAAATGCGCCTAAAAGTATTAAAAACCCGAGCAGTCTAAGGTGGTTTCGTTCCTCGTATTCATTAACGCCGTGTGTCTTTTCTTCGAAAACGAGTGAAATAATCGACGAGGCTGCGGCAACTAGCAGCACATCTATAAGAATAAAAAATAATTCAAGCATAAACTGGCCGTTGATTACAAACACAAATATTCCCGTAATTGCGGCCGATACCGACATAAAGAACGCTTTTCCTGTAAGCCCTGCTTCTTTTTTATTGTTTTTTCTAAATACGATAATCAGCCATTCATATAAAAATACTGCCGCAGTCTGTTTCAACGCATTAAGAAGACCCCCGTCGAACAATATGTTGAAAGAGACTATTGAAATCGTCATAATGGCCTTTGCAATGCTGCTTCCCGAATATGCGGCATAAAAAGCAAGCCCGAACGGGCTTATGGTTCCGAATAATGCGGCTCTGGACAAAACTCCGCAAAAAACGCATGATAGTATTTCAAATACGGTTAATGTTTTCAGCTGTTCCGCGAAATGGACCTTTTTACTGCCGGTTGCCGGCGCTCTTTGGGCAGAAGTGATATTTCTCATAAAACAGACCCCCGGTTTATCATTAGTATGACTAGATTATACATCGATCAATTGTCTTAACCTGTCGTATTGCGCTTTTCCGGAAATATTCCGGATGCACGATCTGCGACAAATTACGTACCGGGCGTTCTGTTTATATGTGAAATGTCAGAAGTAATTCAAAAATATAAATGCTTATTCTTCCGGCAGTATCCCCAGATTAACGGCAACATTATCAAGCGCGTCTATAACGCATCTCGAACCGGACCAGTGCCTGCATGTAGTGCAGGATATCCCCTCATCCTCGTTTATGCTCATTGTTGCCGAAATGCCCTGGCTTACCGGTCTATACTGGCTGCAATTTTCACCTATAAGTTTAAGTTGTTCCTGTGTCAATTTTTCACTCAAAACAAATCACTCCCTCGGAACATATGATTTCCTTAATGAATTAAATTATTCACGGTCAATGGAAATTCATACGCCGTTGTTCCAGGGGGTGCATATGCGAAAACCGAACGGAGTCATGGTTTACGGGTTGTCCGGCGGCGCGGATTTCAGCTTTGCAAACGAAGCCATCAGCCTTTTCATGCCATGCCCGTCAAAATTTATTTCAAGCATGAAATCATTGCCTTCCCGTTCCCTTCCCGTTATAGTGCCGGTTCCGAACTTTTTATGTATTACCCTCGTTCCTATAACGAGCTCGTCAATATTTAATTCCTCGGCTTTAATAAAAGATGCCGTACGCTGTTTCCACTCATCCGTGCCAATCTGCCTGATAACCGGTTTTCCGGGATCAATTGCATAGCCGTCTTCACCGATATATTTCAAAAGTTCCCCAGGTATCTCATCAATAAAACGTGACTGCCTGTTATATGTCGTATTACCGAAAAGGGTTCTCGATTTTGCCAACGTTAGGTATAGTTTTTCTTTTGCGCGTGTAATACCTACATAACACAGCCTGCGCTCTTCTTCCATCTCCCTTTCTTCACCTATCGAACGGTAGCTCGGGAAAACGCCTTCCTCCATCCCTGCGAGGAAAACAACCGGAAATTCAAGCCCTTTTGCGCTGTGCATCGTCATAAGAACAACCTTGTCCTGTTCATTGCCCATGCTGTCAACATCGGCAATAAGCGAAACATGGGCCAAAAAGTCATTCAGATCCGGGCTTTCCTCTTCGCTGTTCCGTACAAAATCCAGCACAACTGACTGGAATTCCCGTATATTTTCTATTCTCGTTCTTGCATCTATGGTATCTTCCTGTTCTAGTTCCTTAATAATCCCGCTCCGGTTTATTACCTCACCGATTAATTCGGTTAACTCGAGGTATTCGGCAAGCTGTCTGAAATTTTCAAGCAAATCGATAAAACTCTTTATTTTGGCCGAAGCTCTTGACAGATCGCTTATTCCGGATGCTTCCTTTAAAATTGAATAAATGCTCACGCCGTTATCAAACGCAAGCTGCTCCGCCCTGTCGAGAGTAACTTTTCCTATCCCCCTTCTCGGGACATTGATAATACGTTTCAGACTTATATCATCATGCGGATTGTTCACTGTCCTCAGGTATGCAATTATATCCTTTATTTCTTTCCTGTCATAGAACCTGTGCGCGCCTATAAGCCTGTAAGGGATCCCCATCTTCATAAAAGAGTCCTCAAATACGCGGGATTGCGCGTTAATGCGGTATAGCACAGCAAAATCGCCGTAGCTATTGTCACCGCGCGCAACTGCCTCCCGTATCACACTTGCTGCAAAATCCGCTTCGTCCTTTTCGTCAAAAGCCTTATATACACATACCGGCTCGCCTGCCGGGTTTTTTGTCCAAAGTATTTTCGGTTTCCTGCCGTAATTGTTTTTAATTATGTTATTTGCCGCATCAAGGATCCTCTCGGTTGAACGGTAATTCTGCTCGAGCTTTATTACACGGCATCCCTGAAAATTCTTTTCAAAATCAAGTATATTCCGTATATTCGCGCCCCGCCATCCGTATATAGACTGATCGTCATCCCCGACTACGCAGATATTCCTGTGCCTTTTAGCAAGCATTGACACAAGCATAAATTGGGCCGTGTTTGTATCCTGGTATTCATCGACAAGAATGTATTTGAATTTATCCTGGTAATACGCAAGAACATCCGGGTTCTCGTCGAATATCTTAAGCGTGTGAAGCAGAATGTCATCAAAGTCGAGCGCATTGTTTGCCTTCAGTTTTTTCTGGTACAGTTTATAAATCTCGGATATTTTCCTTAGGCGGAAATCGTAAGCGGCGTTTATCGAATACGCTTCCGGATTAATAAGCTCATCCTTCGCCCTTCCTATATACGCAAGTATTTGTTTAGGAGGGAAATTTTTCTCATTATATCCGAGCCTTTGAAGACAGTCCTTAATCAGAGTTTCCTGGTCATCCGTATCATATATGACAAAGTCACGGCTAAATCCGAGCCTTTCAATCTCTCTTCTCAGAATGCGAACGCAGCAGGAATGAAAAGTACCGCACCATATGTCCAGAACCCTTGTCCCAATGAGCGCTTCAATGCGATCCCTCATTTCTTTTGCCGCCTTATTCGTAAACGTGAGCGATAATATATTCCACGGCGCAACACCTTTTTCCTGTATAAGATATGCTATGCGGTGGGTAATCACGCGCGTTTTGCCCGAACCGGCACCGGCCAGAACAAGCAACGGCCCTTCCGTATGCAAAACTGCCTCTTTCTGCTGCGGATTCAATCCTTCTATCAGTTCCATAAATCCTCCGGAAATATAGTGAAAATAAACATACAGTAATTATACAATTTAAAAGGAACTATTGCAAACGTCTGTTCTTTTTTATTTTTTCGGCGCATATCTTAGGAAATAATACTAAAACGCAGCGGGTG
>JAAYXD010000136.1 GCA_012516065.1 Clostridiaceae bacterium
GAGGTATTATTTGAACTTCCGCTTACAATTTTAATACCGAAGCCGAATTTTAACGGATGAAAGGAAAACAGTATGCCGCGTTTGGATGGAAGGAAGAACGACGAACTAAGAAAAGTGAATATTATAAGAAATTATATCCCGTATGCCGAAGGATCAGTCCTGGTTGAATTCGGCATGACTAAAGTCGTATGCACGGCTTCGGTTGATGATAAGGTCCCACCGTTCAGGAAAGGCACTGGAGAAGGATGGGTAACGGCCGAGTACAGCATGCTGCCCAGATCAACACAGGTCAGGAATCCCAGGGACATATCGAAATTAAAGATAAACGGCAGGGCAAATGAAATACAGCGTTTTATCGGCCGTTCGCTTCGTTCGGTGGTAGATTTCAAGGCTCTCGGCGAACGCACGATAATTATTGACTGTGATGTGATTCAAGCCGACGGCGGAACACGGACAGCATCAATAACGGGTGGATTTATAGCTCTTATGGACGCCTGCAGTTACCTCGTAGACAAAAAAATAATAACGGAAATACCGATTAAGGATTTTGTCGCGGCCGTAAGTTCCGGAGAGGTTAACGGGCAGATAATGCTTGATTTGTGTTACGAGGAAGATTCGAGTGCGACTGTTGATATGAATGTTGTAATGACCGATACGGGCAGATTGATAGAAGTACAGGCTACGGGCGAATTATCGCCTTTCACAAGGGAATCAATGAACAGCATGCTTGATCTCGCTGAAAAAGGAATTAAGGAACTTATATCAATACAAAAAAACGTTTTGCTTGAAGGTTTTAAATAAAAAGTCTGTTCAAATAATAAAAACCGGAAAGCGGAATATAGCATTGGTTGAGTGTGTAATGGAACGTAAACTGATTGTTGCTTCAAAAAATAACGGAAAAATAAAAGAAATAAAAAAAATATTGGATGGGCTGCCATTTGAAATAATATCAATGAAAGACGCCGGTTTTGATCTTGACATTATTGAAGACGGCGCTACTTTTGAAGAAAACGCGATGCTTAAAGCTCAAGCGCTTTTCAATGTTGTGAACAATATGGTTATAGCTGATGACAGCGGCCTTGAAATTGATTTTTTAAACGGTGCCCCCGGTGTTTTTACCTCGCGTTTTGCCGGCGAATCAACCGAGCAGAGCGTAAAAAACAAAAAAATACTATATCTGCTTAAAGACGTAGAACCTCGGTACAGAAAAGCAAGGTTTGTATGCTCCATTGCTTTTGTGTCCGAAAATATAAAATTTACGGTTACAGGGTCGCTTGACGGGCAAATATCCGAAAAACCCGAAGGGGACAACGGTTTCGGATATGATCCCATTTTTTATGTGCCCGAATACCGAAAGACGTTTGCCGAACTGCCCGAGAGCATTAAGAACAAGATAAGCCACCGGGCGATAGCATTACAAAAGCTGAGGAATGAACTTGACAAAATATTTTTTAGGTAGCATAGGAGTTGGACATTGAATTATGACAAAAGTTCTGGTTATGAGCGACACGCACGGGGATACTTCTCTTGCTGAAAAAGTACTAAAGAAACATCGTGACGTAAATATCGTGATACATCTTGGAGATTATTTCAGAGACGCCGACAGGCTGCATGAACTGTATCCCACTGTGAGATTCGAATATGTGCATGGCAACAGCGACTTTATGATTGGAGACGTACCTGGAGAAAAATTAATAGAAATTGAGGGACAGCGCGTATTGCTTACACACGGCCACCGTTACTCGGTTAACTGGGGTATTGAAAAACTTAAGACAAAAGCTAAAAATGACAATATTCAATTGCTCCTTTACGGCCATACACATAAATCGCAGGTAATATACGGCTCGGGGTATATTATTATGAATCCGGGCAGCATATCGGATCCGCGCGGAGGAGATGACGAATCATACGCCATTGTATATATTGACAATGATAAAATAGACGTCGAACTGATGACCGCCGTATAAAAGGAAGGGATTTCACGTTGGCTGATATTATTTACTTTGATAACAGCGCAACAACGAAAGTATATCCGGAAGTAATGAATGAAATGAACCGGATATATTCGTCTGTTTTCGGAAATCCTTCGTCACTGCACAGGCTTGGTAACGAAGCCGAAAAGATTTTGACCGAATCAAGGGAGATTATCGCCGAAACCCTCAGGGTGTCCCCGAACGAGATCTTTTTTACATCGGGAGGGACAGAATCAAACAATTGGGCGATAAAAGGCATTGCGCGGGCAAACAAAAAAAGAGGAAAACATATTATCACATCGGCCGCCGAGCATCCTTCCGTTCTTGAATGCTTTAATTATTTAATATCCGAAGGATTTTCGGCTGAAATATCCGGGACCGATCAATCCGGCCTTCTGGATATCGAAAGTTTTATCGAAAAAATAAACGATGATACGGTTCTTGCAAGCTTTATTCTTGTAAACAACGAAACGGGCGCGATTCAGAAAGCGGAAGAGCTTATTGCCGCGATTAGAGCCAAAAACAAGAAAACGGCGATTCATATCGACGCGGTCCAGGCATACGGGAAAATACCGCTTAATCTGAAAAAACTCGATGCCGACATCGTATCGATAAGCGCTCATAAAATACATGGTCCGAAAGGCTGCGGAGCCCTATATATAAAGGAAAATACGCGCATAATACCGATCCTTCACGGCGGCGGGCAGGAAAACAAGTACCGATCCGGTACCGAAAACGTGCCTGCGATATGGGGTTTTGCAACCGCCGCGAAAATCATCCATGAAAATATAGAAATTAACAGAAACAAAGTAAAGCGTCTCAAATCAATTGTTATCAGCGAACTTGACAAATATTTCGGAAGCGGCGGTTACTTCGTTAATTCACCCGAGGACTCGTATGAAGGAATTCTGAATATTTCGTTTCCCAACGTTAAAGCCCAGGTATTGATGCAGCATCTTGAAGCCGAATCAATCATTGTATCCACAGGCTCTGCCTGTTCATCGCGCAAAAATGTGCAAAGCCACGTGCTCACTGCTATGAACCTTCCGAGAGAACGCACAGAGGGTGCGATTCGCATAAGTTTTTCAGGCATGAATACCGAGGACGAGGCATTAAGATTTACGGAAGCGTTAAAAAGTATCGTACCGAAAATCAGGTACAGGTAATTACAACTGTAACGATAAGAAAGCCTCAACTTATGCACATATCGGTGCGAAAGCTCTCCGCCGTTTAAATATTCGGCAAACAAACGGGATAAAATCTGGAAATTTAATACGGCATGTATTAAGATAATAATTAAAACAACATAATTATCATGAAGTCGGAGCCGGAATGGTGGATGATAATGGATAAACTAATTCTTGTAAGGTACGAGGAAATATTTTTAAAAGGACTGAACCGCCCAGTATTCGAAGGGCAGCTTATAAAAAACATAAAACAGGTCCTCAATGGTCTTGGGCAGGTTAAGGTGTCAAAAGCACAGAACAGGATATATGTCGCTCCCGAATCCGAAAGCTACGACATAGACGAAGCAGTATTGCGGCTCACGAAAGTATTCGGAATCGCGTCGGTAAGCCCTGCTTTAAAAATCGAAACCGATAAACAGTCAATATTTGACAATGCGGTTCAAATCGCGAAGGATATTGTAAAAAGAAAACAGTACAAAACCTTCAAGGTTGAAACAAGGCGCGCCGATAAAACATTCCCGATGGCTTCCATGGATGTTTCAAGGGAACTCGGCGCACTCGTTCTCAGGGAAATACCCCAGCTTAAAGTTGACGTAAATAATCCGGATTTTGTTCTATACGTCGAAATAAGGGAATTCACATATATCTATTCCGAAATAATACCGGCGGTTAAAGGTCTGCCCGTCGGCACAAACGGCCGCGCAACACTGCTTCTTTCCGGCGGCATAGACAGCCCTGTCGCGGGCTGGATGATAGCAAAAAGGGGAGTCGTCATTGAAGCCGTGCATTTTTACAGCTATCCTTATACAAGCGAAAGGGCAAAGGATAAGGTAATCAGCCTCTGTAAAACACTGTCCAGGTATACTCTCGGATTAAAGCTTCACATTGTCCCGTTTACCGAAATACAGTGTGAAATAAATGAAAAATGCCCCAATGAATACCTCACGATAATAATGCGAAGGTATATGATGAGAATAGCTGAAAAAATAGCCGAAAGAAACGGTTCCCTCGGCCTTGTTACGGGAGAGTCGATCGGGCAGGTCGCAAGCCAGACGATGGAAAGCCTCGCCGTCACGGACAGCGTTGTCCGCATGCCTGTTTACCGGCCTCTTATAGGAATGGATAAAAGCGAGGTTGTAAACATTGCGCAAAAAATAGAAACATACGATATATCAATTCTGCCGTATGAGGATTGCTGCACGGTCTTTGTCGCAAAACACCCGGTGACAAAACCTACAATAGAAAAAGCCGAACGCTATGAATCGGTCCTTGATATGGAAAAACTCATACAAAACGCTCTTGACGGCACCGACACGATATATATCGGGCCGTCCGTCTGAAATGCCGATCTCCGCTTAGAATAATGTAAACCCGGAAACATATTATATAATGGTGATATAATATGTTATTCGGGCATAACACACAGGCCCGCCGGCAAAATAAACCGTCCGGCAGATTATTCTCTGTACTGCTGTTCATTGCCGCTGCCATTTTAGCGGCTGCTGCGATTTCAGGATATATTTATCTTAGAGCGCTGCTTTTATCCGATACGATTTATGCGGGGATAACAGTTGACGGGATTGATATCGGCGGCCTGACGCCGGACAACGCACTTAAGGTTCTGCGTGAAAATTATGCCGAAACGCTTATGAAAAACGCCATAATTCTGATTGGTCCCAAAGATAATTACAGGCTTCCATTAAGCGATATAACTTACGGGCCGGACTACGCAAAAGCAGTTGACACTGCTTACAGGCAGGGCAGGGA
>JAAYXD010000137.1 GCA_012516065.1 Clostridiaceae bacterium
AGCTTAATCAATATGTACGCTTTTTCAGCGATATGACCCGGCGGCGGAATATTTTAATCCCTCATTTATATTCTACCACATTATTTGTTTTTTACTAACGGTTTTATAAAAATTTTATAATTGATTAAAATATCCGCCGGGACAATTTTGTGCTCAGAATTCCGGTTCAATCAGGCCGTAATTTCCATCCTTGCGTTTATATACAACATTGACTTCCTCGGTTTCCGCATTTGAAAACACAAAGAAATTATGCCCTAAAAGATTCATTTGGAGTATTGCTTCTTCGATACTCATCGGCTTTATTGCAAATCTCTTGCTTTTCACAACTTTAAAATTATTTTCTTCCTCAATATTCTCATCTATCTGAAAATTATCGGGAATAAATGCTTCCTGACGGATTCTTCTCCCCAATTTGGTTTTATTTTTCCTGATTTGCCTTTCAAGCTTGTCAATTACGGCATCAATTGAGGCGTACATATCTCCCGTGGTTTCTTCGGCCCTGATAAATAAGCCTTTTGCTATAATGGTCGCTTCAAAAATATGACGGCTTTTTTCAACAGCAAAAGTAAGATGGCATTCAGTTTCAGGCTTGAAAAACTTTTCGATTTTATTCAGTTTTTTAGTTGCGTGATCCTTTAATGATTGAGACAGGTCAATATTTTTCCCACTGAATATGTATTTCATTACAACAACTCCTTTCGTAGATCGAAAGCTATTTACATGTTTATTTTATCATATTCTTACCCAGGAAAGGTATTGCTAAACGGTAACATTAACACCTTATTTTTAATAATATCGCCCGTTATTTTATCCACATCAGATATCCACACAAATCACAATGATTTGAAATTCAAACATTCTTTTGTTGTGAATTGTGTGGATAAATTTGTGAATAACTTGATTTAAACAGTTTTCATGGCTGTGGATAAATTATTCACAATTTTTATACTGATTGCAGCTCTCCATTGCTATAGAAAAATACCTGAAAACCTTCACATACAGTTTTCAGGTATCGGCACCATCCATTTTGAAATTAAATCAATGGACATTAACCTTCTCGGCCCCATTTGCCTGTAATATGCTCCGTACGCTCTCAACCTTGTCCTCGTCGGTCTTCATGCTGAAAACGACTTTGCCTTCGCGTACATCCGACTCATATTTTTTACTTTCTTCTTCAGGAATCCCAAGGTCGACCAAACCTCCGACAATACCTCCGGTGGCTGCTCCTCCGATTAAGCCGGCTATAGGTCCTGCCGCGGCAACAATACCAAGGCCGGGTATAGCAACGAGCCCGGCACCGATAAGAAGACCCGCAAGCCCTCCTATAATGCCTCCGGTAACCGCCCCGTTCGAAATATTATCGTTTGTCATACCTTTTTTATCGCCGCCGGCCTGATCATCATTCTTTACCAAAATGGAGATATCGTCCGTTCTAAGGCCCTGTTCCTTAATCTCTCTTGCTGCTTTTTCAGCATAATCCACTCTGTCGAAAACACCAACTACGGTTACTGACATAACAATCTCCTTTCTTTGCCGTTATCCTTTTACTATCGGAAAAACGGTAAAAAAAACTATATGTGTTGAATCTTCATCCAACACATATAGTATGCCTTTAACATAATTGGTTTATTCGAATCATCTTTCAATTAAATATCTTAGAGCCTCATTTTTCAGGTTAAAATCCAATATCGCATCAAGAACCGCCTGTTTCTGGGCAAGCACTTTTACTTCGCTTTCTATTATTTCCTTCCGGCTTATCATTCCTGCGTCATATTTTGTCAATAATGTCGACAGCCTGCTTTCTTCGAGCTCCAGTCTCCTTTTTTCCAGTTTAAGCGCATCCGATGCGGTTAATAAATCATTATAGGCATTCCGGATTGAAACCTCAAGATTTGTCTTCGTGTCGTACAGGTTCTTTCTTGCCAGTTCCATTTCATATTCCTTATAGTCATAAAAATCGTTTCCCGGTTTCAGGCGCTCCTTTGTAATCTCAAATTTCTTTTCCGCAGCTTCCAGCGCCTTTTCCGCGCGATAAACTTCCGTATCCGACTCAAGAGCTTTTTCTACCGCCTTGTCAATGTCAAAAGTTTGAACCAGATAAGGCGATCCTATTTCTCCCAACTGATATTCAAAAGCGACTTTGTTTTTATCGCTCAGATCTATGTGCATTTTTTGTTTTATTTCAAGAATGTCTTCTGCCAACGCGGTTTCCATTTTAACCAGCTCAAGTTTCTCAACCGAAAGCGCAAGTTCTTCATCGGCAATGTCCGCTTCGGAAATCATTCCTTCCCTGAACTGAGCCATATTGATATCATATTTTTCTTCAAGCAATTCTATTCTTTTCTTTTTCAAAGCTATCTTTTCTTCGCTCAGCACAACCTGCATCAGCTCATTAAAAACTTCGTGCTTCAGCTTCTTTTCGTTATCAAGCTTTTTCCTTTTCGCGATTTCAAGGTTCACTTCCGCTTCAATCGGGGCAACCTGCTTTATAATGGTTCTTTCCACAACTTCCTGCGGAGTGCCGCCTATAAAGCCTTTCTTGGCTTCCAGGCGTGCGTCTTCCAATGCGCTCTCCATCGCAGATATATGATAGTCATCCAATTCCGGTTGTATTGAGTTTTTTATGGCTGTTTCAATCACCGTTTCATAATTGTATTTAATTATTTCATTTTCCGCATATGCCATCAGCGTTGTTAATAAAACCAGTGCGGTAACCAAAAACAAAATTCTTTTCATTTTATTCTCCTCCCATAAAATAACCCGTGTTAAATCCTTCCGTAAGGCTGCGGTTAAATTTGTCCTGCGTATTCATAACAATAAGCTTATTGACATTGACCATATACTCCAACTGATACACCGCGAGTTCCAACTGCTCAATTACCGATTCGGGTACAAGGCCGGCTTGATATTGAGCGGTAATCGTCTCAAGTTTTTTCTTTTGTCTTGACAGATTCAATTTTGCTATTTCAAGTTCCAGATAGCATTTTTTCAGTTCCTTATACATACCTCTTATTTCTTTCTCGATATCATACTGATACTTCGAAAGCTTTATATTAAGCTGGTCAAGATCATCCTGCAGTTTTTCGTAATCTTCTCTTGCATCGGGATAGCTAATATGAACATTTTTATGAGTATATATCTCCATCTGAAATTCAATCAGACTTATCCTGTTTTTCAAATCACGTATTTCGGCACGGTTAACAAGCGCCCTGTTTACCGCATCTTCTTCCGTTATGTTAATACCTTCATATGTAATATACGGCATCCCGATTATGTCATATCGGTACTCAGGACCAAGCCCGGCCATCGCATTAAACTGGCGATGCATATTGTCGAAATCTCTTTCGGCCTTTATAACGGCGTTTTCTGCAGATAAGAGCGCCAGTTCCGCTTCATCCAGATCCGTTTGTGTTATAAGTCCTTTTTCAAAACGCACCTTTTCCCTTTCAAACGATTTTCGTGATATTTCAAGCGCCTTTTCCGCCAGCAGTTTGCCGTGATATGAGGAATAAAGCCCGAGAAACAGTTCTTCCGCGGCGTTTTCCATCGCCTTTTCGGTAACGGTACTGATAAGTTTTTTCATTTCCCAAACGTATTTGAGCTGTTCCGGCACAAACTCTTTCAGCAGCCGCATTTGCATCTGCTCGTACGGGTCGTAGTAGTAATAAATATCTTCGCCGGTAAAAGGATGCTTGAATAAAAATATTTTTGTAGTATTAATTCCCTGGGATTTAAGATACTGCTTCTGGTAATCACGTTCCCCGAATTTCACGTTTTCTTTCACATTCCAGACCGCAGCGGAGTTTTTGACAACCATTTCAACTGCTTTCCGCCTGTTCAATATCGTGCTTTCGGAAGCTGAAAGCGGCTGCCCTCCCAGTGTAAACAATATTGCATTTATTACAATAAACGTGAAAATCTTTTTTCCCACTTTGAATCCTCCTTGTGCCGCTGCCGCCGATTAATCCCATACCAACGGAAAAGGGCATACAGCCGTTACCGGTACCTGAGCTGTATGATCATAGCATGTATATTATATCAACGTATCGAACTGCTGAAAAGTCTGATAGACAGCAAAAAAGAGCCAAAGGCTCTTTTTTGCCGGATATTCGGGCACAACAAAGACATTCCGATGATGACAGCCCAACTTACCTGTTATTCTGCTTTTTCTTTTGTGAATTGTTGGCATTAATGTCTTCCGAAAATTCGGTCATGTTTTCACCCAACTGATCATTGCTGATATTTGTTTTTCTTTTTTGATTCTCCTGGTTATTGTTCCGATTCTGCTCCTGGTTCCTGTTTTTGCTCATGCTGTTTTACACCTCCATAATAATAACTTTGTTTTACCGCCCAATAAACATTTGGACGAATATTTTTCCGTACTTCGGACTTTTATAAATTCCGATCCCGGTATAATTGAAATTTCCATTAAGGATATTCTTTCTATGCCCCTCGGAATTCATCCAGGCTTTCACAGCCGCTTCCTCAGTACTGTTCCCTGCTATATTCTCTCCTGCCGACTTAAAAGTTATACCAAATTGCCTCATCATATCGAAAGGAGAGCCATAAGTTGGGGACTGGTGGGAGAAATAATTGTTCTCGACCATGTCTTTCGCCTTCAAGCGTGCGATTTCCATCAGTTTCGCATCCGGAACCAAAGCTGTGAGCCCGGCTTTTGCCCGTTCAGCGTTTATCAAATCGAGAAGCAACTGCTCATCTTTTGAGATTTCCGGCTGCGGGGCTTTAGTCGGCTGAGGAGTCGGTGTCGGGGTTTTCGGATTCGATCCGGGCGGCTGCTCTACCTTATTCGGTGGCTGCAAGTATTTTGCGCTGCAGCATCCGACCAGACCTGAGTTCGGATCATAAATTACGTACCAATCGCCGATTTTTGCCAATACATTGACCCATTGGTTTTGTTTTAATGTTCCCACAATGGAATATTTTGTGGACGGTCCTTTCCGGACGTTTAATTCATACGCAGTAACAATGCCGCTGATAAAATCCACCCTCTGCCAGGTTTGCTCCGCATAGGTCCGGGTTATATCCGGACTTAAGAGGCCAAACACGGTTACAGACAGGAAGGCTACCAGAAGAATTGCTACTAATCTTTTTTTCATATTCTCCCTCCTCATACCATGATTTGGACCCTGCGGGAACTTAACCAAAACCAAAAACAAAAAAATCCGATATTCCTTGTTAATGGTGGATTTTTGCAGGATCCATGATGCAATAAATAGTATGTCTCCTGTTGCAACAAAATATTTACAAAAATAAAAAAAAGATTCCGTTAAAGTAGCTATTTTTTATGGATAGCTTTTGCTTCAACGTGAATCTTTTTTTATCTGCATAAAAATTATCAGGAAACTTCAATAAACCGCGCTATATGGGTGAAGGACGCGGCAAAGCGCAGCCGCCGGCCCGATTTCACCTAAACGGCGGAGTATTAAAACAACTAATCGGCAAATTTCTTGCTCATGAATCTGATAATAACAAAACCGATAACTAAAAACACCGCCGATATTATTATTTGATAAGTTTGTTCGGGTAATCCGGGAAATACCGGAACGATGGAACCCGTTACAAACCCAAGTATAAGCATGTACGTCTTGGACGGCTTTTTCTGCATCGCATTTTCAAGTATCTTTGTCGTCGCAATTACGCCGAATACCATACCGATTGCAATAGGGGCAAGGTAGCTTATATAAAGGTTGTTTATGGCTTTAATTGTTATATCGTACATGCCCAGTACAAGGAGCATGAACGAAGTGCTTATCCCGGGAAGTATTAATGCCACCGATATGACAATGCCCGCAATAAACAGGAAAATAAACCGAAGAACGCCTGTTGAGTTTGCCAGGTTTACAATTGTCCCGTTATAGATTGACATAATGAGAACAATAACAAACCCCAGCGCGAAAAATATCCAGTTTTTCACCTGTTTTTTACTATTGCCGGAATTAACCGCTTTCCGGTACAAAACGGGAATACCTCCAATGACAATACCAATAAAAAAGTACATTGTCGGGTGTCTGAAATTTTCAAGGGCATATTCGACCAGCTTTGAAAACGCCAATACCCCGATAATGCCGCCTAACGCAATATTTAGCAGAAAGACGAAGTTATTCTTTACATCTTTGAAAAAAGAACTGACCGAGTGAATCATATCGTCATATACACCGAGGATAATAGCCATTGTGCCTCCGCTGACACCCGGCACAAGCATAGCGACTCCAATCGCAACGCCTTTTAATAAGCGTATTAGAATTTCCACGTTATAGTACCTCCGGTTGATTTATTGTTCGCACTTTATCGGATAAAACTTCCGTCATTGTTTTTATCTTAATATGCTTTTCCCCAGTATACCATTTTTTGGGCTTTCTCTCCGCAGCAAACGCAATAATCCGACAGTTTTTCCTGGTCAAACGGTATACAGCGCGCGGTTGCGCCCGTCTTTTCCTTTATTTCTTCTTCACAGGCTTCGTTCCCGCACCACATGGCTTTTATAAAGCCGGGAGTTTTCTCGCATATCGATATGAACTCATCCATTGTTTTTGCAATATATGTCTTATTATCCCGCATCTCTCTCGCTTTTTCGAGCATATCCTTCTGTATTTCTGCAAGGAGCTCAGGTACTCTGCGCTCTATTTCGTCCAACGGAATAAACTGCTTGTTTCTGTTATCCCGCCGGACAGCAACGCACTGGTTTTTCTCGATATCTTTCGGCCCCAGTTCAAGCCTTAAAGGAACGCCCCTCATTTCATATTCGCTGAATTTCCAGCCGGGCATTTTATCGCTGTCATCAAGTTTAACCCTGACAATATTCTTAAGCCTGTTTTTTATTTCATGCGCTTTTTCAAGAACACCTTCGGCTTCCTGCCGTACAGGCACTATTATTACCTGGATAGGCGCAATCTCCGGAGGAAGAACTAACCCGTCATTATCCCCGTGTACCATGATCACCGCACCGATAAGTCTTGTTGACACTCCCCACGAAGTCTGGTGCACATACTGCAGCTTATTGTTCCTGTCCGTATACTGGATATTGAACGCTCTTGCGAATCCGTCTCCAAAGTTATGGCTCGTACCTGTTTGAAGAGCTTTTCCGTCATGCATCAGGCTTTCAATCGCATAAGTTGCCTTTGCGCCGGCGAATTTCTCCCTTTCGGTTTTTTGACCCTTGATAACGGGAATTGCAAGTATTTTTTCACAGAATTCGGCATAAACGTCAAGCATGCGCAGTGTTTCTTCCTGGGCTTCCTCTGCGGTTTCATGCGCTGTATGGCCTTCCTGCCACAGGAACTCAAGGGTCCGCAAAAACGGTCTTGTCGTTTTTTCCCAGCGAACTACGGAACACCATTGATTGTATAACTTCGGCAGATCCCTGTAAGAATGGATAATATTTGCGTAATGCTCGCAAAACAGTGTTTCGGAAGTCGGCCTCACACACAGCCTTTCGGTTAGTTCTTCGCTGCCGCCGTGCGTTACCCACGCGACTTCGGGAGCAAATCCTTCCACGTGATCCTTTTCCTTCTGCAGCAGGCTTTCAGGTATAAACATCGGCATATACACATTTTCATGGCCTGTCTGTTTAAACATTTGATCGAGATTCTTTTGTATGAGCTCCCATATTGCGTAACCGTAAGGCCGTACGATCATACAGCCCCTTACGCTCGAATAGTCGGCCAATTCGGCCTTTTTTACAATATCGGTGTACCATTTTGCGAAATCTTCTTCCATTGACGTTATTTCTTCAACGAGTTTTTTCTCCTTGGACATAATTTCACACTCCTCAAAGCAATATTGGAATTAAAGATATATCCCGCTTCAACCCTGCGGGAAGCAGGCATCCGTTATAATTCAAAGCAGCGGGCAGAAACCTGTACCTTTATTATCTAAATAAAAAACCGTCCCAATAATTAATGGGACGGGAAATAACCCGCGGTACCACCCAATTTGGCGATTAACCCACTCTATCAAGCCTGTATCGCGGCTTAAACGGCGACCTCATCGGCCGCTTCTCAGGGATGGGAAGAAAAGAATATCGTTCTGAAACCTCTCACCTTACGGTCCCATTCTCTGTAAAACTAATTCTTTTCGCAGTCCCGTCATCGAGTTTCCAAATATCTTCTTTATCTTAATATACCTTATTTGCATTGTCAAGACAGCGCAGGTTTTTCGAACCCGCCCTGTAAGCAGTAAATTGCCGCCGGGTATGAGTATCACAAAAAACAATGCCATAACGGCAACAAATATTCAGCCCTTTAGTATCCAAGCACGGGATTGACTATATTTATAAGGTCTTCGCCCATTGTGTAACGGCGCAGATTTTCAACACTTATGCGTATTATACGCTCAAAGGTTTCGGGAAGATGGATCCCTCCTGCAATATGCGGGGTAATTATGGCATTTTTCATCTTCCACAGTCTGTGTTCTGCAGGAAGCGGTTCGGGATCGGTGACATCAAGGGCAGCACCGGCAAGATGCCCGCTTTCCAGACAGTCGCACAATGCATCGGTATCTATTGTTGTTCCCCTTCCCGTGTTAATTATAACAGCCCCCTGCTTCATTTTTTTCAGGCGTTCCGCGGAAAATAAGCGGTAGGTTTCTCTCGTGCCGGGAAGTGTTATTGCAACCACATCGGCACGCGGCAGCAACGTATCCAGTTGATCCGTAAGGTACAATTCATCAATAAAATCAGGCTTGGAACGCTTTGTCCGCCTTACACCTATCGTATAGCCGCCCAGCGCTTTTATCCTTTTTGCGAATTCCCCGCCTATATCACCAAGTCCTGCAATAAGCACAACACAGTTATGGATAGATCGTACGTTTCCTTCATCCTTCCATAAACCGTGATTCTGGTTATCCCTGTATAAATGGAGATTGTAAAACAGCTCCAACAAAACCGCAAGCATATATTCCGCCACGGCCAGTCCATATGCTCCCGAAGAATTAGTAAGTATCGTTCCCGGAGGCAAAATGCCTTCATTGACATATTTGTCGGCACCCGCGCTGCCCAGTTGAAGCCATTTAAGCCCTTTTGCTTCTTTAAGCAGGTTTATAGGGGGATTGCCGATAATGACATCCACATTTTCCATTATTTCTTTTTTGAGTTCACTTTGGGAAATAAAGATAAATTCAGCAGACGGAGCTGCATTCCTGAACAGTCTCTTGTGTTCCTCCGTTGTTGGAAGCAATACGAGCACTTTATTTATCCCTGCCATTTACTGTATACCTCTTTCGTTAAAATTAATTATGTCAATGGCTGTTGTAAAAACACTGTTACCCGTACTTAAGGATACGAACAGGCTCTGTAATAATATTACTACAAAAGCCCCTGTTCTGCAAAGCTGAAATACGCGTTTCCTGCACAGATCATATGATCAATCACATTTATTGAAATTGTTTTAAGAGCATCGCTTATTTTTCTTGTTACTTCAATATCAGCGTTTGAAGGCTTTAAACTGCCTCCGGGATGGTTATGTGCGAGAATCACACTGCTTGCCTTATATCTTAAAGCCGTTTCAACAATTAACCTTGGATATACCGGAGCTTCATTTATTGTGCCTTCATGAACAAGCGCCGCATGGTTGACTTTATTTTGAGAATTCAGGCAAATGACGTAAAATGCTTCATAATTTTTACCGACAAACAGAGAAACAGCATAGTTTCCTGCTTTTACCGAACTATCAAGGATCGGCTTTTTCCCTTGTTTTATCAGCATATATTTCCTTGCGAGCTGCGGTATCATTGAAAGGAATACAGCGGTATTCGGCGTTACGCCGCCGTTTTGCACCAGGTCTTCGGGTGACGCGTCGAATAAGCTTTCCAGTGATCCGTATTTGTTCAGCAGACGGTGAGCGATTTCGTTCGTATCTCTGCGGGGAATTGTATAAAACAGAAGCAGTTCCAATACCTGGTGATCTTCAAACGCATTCAGCCCTTCTTTCAGAAAACGCTGTTTCAGTTTTTCCCTATGCCCTTCATGCACCTTTTTTTCCACGGCTATATGTCCTCCGGAAAATTTTCATTTTTGACGCTTTCGGTTATGAGTGATTCATATATGCTCAGGTCGGACAGTTTTGAAAACAGATTCCACGGATAGCAATCAGGCGGATTGCTTGTTATTCTGATTATTTCATTTTTAACAGGATGCTTAAACTCAAGAATATGCGACCATAAGCTGAGAGTATCCGAATAACCGGAATTTTTACCGCCGCCGTATTTTTTATCACCCAAAATGGGATATCCGAGGTTAGATAATTGTACCCTTATCTGATGAGGCCTTCCTGTTTCCAGGTTAATCATCACCAGTGACAGCTTGTCCGCGTTTTCAATGACGGTGTACCGCAATACTGCTTTCCTGCCTCCCGGCATAGTCTCCGGAACAACCTTAACAATATTTTTCTCTTTATCTTTAAGCAAATAATCGACCAATACACCGCCTTTGATATTTAAATCGCCCTTCACCACGGCAAGATATATTTTTTTTATCTCTCTTTTTCTTATCTGCTCCGAAAGACGGGAGGCGGCTTTCGATGTACGGGCAAAAACCATTGCCCCTCCGACGGGTCTGTCCAGGCGGTGAACGATGCCAAGAAAAACATTGCCCGGTTTATTGTATTTGTCTTTTATATATTGTTTCAGCAGACCCAATAAATCGTCATCATCGCTGATATCCTTCTGGACAGGTATGTTTACGGGTTTTTCAACAGCCAGCAAATGGTTGTCCTCATACAATACCTTATATTCCGCCATTTATTTAAATACTCCAAAACCATATTCCATAAAATTACATTATATTCACTATGATATCTGTCTTTACTATTACAGTCAAGAGCACCAAACAAAATTTGACTGGAAGTCATGCTGCAAACCAGCGGGTGGTTCGGGTGTTTTCGGTGACGACGGGCGACATGCTCCAGCGCTCTGCTGCCTATAAGTAACTATGGAGCGTGTTAATGAGCGACCCGGGATATGGAGACCGCTGTGTGAAAACAGTACAGGAACAGAAGCGTGCTGTTAGGTATGTGCTTTGTCGTCCAAGGAAACGAAACACCCGAGTAAAGCCGCGTACCCACCGGAACGCGGCAGCAATGTCTCGACCCGCGGTGCAGGACCCGCGAGAATAATGGCCATAACACAACAATAACGGAAACTATAGTGGAATGAAGCACAGAGATATACAATCAGGGCGAGGATAAGCAAGTCACATGGGCGCGGATAAGCAAATTCCGTCAATTTAAGCGTATGATTCCACGGAAAAGGTTTGCCAGCTTTATTTTTGACTGCTGAAACAGCTCTACAATCTTAAACCTTATTTCAACAGGTATTTCTTCGGAATCGGAAGCGGCCATGATTATGCTCATTTCGTCTTCCGACAGTTTATTTTTCAGCATGTCGAAATACTCGTTATCCATTTCGCCCTTTGTTTCATTAACAAAACATAACGGTGGGAACATTACGCACCACCAATTTTCCCCTTCTGCTTTGCCTATGTCTATTTTTACCGAATCATAATACCCGGCGGGAAGAATAATGTTGTTATACCTTTTTGAAGGGAACGGATACTTTCCGTAAGATACCTTTGCCTTGTAAGCCTGACCGGAATGCGCAATTGCTTTGTTCACTATGTTTTCAAATTCTTCAATATTATTCTGTATATATGCCTTTGCATCATCCTTGCTTTTAAACTGATCTGCAATTGTCATCATATGGCTTACAATCTCGTCCCTTATAAGGTATTTTATGTCCTGATCCGCTTTTGAGTCGCTGTTTGCCACAATATGCAGGCGAATCATATTTCCGGACAAACTTCTGTTTACTTTCTCGGAATAAAGGCAGAACAAGAACAAAATGAGAACTATTGAAAAAGCAGCGGCAGCAGTTATTTTATTCAATTTTTTATTATTATCTGCCGAATGTACCAATACCTGTTCTGTTTTCATTAAAATCATCCTTTCCAATATATGTCAACAACTGTATTGAAATTTGCTAATCAATTCTTCCGTTATACTAATTATGAACAACATATAAT
>JAAYXD010000138.1 GCA_012516065.1 Clostridiaceae bacterium
CCCATGTTTTAACATTTCATTCCGGATTCGGGGGGTTATGATATGGAAAAGTGCCTGCTGTCGATAGATTGGGACTATTTTATCCACAGTTCAAAATATAATTTGTGTTCATATTTTGAGAACAGAAAAAATTTAATTGACCTTTGGTATAAAAGATATATCCAAGCGAAGGCCCGCGGAGAGGATATTCAAAAAGCATTTCAAATCTCTCCCGAAGTGGACGTATTCTGGAATAAAATCAGGAAATGCTTCAAAATTGCAAAGAATATTAAAGCGTATGTTTCAGACTCACATGCCCTGTCATATAAAATAGCCGTCGAAAACAACTATAAAACAGTATACCTGTTTGATTCACATGCTGATCTCGGCTATGGCGGACTTATGCCCCTTAACTTTGGAGTCAACTGTTCAAACTGGCTTGGCAAACTCCTGACTGAGAAAAAAGTTAATAAAGCCTGTATTTTTTACAGCCCGCATACGTCGGAGAAACCGGAATATTTCAAACACATGAACAGTATTTACAACATCAGTTACCATGATTTAAACAATTTTAATAAATGTGTTAAAGTGTCCGCAATCCATATATGCAGGTCCGGCGCATGGACTCCTCCGTGGCTTGATAATAAGTTTGTCAAATTTATTGAAGATTCGGGATTCGAATACGAAATATTGAACTGCCCGGAAAGAAAATGGGATACGGTCAATATCAGCTTATCGGAGCAGATCAATTATTTATTGGCATGAGCATGGTAAAAAACCGGATGCCCTGTTTGATGGATGCTAACAGTTACACATCGTTTAAAACACCCATAAAAATCGGCATATTAAATTCGCTGTCCATTATCATAAAGAAAAACGGGCGGTTTAAATCAACTATCTTCGGCTCTGTCAGGGCGGCAGCGCCATCAGCCATTACTACGGCAGTAACAGCACCCGCCTTTGTGCCTCTTTCATCTACTTCAATTTTTGTTTTATGGATAACACGACTTATAAAAATATTGCCTTCCCGTGAATGTCCGAGGGAACTGAAATCCGCAAGGTCCGCATCAAATGCATCCTTTATGCCCAATTCCATTAATGTTTCCGAAAGCTCTTTGCCGTATTCGAATGTAAATTTGGGCATAGAAACATACACTATATCATCGCTTTTATTCTTAACGGCATTAATTAATGTTTTGCCGTCTATTGAGTTTATAAATTCTGGGATTTCAAGCCCTTCATCGGGTAATAACGCCACGAATAAATAGCGGTAATCAGCATAAGGCTTTGAAAATCCGATGGCATTCGGCAGCTCAATATAGACGTATTCGGTGCTGTGCATAAAATCAACCGTCCTTTTACTGCCGTCGTATGCGGTAAACTCGCCTTCACGCACGGAAGTGTCTTTGTAAATTTTATGCCACTCGGCATCAAAAGACAGTGCATTGATAAGGTACATTACGGAATTTTCAGGAGGTCTTTCCTCAAGAAGTTTTTGAATCTGCCCGTCCGTCCTTTTATTCACCCATGCGTTAATATCATTTTTTGTGCTTTCGTCAAAGGTCGCTTTATAAACCTCGGCATCATAATAGTCCTTATTTGTCTGCAAAAATTCCTTTTCTACGGTCAGGCTTTCCGTATCCTTAAACCATATGGAATTGGCAAGGCTTACCCTGTATTTGTCGGCAGTGGGAAGATAGAATTTATATGAATATAAAAATTCGTTCAAGTCATCTATATCCGAGCCGAAAAATTCCTCCATTTGGCGCAGTGTTTCGTTTTCAGCGCCATTTGCAGTCATTGCCAGGGCGGAAGCGATAGAAAGAGGTGAAATAAGTATGTTTTCGTTTCCGTATATTTTTTTGAGAATATCAATGGAAAAACCGGCGATTTCCGATACTTTATCAACACTGTTTTTAAGCGAGCCGTCGATTACAGTCGGAGCAATGTCGTTTCTTTTAATGCCTGTCATTAAGTTTGTAGCAGCTAAATTTATATTGCTGCAAGCCGTTAATGTTATCATAAACACAAGAAGTAAAGCGATCTTTTTCACGCTGAACACCTCCTTGCAATTATGACGAACTGCTTTTACCAAATGTTCCAATTCAAATATGACAGACTGTCATTCAAACCGGAAGCAATGTTATGAGAAATCCGCCTGCGACGAGGCTGGCTGTATTTGCAAAAAGGGTATAAACAATCCTCCGCAGCACTTTGTGCTCTTTGGCGGCAATTGAGAATACTGCGGTTTCAGCAATAAATACAGGAATTTCTCCGATGAAAAGGGCAATTATAAGATATGATTGCGTAATAGCAAAGCTATCCAGCCATAAATTAAGCGCCCCCTGTGTCACAAGGTTAATAACAAGAAACAGCATCCAGCTCTTTTTACTTCTGAAACCAAATAACCAAAAGATACAACCTTCAATGAGCAACGTAAAAATGACACGCATTGATACGAGAATAACGGAACGAAGGGGATGAATCCCGGGAGTTAACTTTTTATTCTTTACGTCCAATGTATAGATATTCCGGTATGATTGAACAGGAACATCTATTTTGTAATAATCTTTTTCAGCATCGATTGATACTATCAGAGTATGGCTGCTTTTCCCGCGCAAATCCCGCGAATAGAAATTATACTGCGCCTCCCAGGCTTTTTTATGAACTATCGCTTTAGCCATTGTATCCTCGAGAGAAATTGATAAACTCTCGGGTGGATTATTCACAATTATCACAACGGATGGGGGTTCGGCCGAGTTGGCATAGCTGACCGTAACAAAAACCAAAGAAAATATGGATACACAGAACAGCAGCAAAATGCTTTTTTTCATTTTCGTTATACCTCTTTTTTCTCTGTTATACAGAATACAGCCCATAAAAACAGGAAAACGAAAAGACTGTGTTTAAGATACCGATTCTTTTGAACGCTGTATCTTATTAACAGTGTCCTCATTTACAGCCTTTCTCAATTCCTTCATATATTCTGAAAACTCCGCCTCCTTTTCCCCGTATGTCAGGTTTAAATCGTACTCAAGAGGCAGCCAGGTTGATATATCAGCCTCATTATGCTGGATTAAAGCCTCAATCCTGTCAAGTGCCTTAAAAATCTTTGATTCTATGTTTTTTTGTTCATTCATTTCAATAAACAGCATGGAAAGCTCTTTTCTATACGGTTCCGGCAGGCTGTCAAGCAGCTGGTTGACTTGTATGTTTTCTATAATCTCATCGTCTGCCGTTTTTTTGAACGCCGGTATATCTCCTGTTATTGCTTCACCCAAGTCATGGACTATGCACATTAATATTACTTTATTAATATCAGCATCGGGAAACTCATCCTTCACGAAATATGCCATCAACGACAGCCGCCAACTGTGTTCCGCTACGCTTTCATGGCGATTCGACGAAGTCCACGAGTGCCTTGTATTATTTTTCAGTTTCTCCGCAACAGACATGATTTCTATGAATTTTCTTACATCCATTTCCGTTACCCCTGGCTTAGCTAATAAGCTACTTTTTTCCGCATACAAAGATTAGTTCTTTTCCGTCACTTATACTGCTTTTGTCATAGTATCCGAATTCTTCTTTTATAATAAAACCTGACGATTCCAATAACTCCTTCAGTTGATCGTAGTAATAATACTTTAGTTCCAGAAGCTCTCTGATTTCCGATACTTTTCCGTCCGGTTCAATGATCTGGTATATCATTTCCGGATAGATAACCTGGTTAATTGTGTCTATCTTTTTCCCACTATGCTTTTTGATTATCCTGTTCCCTGTTTTTTCATCCACCGCTTCCCACTGAACCTTCTCAGGATAAACCCAGGTTTCGTCAAGTTTATTATACGGCCTGAAGGTGTTAATAATGAACACCCCTTCGTCCGCTAAGTGCTCATAAACGCATTTCAGACAGCTTCTCTGCGCTTCGTCGGCAGTTAATGACTGAAAACCCCTGAAAGGAACTATAATCAGCGAAAACTTCCTGTTCAGCCGGAAGCACGACATGTCATACCTGCCAATCCATATATTATCCTGAACGGCTTTTGGCTGTCGGGATAATTTAATTCTGAACTGCTCAAGCATACTGTCGGATAAATCTATCCCCCAGACTTTATAACCGTTTTGCGCAAGGATAATCGAAACACGTCCCGTACCGCATGCCAATTCCAGAATATCACCGGGATACTTTGACGCATATTCCAGATAAAACGGAATATCGACTTTCACAATATCCCTGTTATCGAAATCATATAAAAATGCAGCTTTTTGATACAGATTAGGCCGGATATCCATGCTTATCCCCCACTCTATTAATATTTTAACAATTCATTTATTGTCTTGTTCCTGTACACCAAATCCTGCCGAGCCGTAAAACCTCTTTTTTCCCAAAAGGAATTCCCCAGTTCATTCTTTGAAAAAACAACGAGCGCCGCTTTACTTATTCCTTCTTTTTTCAATGCATCTATAACCGCATCGACGAGTGCCGTTCCAACTCCCCTTCTCCGTTCCGATTCCGACACCGCAGTATGGTAAATAAACGCTCGCCTCCCGTCATGTCCGCATAGAATGACACCAATAATCTTATTATCCTTTTCGGCGACAAAACACGTTTCGGGATTTCGCTTAAGAAATTTTTCTATTCCTTCCCTTGAATCGTCCAAATTATTCAAGCCCACTCCCGGGGTATTTAGCCACAAATCATAAACACTATCGTAATCTTCGATTGTCATTTTCCTGATAATCATTTTAAGACCTCTTTCCAAAAAACGAAATATTGAAAACCTGTTCTTTTCTTTATAAATTCGTCAACAGCTTTAAAGGGTTCCTGATTTCATTGCTTTCCCTCTCCTCTGCCGGTAAGTTCACTGCCTGAACGCTTTATTTGTCAAATTCGCACCATAATGAAGGCCAGTATTGTTATTTATCGTATTACTAAATCTGGAAACCGTCAAGCGAATTTTGTGATATAATTGATGTAATATTCTGATAACTGGTTTTTCCTGTACCCGGATAATGGCAGCCTGCAATTAACCGGTATATTTTTCAAAAAAGATGTATAGATATACGCATCAGATTATATGAGGGAGATAATTATGAGAGTGGTTGTATTGGCCGGGGGTTTTAGTCCTGAAAGGGATGTATCGCTGTCATCAGGGGCGTTGATAGCAAATGCCCTTATTGAAAACGGGCATGATGTGCTGCTGCTTGATTTGTATTTAGGGCAGCCGGATATCAGTAAAGCGAAGTTCATTAACAATAGCTCGGATGTAAGGTACGGCTATCAGGTTCCGTCAACCGAGCCCGACCTGGAACTGTTAAAAAAAGAATCCGGCAACGGCAGCAGTTTGATCGGCAAAAATGTTATCGAGTTATGTAAAGCTGCTGACGCCGTTTTTATCGCGCTGCACGGAGCCATCGGCGAAAACGGGCAATTACAGGCTGTTTTCGATTCTTTCGGTATTCGATATACGGGAACAGGATATATCGGCAGTTTGCTTGCAATGGACAAAGATATCGCAAAAAAACTTATGCTGCTGAACAATATAAAGACGCCGAACTGGCATATATACAATATCGAAAATTCCGATATCAGCGATTTCGGCAATGTAACATATCCCTGCGTCGTAAAGCCATGCAGCTGTGGATCAAGCATCGGTGTTTCAATCGTCGAAAGTCCCTACGAATTACAAAAAGCGGTTAATTACGCGAAATTATATGAGAAAACGATAATGATAGAAGACAGAATAGAGGGCAGGGAGTTTTCGGTTGGTATTCTGGGCGGAAAAGCGCTTCCCGTAATTGAGATAATTCCTAAAAAAGGCTTTTATGATTATGTAAACAAATATCAAAAAGGCATGGCCGATGAAGTATGCCCGGCCGATATTGATGATTCCATCGCGGAAAAAATGCAATCGATTGCGCTGAAGGTACATAACATTTTAAGGCTTGGTGTCTATTCCCGTATAGATTTTATCCTCGATAAAAACAACGAACCGTTCTGTCTTGAGGCAAACACTTTGCCCGGCATGACTCCTACAAGCCTGCTCCCGCAGGAAGCTAAAGCACTCGGGATATCGTATAATGAATTATGTGAACAAATCCTGATGGCTGCTATAGACTAGCACATTGCAATCATTCAATTGCAGCTTTCCAGAAATTCTTCCACTTTCCTGTGCAAAAAGGGCTGGATCATAGGATAAGTTAAATTATCAGGTATGTCATCAAACAATTTAACCTCTGCTGTTTCAAACAGAAGCTGGCTGTCCAGCGTTTCTACTTCCGAATAGAACAGCTGTCCGAAAGTTTCGGACCGCTCAGCGTCTTCTCTTACTACGGAATAGATACATACCGGAGTCAGGCTGAACTTTACTGCTCCCGTTTCTTCAACCAATTCTCTTGACGCGGTATCATATATGGTTTCATTTTCTTCCCTGTGTCCTCCGGGAATTTCCCATGTCTCCCTTTCCCTGTGCCTTACATAAAGCCATTGTCCGCGGTATTTTGCCGCTATTACGGCATATGCCAGTTTATTATCGTTTATTGCACCTGTTTCATAAAATTTAACTTCTTTAATCATATGGCAAGTTTCCGGAATTACTTATGTTTTATTTTGCGCTTGAAATAATGGCATTAAAAACATCCCTGAATTCAATATTTCTTTGCGCGCAATAATCCAGGTATTTATCCTTGTAAAAATCTTTTGCAGTTTCTACGGCATCAGAACAATCCCGGTAAAACAGTTCAACTATGTGATTGATTTTACCTCCGCATGCCTTAATTTCAAAATAGGATTGAAGTGTTAACTGAACAACCTGGAGAACGCCGGGTCCGAATTCGACCTGTACGTTTTTCGATTTTATGTACGGGTCTACATCACGAAAATATACGGCTCCGCAGTAGCTATCTCTTGCCGCTATCTTCAGCCTGCGGAAATTGCTCATGATGAATGTTCCGAAACACATCGGGCATGGTTCCATACACGTATATAAAGTGTAATTCCTGACGTTGGGGTACTTTGTCAAATCCAGTTTCAACAAACACTCGGTTTCCGCGTGAGCAATTTTCGGATTTAAAGAATCATTCTCATATATACGGTTTCGTCCTTTTGATATAATATTGCCGTTTTCATCGGTTATTACGGCTCCAATCGGAACAGAGCCGTTTTTAAATGCTTCCCATCCCTGCATGAATGCTATTTTCCACGGCGTTTCAATTTCATCCCACATTTTTAACCTCACACAATTTAAACATATAACTATTTTTTCCGCGACCATTTATAGCTTTTTATAAAACTGCCACAACCCAGGTTATAAAAAGCGGTATTCTCCACATTATATATCAAACCAATAGACCGTACTTTTTCTCAAAAAATCAAAACCGGCTTTTTTTACAATTGCCTTTGAAGCTATATTGGAATCTACACAATCCCATTGAGCCGTTATTCCGTTTTAAACACACTCATTTACAAAATGCTGTATCAAAACATAAGCAAGACCTTTTCTTCTATGGGTATTCTCAGTTTCAATATCAATCGGAATTATGTTTTTAAATCTGGCTGTACCAGCAATCACAGAAACAATTCTGTTTTTGAAAACCGCAGCATAAGCATAACTTTTACTAATAAAATTGTTATATGTACCCCAGGATTCCAATAATCTTTTAGTCAAAAAGCTTTTGTTTTCATATGTACCGTTTTCCAGTTCTTCTATAAAGTCATAATCCACCTTACGTATCTTATACCCCGGTACAGCAGCGATATTCCTTTCATATCTTTTGTTTCTGCGAAATGAAAACTCATACTCGCTTTGAATTCCTTTATAAGAAAATTGATTAAGGATAAACTGCCTTACCTTTTCTGACTCTGCAGAGAACTCAAAATAGCCAATCCCTTTATTTTTTAAATAATTAAATAAATCCTTTTC
>JAAYXD010000139.1 GCA_012516065.1 Clostridiaceae bacterium
TGAGTATGTATATATATCCGATGATGGTTACATTTCAGCTTACAATCAGGCAGATATATAAAAACGCTCTGCTTTTTGCGATATTGAAATTTATTCCGAACCTTCTGATAATTATTGTTTGTTTTGCGATAATAATTGTTCCGTTTTACTTCGTGCCTTTTGTCGGCTATATTCTGTTAATATTCTTTACATTCGGCTTTATAAGCTATATTACCAATTTCTATGTATATGGAAAAATTGACAAGTATATGATTAAGCACGCGCAGCCGGAGGAAACGTCCGAAGACGCCGAACAGACAAGCAATGATACAACCGAAGAAATAACCGGAGAAACAGGAACGGAACAGGAAAATAAGGATTAGCAGGAATAAGCGGCGGTAGTTTGATTTTTAAGCTTTTCGCCGTGCATACCTTGCATTGAAATTATTATGTATGTTTATTGCAATAAAAAAATGGGCGTTTAACAACGCCCGTTTGGTTTTTGTTAATTGATTTCACCGAACAAATCGCGCATAGTATAAAAGCCCGGTGCTTTATTGTGCATGAATACAGCCGCTTTCAGCGCTCCTACGCCGAAAATCTCCTTACTGTTTGCAATATGCCTTAACTCGATTATTTCATCGCTGCCGGCAAAAATTACGGTATGATCTCCGGCTATATTTCCGCCCCTGACCGAATGAATTCCTATTTCATCCTTGCTTCTTTTCACTCTTCTTGTGTGCCTGTCGTACACATACCTGTATTTTTCGGGAAGAGCCCGGTTAATCGCATCGGCAAGCGCGAGGGCGGTTCCGCTTGGAGCATCTATTTTTTGATTATGATGTCTTTCAACAATCTCAATATCAAAGTTTGTGTATAACAGCTTTGCGGCTTTCTGGACAAGTTCAAGCAGCAGGTTGACGCCGAGCGACATATTTGCCGAATACAGGATCGGTGTCGAAGCGGCGGCCTGTTTTATCTTCGACAGCTGTTCATCGGATAATCCCGTGGTGGCGATGACAAGAGGTATTTTCCTCGATACGGCATAATCCAGAATATTCTGCAGCGCTGAAGGATGAGAAAAATCAACGATTACATCAACCGCGACATTGCAATCATCAAGGCGCGTGAACACGGGAAAGTCATTCGAAACCGACTGGCTGATATCGAATCCCGCAGTTATTTTTACATCCTCGCGGTAGCGTGCTATTTTGGTTATTACCTGACCCATTTTTCCATTGCATCCGCACAGCAAGATTTTTACCATGCAAGCTCATCCTTTCTTTTGCAGATATGGCGAAAGGGTTTATATCAAACCGTATTCGATAAGCGCTTTCCGAACGGTTTCAAGACCTTTTGCGCTGATATCGACAAGCGGCATTCTGCACTTCCCGACATTCATACCCATAAGGTTCATCGCAGCCTTGACGGGTATCGGGTTTACCTCGCAGAAAAGAGCATCTACAAGGTTTACCGTTTTTATCTGTATTTGACGGCTTGTTTCCAGATCCCCTTCCAGAAAAGCGGTAACCATTTTATGTGTATCAGCGGGAATTATGTTGGCCATTACGGAAATAACGCCGTATCCGCCAAGGGCCATTAAAGGAACGACATTTCCGTCTTCTCCGGAGTATATTATGAGATTATCTCCGCAAAGCAGTCTTGTCTTTGCAACCTGTCCGAGATTGCACTCTTTTATTGCGGCTATGTTTTCTATCTCGGATAGCCTCTTCAGTGTTTCGGGATTTATATTCAGGTTGGTCCTGGAAGGAACATTATAAAGCACGACGGGAATGGAAACCGATTCCGCTATTGCTTTAAAATGCTGGTACAAACCTTCCTGTGTCGTTTTGTTGTAATAAGGAGTAACCGAAAGTATTGAGTCGGCGCCGACAGATTCCGCGAACCTGCTTAACTCAATCGCGTGCTTAGTATCATTGCTGCCTGTTCCCGCCATTACATGGACGCGGCCGTTAATTTTTTCCACGGCAAAACGTATTACAGACTTATGTTCGGGATCAGGCATTGTGGATGCTTCGCCGGTAGTTCCGCAGATCAGGATGGCATCGGTTCCCTGTTCTATTTGCCATTCAATCAGTTCCTCGAGCTTTTCATAATTTACTCCGTCATCTGTGAAAGGCGTTACGAGGGCAACGCAAGAACCCTTAAAAATAGGATGCTTCACGGGATCACTCCTTCTCCATGTATTCAATATATTTTTGTGCAATCTGGACCGCATTCGTAGCGGCGCCTTTACGGACGTTGTCGGCCACAACCCAGATGTTTACACCGCTTTCCACGCTTTCATCCCTGCGTATTCTTCCGACAAAAACCTCATCCTTGCCTTCGGCCAAAATGGGCATGGGGTAGACGTTGTTCGCAGGATCATCCTGAACAACTATACCGTCCGCGTTCCTGAGAACATCCCTTAATTCATCCAAATCAAAAGGTTTTTCAAATTCGATATTAATTGATTCGCTGTGCCCGTGGAAAACAGGTACCCTTACCGTCGTCGCAGTTACGCGAAGATTCGGGAGGCCGAGTATTTTGCGGGTTTCATTGATCATTTTAACTTCTTCTTTTGTATAGCCGTTTTCTGTAAATACGTCAATATGCGGTATACAATTGCCGGCAATAGGATGACAGAATTTTTTCGGACTTTCGCCTTTCAGTCCGTATAAAAGATCGTTGTATCCGCCCATTCCGGCACCTGAAACGGCCTGGTAGGTCGAATAGACGACTCTTTTAAGGACATACCTGTCATGCAGCGGCTTTAAAGCTACGACAGCCTGTATCGTCGAACAGTTCGGGTTCGCGATTATTCCGTTGTGCCATTTGATGTCTTCAGGGTTAACTTCCGGTACAACAAGAGGAACTTTCGGGTCCATCCTCCATGCGCTGCTGTTGTCTATAACGACGCATCCTTTTTCGGCCGCAATCGGGGCGTATTTTAAACTTGTGCCTGCACCGGCGGAAAAAAGAGCAATGTCAATACCGCGGTCGAACGAGTTTTCCGTGAGCTCTTCGACAACACGTTCCTTCCCTAGAAAATCAATTTTTTTACCCGCGGATCTGCTTGAAGCAAAAAGGTATATCTCTTCGATAGGAAGATTACGTTCCTCAAGAACTTTTAAGAATGTACGGCCAACCATTCCGGTTGCACCTACTATAGCGAATTTGTACTTTTTCATAATAAAACCTCCAAGTTATTTATACTACAGATCCCGCTGTTTTACAACAACTGCGGCACCGCATGGGTATTAAAAAACTGCCGACAGAAACGTCAGCAGTCAATGATGCATGTAAGGAAAAATTGTTACTACTGATAGCGCTCCATCAATATTATAATATTGATGACAGTTATACAGTTATTCACTGTATAACCAGGAAAATTGCCTATGGGGGTAATTTTCCTTCGGCATTTTTTCCTTTCGGGCCAAATCACCGGTACCCATATACCTCAATGGCCTTACTGATAAAAAATGCACCTCTATCACCATCTATATTTAATTGGCACAAAAACATCTACCGGTTTTTTGTTATTTTAACAGTTATAATAACATGTATTGGTACGAGTGTCAAACAAATTTATTGCAGCGGAACACCTGTTTCAAAAAACGGCATGGGATTTACATAAACATCATTAACGGATATCGACAGGTGCAAATGCGGGCCTGTTGAAAAACCTGTAGATCCTACATACCCGATAATGTCGCCTTTTTTCACGAATGCGTCCTTTTCGGTGTTCAGTTCCACCATATGATAATACCATGATTTAAGCCCATAGCCGTGCTCGATTATTACAGTGTAACCGGTGCCGATAAGATACTCGGCAAGAAGAACCCTTCCATTATTGACCGCTTTAACCGGAGTTCCTTCATCCTGTCCTATGTCAAGGCCGTTGTGCCTGTATGATGTCGGAGAGTTGTTCACATACCGCCTCTTTCCGAAATCTTTGGGAGAAACCCTGCCGCCCTCAACAGGCTGTATGAAAGTCCCTTCCCAGTACTTAACAGGATCACACACAGGCCTTAACGGATCTACTTTCTCGGCAACTTCACGTGCGCTTGCGTCGTTACGTGTTTCGGCCGCAACTTTCGGATCGATGGTCAGGTACTGTATGATAAATTCTTTATCCCTAAGCTCGACCTCGAATGTTTTTGATTCATTTCCTGCCGATACTTCTATTGTATATGTTTTTCCGGCTTTATGATAATAACTTACCGGCAGTAAAATCACTTTTTCGGGACCTTCCCCGAATACGTTGGGCTTAAAATCTATATCCGTCTTAACCGTTACGGTTTCATCATCGTTCACGTTGTTTGCCGTAATAACGAGAAGTTCGCCGGGATATATCCAGTCCGAAGATATTTTGAATTCCGGCGGTTTATCTATTTGAACATCGAACATGTATACCGCGTTTCCGTAAAAATCCCTGCTGCCGTTTTCGTGAAACGACAGTTCAAGGACGCATTGGTATAAACCGTCGTCAAGCGGGCAGGAAGCGTTAAGATCCGATGCGGTATATACCGTTTCATTATCAAGCAGGAAATCCAGCTTTACAGCATCGGGCTTATATGGCAATTCCATTTGGGGGAGAGATTCGCCGGTCATTGTTATTTTCTCTTTTTTTTCGTTTTCACCCGCGTTTTTAACGGAAAAGTAAAATTTTAAATCGGTTTTTCTGTAATTCCATTCATATCCGCTCGGTTCCAGTCGGACACTGCTTCCGGAACCGTCAAAAAGAGCGATTTCTGAAGGAACGCGGTTTTCATACAGGGATTCAAAGACAGGATCAAGCAGTATCTGCGGGAAATAAGAAGGATCTATTCTGCCCGGTTTTCCGTCTATTTCAATAAAAATCTCTTTTTTATCAAGAGATTTGTTTATATACACCTGCATATCTTTTGAATGCCTGTCCTTTTTGCCGTTGACGACAAGCCTGTATTCAGCCTTATTTCCGGTTTGAATGCCCGTTATGTCAGAGCTTACGGTATTCAGCGCGTTTATGTAAAATTCCAAATCATTTTGAGCGGTAATTTCCGATATTTTTCCATCTCCGGAGATGATGCGCATGCTTAAAATTTTCGATGGATTGAAATTTTTGCGGGAAAAAAGCGCCGTAATATCGCATCCGCTCATTGTAACAGTGAGAACAGCAGCAATAATCAATAAAAGATAGCGTTTTTTTGAGATGATTCCAAAGCGCATAACGGTTACCTCATAATTATCCAGGTATAGAGATGTTTTATTCTCAAGACACGCTGAATCCTACGTTAATATAATTATAACGGACAAAGCCGGATGTTTCAAGGTTTTCTGTCCCTTTCATGAATATGCCCGCTGCCGTTCAGGTGCTGTTTTTTCAATAGCGGAAAACAGGAGCTTTATTTACAACCGCCGTATTTTCCGGTCTATTTCGTTGTATAATATTCTTAATAAATTATTATATGTCCGCCGGTAACTGTGAATTAATCGGATTTGAATAGTGTCCGTTTCCTATTGACATAAACAAATGCGCTCTGTATAATTAAAAAGTCGCCGGAGATACCGGTATAATGCGGGTGTAGTTCAATGGTAGAATACCAGCCTTCCAAGCTGGCTGTGAGGGTTCGATTCCCTTCACCCGCTCCATTTATTTATGTGCCTGTAGCTCAGCAGGATAGAGCAACGGCCTTCTAAGCCGTGGGTCAGGGGTTCGAATCCCTTCAGGCACGCCAAACCAGTAATATCAAGGGTTTCAGTGTTTAACAATCCGAAACCCGTTTTTTAATTGACGGACTCCCTTTTTAAAAACTAAAAGGGGGTTTTTATTATGCCACAAACAACGCCTCTCTTTATGCCATTACAGTAAGCATGACGAACAAGAACATTATTAAAATCATATAATGGTTTACGTAATAAGATAATGGATATCAAACTTGGTTTTGAAGCTTTTAAGCAGGAAATAATGACACAAATTCATGTAAAAAAGACAGCAAATCAGACTGGAAGTGGATTTTTGGCTAAAAGAAGGGATGTAATATGACGCAGAATCAAGAAGATTTTATTGCACTTATTAAACCTGAGGCAATTAAAATATATCACAAATATAAAGTATTGCCTTCATTAACTATTGCACAGGCAATACTTGAATCGGACTGGGGTACATCAATATTAGCCATAGAAGCAAACAACCTGTTTGGTATCAAGTGGACTGACGGTTGTGGTTGTGATTATGTTGTTAAGCAAACAAAAGAATATATTAGTAATCAGTGGATAACCATAGATGCAAAATTTAAAAAATATAACTCTGTTAACGACAGTATTATCGATTATGCCTTACTATTGCAAAATCCACGCTATGAAAAGGTATTAAACGCGAAAGATTATAAAGAAGCTGCCTTTGAAGTTTGGCAGGCCGGTTATGCTACTGATTCCAATTATCCGCAGAAGTTAATCGAGCAAATTGAAAAATTTGAACTATATAAAATTGATAATGAAGTTTTAAGCAGTATAAACA
>JAAYXD010000140.1 GCA_012516065.1 Clostridiaceae bacterium
ATTATGGACATTATAGAAAATGTTATGAATAACCATAAAGTAATTGTGGATCCGGCATTGGGTGATATAATAGAAGTTGACGAATGGGCAAGGGAAGAAGCAATGCGCTTGCATTCCCGGCGGTTTCATCGCCGGTAACCGTGTTAATGATTTGTGTAAATAACGACGATCTTCAAATAGTTAAGGAGTAGGTATTCGTATGAATATATTATTGGCAGTTATAGCATTAAGTTTTTTAATTCTTGTACATGAAGTGGGCCATTTTGTTGCCGCCCGTAAAGCGGGTGTCAAGGTTAAAGAATTTTCGATTTTCATGGGTCCAAAAATCTATTCATGGCAAAAGGAAGAAACGAAATATTCTATCAGGGCAATTCCTATGGGTGGGTTTGTCAGAATGGAGGGCGAGGAAGAAGCTTCCGACGATGAACGCTCCTTCAGCAAAAAGCCTGCGTGGATTAGAGCCGTAATTATCGCCTCAGGAGCTGTAATGAATATTCTTATCGCTGTTATTATTATGACGATAATCTCTTTTTCAATGGGCTATAACACGCGTGTAATTGCAAAGCTTGACGATGATTCGCCTTTGGCTGATGCAGGAATAAAGGAAGGAGACAGAATAATATCGTTTGACGGCAAGTATATATTCCATCCGAACGATATATCGGTTCTGTTGTATGTTTCCGATGGAAGTCCCACGGAAATAGCGTACCGGCGCGAAGGCGAAAAGGGAATAATGAGGACAATCGTTACCCCTAAAAAAACAACGCCGTTATATCTTATTGGTATAGTTGTCGAAAATGCCGAGGGAAAAGGCAGTAATGTCATTCAAAGGGTGGAGAAAGGGTCGCCGGCGGAAAAGGCCGGCCTGATTCCCGGAGATATTCTTAAAAAGATAGACGATGTCGAAATAGCCGGAAGAAGCGATTTGTCCGCATATCTGAAGAAAACGAAGGATAAGCCCGTGGATATTACGATTGAAAGAAACGGCGATACCATAGAAATACATGATGTGGTCCCGTATGCTACTCAAACTTTTTATGACCTCGGTGTATGGTTCGATTATAAAAAAGGAGATTTTTTCGGTTCGATAGCAAGCGGAATAAGCAACTCGTTGTCTACAATCCGCTCGGTTTTTTATACATTGGGATGGCTGTTTACAGGTAAAGCGTCTTTCCGGGATATTTCGGGACCGGTCGGAATTGTAGCGTATATTGGAGATGTAGTGGAAATGGGAACGGGTTTTACCGAGAAATTCCTGTATCTGCTGCAGATAACGGCGTTTTTAAGCCTTAACCTCGGAGTGATGAACCTGCTGCCGTTTCCTGCGCTGGACGGCGGGAAGCTTGTTATAATACTGATAGAAAAAATCCGCAGAAAACCACTTGACCCTGAAAAAGAAGCATGGATTTCAATGGTTGGTTTTTTCCTACTTATAATGCTTTTGATAGCAACCGTAGTCAATGATATACCGAGGCTTATAACAAGGTAAATGAGGATTGTGTTTCGTTTCCCCGCATTGATAAGGGTGATGAAGATGAGTTCTGTTAACCGGCGGAAAAATAGAAATACAAGAAAAGTTAAGGTCGGCAATCTTTACATTGGAGGAGACGCGCCGATTTCGGTACAATCGATGACAAATACCGATACAAAGGATATAAAGGCAACCGTATCGCAAATCCATGCGCTTGAAAAAGAGAGATGCGACATAATCAGGGTTGCAGTTCCGGACATTGATGCGGCATTGTCGATAAAGGAAATAAAAAAAAACATATCAATACCGCTTATCGCCGATATTCACTTTGATTACAGGTTAGCGATAAAAGCAATAGAGATGGGTGCGGATAAAATACGCATAAATCCCGGTAATATCGGATCGGCTGAAAGGGTCAGGAGTGTTGTGTCCTGCGCGAAGGAAAGAGGAATTCCTATTCGGGTTGGTGTTAATGCAGGATCACTCGAAAAAAGTCTTCTTGAGAAATACGGCGGTATAACACCGGAAGCGCTCGTTGAAAGCGCGGAGAAACATATCAGGATCCTTGAAGATATGGATTTTAACGATATTGTCGTATCAATTAAATCGTCAAATGTTCCTCTTATGATAGCCGCATACGAATTAATGTCGGAAAAATCGGAATACCCGCTTCATATCGGTGTTACCGAGGCCGGAACATTATACCGGGGAACGATAAAATCCGCAGTTGGAATAGGAGCTTTACTGTCAAAGGGCATAGGGGACACAATCAGGGTTTCATTGACAGCGGATCCGATCGAGGAAGTAAGGGCGGGAAAAGAAATACTGAAATCGCTCGGTTTATACCGCTATGGTATCGAATTCATTTCATGCCCGACCTGCGGACGCACAAGGATCGATTTGTATTCTGTTGCCGAACAGGTGGAAAAAGCTCTGGAAGGTATTGAGAAACCGATCAAAATCGCGGTTATGGGCTGTGAAGTTAACGGCCCCGGTGAAGCGAGGGAAGCGGATATAGGAATCGCGGGGGGAGACGGCTGCGCACTTCTGTTTAAAAAAGGGAAAATAATACGTAAAATCAGCGAGGATAAAATTGTTGAAGAGCTTATAAACGAAATAAAGAACATGTAAATGCATGTCGCCCATCGTCACCGAAAGCATCTGAACCGCCCGCCGGTAAATATGCATAAATCGGGTTAGCACTCTCGCTTTTAGAGTGCTAAAAAAGTATTGACAACCGGCAGCGATATCGTTATGATTATTAGAGGCAAGAAACATGAAAGAAGCATATGCATTTGTAGCGTGTTTAAAAGCAATAAGTATTTCTTGTTGCTTTTTTAATTGATATATAAAAGCAAGAATCCGGTTTTTTCCGTTACAATACGATAAAAAGC
>JAAYXD010000141.1 GCA_012516065.1 Clostridiaceae bacterium
CAGTGATATAATAAAACCATCAAATTTTTCCGATGTAGAAAAGGGTAGGTTATTATTTTACGGCTTCAGTTCGGACTCGAATATAACAACGTCGAGCATGGGCGAACCTTTTGAAAACGGGAAGTTCCTGTGCTGCATAAGAGAAGGGTTGATATCGGCAAATGGCAATATCGTCGAACCGCAGGAATTTGTCGTTAACCTCAGGAATACGCCGGGCGATCCGTACAGCATTCTTGCGGCGGCATCGTTTGCCGTATTGAATGATGTGGACATGAATAAGTTGAATTATCTGCAGTAATAAAGAAGGTGATGTTTTTTGAACGTGTTCGCCTGAATAGAATAAAAAATGATTTTTGTTAGGCAAAATCCGACAAAAAAGCACAAAAACGTTGCGAAACAACAGTTCTAGCTATATAATAGAATTAACTTCCAATAGTATAATGTGCTGAAAAAACGGCAATAAATTATTGAATATATTGCCGGGCATGGACGATTTTTTATGACATGGATAAACGTACAGAGGATTTGCCTAACAGTCCATGAATAGATTTATGAACGGCCTTTCGGCCTTACTGGTTCGTATAAATGTATGTTTTATATAAATATAGAAAGAAAACTTCTAAAAACATATTATGCGGAATAATCATAACATGAGATGAATTGATTTTATATACGAAAGACAGAGAGGAGTGGGTTTATCCATGTCCGTAAACTTTATGGAGAATAACAGCGCAAATTTGTCGGGTATCATTTATTCCGAACCGACATTCAGTCATGAAATATATGGCGAGGGGTTTTATCTGGTTACTGTAAAAGTGCCCAGACTCAGCGATACATATGATTTCATTCCTGTAATGTTTTCCGAAAGGCTGATACCGCTCGAAGAAATCCGTGAAGGCAGGACAATTGTCATAGATGGCCAGTTCAGAAGCTATAACAATTACAACAGCTCTTCAAAGCATAAGCTGATGCTTACGGTTTTTGCGAGAGATATCATTGTATCCGATTCAATAGATGAAACACGGGTTCCGAACAGCATTTTCCTTAACGGGTTTATATGCAAAAAGCCTATCTACCGCACAACCCCGTTCGGAAGGGAAATATCGGATATTCTGCTTGCTGTAAACCGCGCATATAATAAATCCGATTATATCCCATGCATTGCGTGGGGAAGGAACGCGCGTTTTGCGAGCCATCTTGAAATCGGTGACAATATCAGGATTTGGGGAAGGATCCAAAGCAGGCAGTATCAAAAGAAATTGCCTGACGGAACAGTGGAGGAAAGGACCGCATACGAGGTTTCAATCTCGAAAATGGAGGTAAGCAAGGTAAATAACGCCGTCAAAAAAGAGGATGAAAGCGGATGAAAGGCGGATAGCTTATGATAAAGGTTGTGCACGGCGGCAAAGGTGTCGGAAAGACCAGGTATCTTGTCGAGGATGCTCACCGTTTTTTGAATGACTGCAAGGGCGAAATAGTGTATATCGATACGGGGAATAAACTGATTACCGGGCTGAAGCACGAAATCAGGCTTGTAAACATCCGGGACTTCCCGGTTGATGGTCTGCGCTCCTTTTATGGGTTTATCAGCGGCATGATAGCCGCGAATTTTGATATTGTGGCCATATATGTTGACCGGCTTGACGCTGTTTCCGAAGAGAATCCCGATTATAAAACCTTTTTTGACAAGGTAAAGTTTTTATCGGAGCAATACAATGTCCGTTTTATGTTTTCAATGAGCGGAAATGCAAAAGACATTCCCGACTACGTAACGAGTATAAAATTAAGCCCGCCGGTTAATTCATAAACGGTCGGAGACTGCGTTTCGTCTTTCGAGTATCTTCATCGAATTTATAAA
>JAAYXD010000142.1 GCA_012516065.1 Clostridiaceae bacterium
AATAGTATAAACTATTTATTTAAGTAATGCAATATTCGTTTTTTAAAAGCTGAAAAAATTACCTGGCATAGTTGTTGAAAAAAACGAATCAGAACCAGTGATATGCTCCGAAGCCTAGCTGCATGCCGGTAGCTGCGGAGCAGGTTAATTGCCCGGGATATGAAAGAGGATCGCTCAGGTCTATTCTTTTATTTTTGTGATGTTTTCTTTAACATACTGATAACCGGATATAACGGTCAATATTACCGAAATCCAAAGAAGGTACTGCCCTATCGGCAGGGATATGACAAGTGAAAAGGGGTGGTTTTTTATAAGTATAAGTACAATCGCAACCATTTGCGTGAACGTTTTTGCCTTGCCGAGGAAACCCGCCGGGATAACAACCTCATTCTTTGCCGCAAGTATGCGTATGCCCTGTACAATAAATTCCCTTGAAATAATGATGATAACAGCCCATGCCGAAACTTCGTCCAATTGAATTAAAGCAATAAGAGCGGAAACAACGAGCAGCTTATCGGCAATCGGATCAAGGAATTTCCCGAGCACGGTAATACAGCCTTTTTTTCTTGCAATAATACCATCAAGCAAATCGGTAAGAGCTGCAGCCACAAAAACAAATGCCGCGATAAATCTGCCGGTTTCAGGAGAAACGGGAACAAGCAGCACATTGTTTCCAACAGGCAGGATAAACAACAGAAAAACGGGAATCATTAATATTCTCAAAAATGTAAGCTTGTTCGGTAAATTCATTTTGACCACCTTTCAGCGCTGCCGGCAAAACTTAAGTCATTTTTAAGCTTCCTGCCTGTGGCCGATAAGATCCGTGCCGTCTGCGGAAACAATTTTTACCATTACAAAATCCCCCGTTTCAACAGGATCCGGAGAAGTAAAATAAATAACGGGATCAATATCGGGAGCTTCCGCATAAGATCTTCCATAGTAGAAAATGCCGTCGTCGGCCACACCTTCGACAAGAACCTCATATACTTTACCTATTCTTTTTTTCAGCCTTGCTTCCGCTACATCCTGCTGAACAGCAAGTATCCTGTCACGTCTTTGAAGTTTGACCTCTTCATCAACCTGGTTCTTCATAGCATAAGCCGGGGTGCCTTCTTCACGTGAATACGCAAAAACGCCAAGCCTGTCAAATTGGTATTTCTTAATAAAATCTACGAGAATCCCGAAATCTTCTTCAGTTTCCCCCGGAAAACCCGTGATCAGTGATGTTCTTAATATTATTCCGGGGACTTCTTTTCTTAACCTGGTTAATAATTCGGCTAAAGCATTTTTTCCGCATTTTCTTCCCATCAGTTTCAATATTTTGTCCGATGCATGCTGAATCGGTATATCAAGATATTTTAAAAGTTTCGGATTTCTTTTAAATTCTTCCGTCAGTTTATCGGTTATTCTTTCAGGATAACAGTAAAGGAGCCTGATCCATTTCACTCCGTCTATATCGGAAAGCATGCGTACAAGATCGACTATCCTGCTTTCCCCGTACAAATCTTCTCCGTAACGGCTCACATCCTGGGCAACAAGGACTAATTCCTTTGCGCCGCTGCCGGCAAGATACTCGGCCTCTTTCACAATGCTTTCGAATGTCCTGCTTCTGTAAGCCCCTCTTAAACGCGGTATGACACAATAAGTGCAGTGGTTGCTGCATCCCTCGGCTATTTTCAGGTATTGGGAAGGACCGCTGCTTGAAAGCATGCGCGTATTGTCCAGATACCCGATATCTCGCGGCTCATCCGTAAAAACCCTTCTTTCAGGTTTTTCACCGATACATTGTTCTATTGCCTTTTGTATTTCGGCAATATTACCCGTACCAAGAACAAGATCAACCTCAGGTATTTCCGAAACTATTTCTTCACGGTAACGCTGAGCTAAACACCCTGTAACGGCCAATACTTTCAGTTTTCCGTATTTTTTAAGTTCCGCGGTTTCAAGTATCGTGTCAACGGCTTCCTCTTTAGCGTCGTTTATAAACGCGCATGTATTTACAATTATAACGTCAGCTTCTTCTATATCGGTTGTTATTTCGCACATACCCTGTTTCAACATGCCCAGCATTATTTCACTGTCGATTAAATTCTTAGGGCATCCAAGGGATATGCAGGCTAGTTTTACAGTCATTCTTATCCTCCGTCTCTCATTCATTCAGTATATTATCACAAATTCAAACCGCTGAACAGACCAAACATTCAGATATGACATCTGTACTACATGACATCATAAACTATTACCGATATACTGTCATTTTATGCTATGCCGCCCAAGGAAACGAAACACCCGAGCCAGGACCCGCGAGAATAATGTAATACAACCAGCGGGTGGCTCGGGTGTTTTCGATGAAGACGGGTGACAAGAAACTAGAAATTCAGCATCGAAACTCTGAGAATTCCTTCCATGCTTAACAACTGCTTAATTATTTCATCGGGAACTTCAACATCGACGCTTACGAATGAAACCGCTTTTCCGCCTTTTCTGTTACGGCTCCACTGCATGGCAGCGATATTTATGTTATTTGAGCCAAGCAGCGTGCCAACCTTCCCTATTATTCCGGGAACATCCATGTTCTGAATTGCGATAACATGCGGTGTAGGCTCAAAGTCAAGCTTGTACCCGAAGAAATCGACGATGTGTATCACATTCTTTGAAAATACCGTTCCCGATACCGAAAGTTCCTTTTCCCGTGTTATAAATTTAACGGTGATTAAATTCGTGTATTTGTCAAGTGTTGTACTCTTGCTCTCCGTAAGCTGCACGCCAAGTTCTTTCAGCTTAAGTTCGGCATTAATGTAGTTGACCTCGTTATCACCCATGCTCTTCAGGAAACCTTTCAGTGCGGAAAGTGTTATTGATTTCGTATCTATTTGCGCAACGTCACCGCTGTATATAACCTCAATCTTTATAACCCTGTTGTGTTCAGCCTGGTAGTAAATGCTTCCAAGTTTTTCGGCCAGTTCAAGGTACGGCTTGAGTTCCTCAACATTTCCGGATATAGGAGGCATATTAACCGCAGCAACAAACTCACCGTTCAGAACCTTGTCTATAAGCTCGGCAACACCTATACTTACGTTATAGCTCGCCTCTTTCGTAGATGCGCCCAGGTGCGGTGTAAATACGACGTTATCCAAATCAAGAAGCGGATTCCAGTAATCCTGCTCTTCAGGTTTTTTTGTAAAATCAGGTTCTTTCTCCTGAACATCGAGCGCCGCTGCCGCTACATGCCCTTCCACGAGAGCATTATACAACGCTTTTTCATCAATCATGCCGCCGCGTGCTACGTTTACTATGCGCACGCCTTTCTTGCACATCTTAAGCTCTTTTTCTCCAATTAACCCCATAGTTTGCGGGCTTTTTGGAATATGGAGGGTAATCAAATCCGAGATTTTCAGAAGGTCTTCAAGGGTTTCACATCGTATTATGCCCAGTTTGGTAAACCTGTCGTCGGACGCGTACGGATCATATCCGACAACCTTCATGCCTATTCCTTTAAGCTTTCTTGCAACAATGGAACCGATCTTTCCGACGCCTATTATACCGGCGACCTTGCCTTCAAGTTCTTCACCTACAAACTTGTTTCTTCTGAAATCCTTATGTTTTGCAGCATAATGAGCCTGGGGGATATTTCTGAATATTGAGAAGGCCAATGCGACTCCCATTTCAGCGGCTGCCATTATATTTCCTTCGGGGGTATTTACAACAGCTATACCGCGTCTCGTACACTCTTCAACATCAATATTATCTACGCCATTTCCTGCTCTTCCTACCGCTTTAAGGTTTTTTCCGCGTTCGATAACATCTTTTTTCACCTTTGTAGCGCTTCTTACAATAAGTGCGTCATATTTTTCAATTACTTCGAGCAATTCCTCATGCGATATTCCAAACGGAGTATACACTTCATGCCCTTTGCTTTTCAAGTATTCAATACCCTCGGGCGCCATTTTGTCCGTTACGATTATTTTTGCCACATTTATCCCTCCATTAAATGAATAAAGTCAAACCTGTTCGTTTGACCTCTGATTTTAACTATGAAACAGCATATAATAATAGCGGATTTCCGCTATAATTATAAATAAACTGTCTCTGTCCTTTTGCCTGAGAGATACACCCTGCTTTTATAAGCACGGGTTTGCCCCTTCGGCGCCATTTCATGGTCTCTCCAGAGGCCCGTCCGATTGAAGTCTTGTAACCTGAGAGGTTTACTCCTTCGGTGTGCCTTCCGGCACTCTCCCTCAACCTTCATCCGGCTGTATTAGGTTTGCTGGATATAATATTATCTTTTATTATATTCTTCCTAATTAAAAAGTCAATAGTATATGTTAATTTTTTATCAATCTTTTTTGTATGCGTGTAATGAAAAGCAGCGGCTATGATATGTGTTTTTCTTCAATTGCGGCAATCCTTCCTCCCGACAGCAGGATATCGAATAAACGGTAACTGCCGTTTTCGCAGCTTAATGTTTCATCTGTCAGAAGATTAACGATCTCCGTCCCATAAGGACTCATATATTTATCATCAAGTATGTATATAACAAAGCTCTCCGGTACCGTGAACAATTCTTCCGTCAAATCATTGTTCCTGATATATACGCCCGTGTCTTCGAAAACCTGGTTTATTCCATCCTCTGCGGAGGCTTTTGTTGCATCTTCTCCCCAAAAGCACTCCACAAAATCAAGCGCTACCGTTATCTGACCGTTTTCTCTCTTTATATGCCTGATATAAGCCGTTCTTTGCTCAACATCCGGAAGAAGCCCGATCGTATTTTCAATTATGCCGATTCTTTTTTCATGCTCCCTTTGCCTATATTCTATCTCATCAAGGGCCGTGTCCGCGTTTGCCGTTTGCCCCGATGATGAAAGCATGTCTTCTGTTTTCTTTTTCTGCGTTTCCATATCCGTGCTAACGCTGACAATTTCAGAACGAATCTGCGCTATGTTTTCATTAATCGCCTTGACTTTTTTATTTAACTCATTTATTCTGCTGTTCTGAACTATAATTGCCGAAATCAGTCCGATAATTATCAGTAACGCGATCAGTAAAGCTGTTTTATTCTTCACCAAAACTCCTCCTAACCGCAAGGCTTTCCCTGCTGCGTCTGCCTTATATAACTTCTCCGGAACAGCGCTTTTTTTGTAACTTCGGTTATCAGCTGAAGCGGATTGATTTGCTGCACGGCTTTTTTCCAACCATATACATTATAATACAATATTTAACATATAATTAAAACCATATGCCAAACATAAGGAATGAAAAATTCACAGACATGTACAGACATACAATGAAAACGGATAGCATATCCGCGGTAAACCCCTGGATGGAGATTTATAATAAGACTTAATAAGTACTGCCGAAGATATTATCATTCTTTATCGTAACACCCATAAGAAGCGTTCCGGGCATAAGCTCGGGATTCAGGTAAGCTTTCGGATTTGTCGAAACAAGCCTGTCAATCGTATACGTATTATCTTTATTCTTTAATAGCACAACGCGTTCCCCGTGCAGTGTAACTTCGACAAAAGACATTTCGCTGCGGGCGTCATAAAATATCTGTTCATACGGAACAATTGAATAAATCAAGCATTTCCACTTCCTTCCGCCCGCATTCTTGCTTCATTGATATATGAATCAAGCTTTTTAAGAGCGCTTGAAAGCCCTCCGACTTCATCTATTATTCCGTGATCCACCGCTTCCTGCCCGAACAGAATGGTTCCCACATCGTTAGCGAGCTCGCCGGTCTTAAGCATTAATTTTCTGAAGTTTTCCTTTGAAATATTTGAATTCTTTGAAACAAATTCAACAACTCTTTCCTGCATCCTGTCGAAATATTCGTACGTTTGCGGAACCCCTATAACCATGCCGCTTAATCTAAGGGGATGAATCGTCATTGTCGCGGACGGCGCAATAAACGAATACCTCGTTGATACTGCCATAGGAACTCCGATGCTGTGCCCGCCTCCCAATATCAATGATACGGTCGGTTTTGACATGCTTGAGATCATCTCCGCTATCGCGAGGCCGGCTTCAACATCCCCGCCCACGGTATTGAGCACAAGAAGCAGCCCGTCAATATTCGGATCTTCTTCAATCGCTACAAGCTGCGGTATCACGTGTTCGTATTTCGTGGTCTTATTCTGCGGCGGCAGCACGAGGTGCCCTTCAATCTGTCCTATAATAGTCAGACAGTGAATATTTCTGCCTTTTTCCTGTACGGTTACCGTACCCATTTCTTTTATCTTATCAATTTTATCTTTTTCATTATCGGACTTTTTATCATCAGCCTGGTTAACAAAAAACACCTTTGATTCCAAATGGAAACCTCCATGTATATTTTGTCTTTCATAAGTATGATCGTATTCAATGTGAAATATTCATTATCGCGTACTTATAACAAAAAAGTGGTATAAAGATACCATAACTGAAGGGATATCAAGGTTTGAAACTTCCTTTCCTCCATTGGCCTGCCGGTTACCCTTAAACAGCCTGGAGTACCGTCAGACAGGCTGGAAGAAATGGCGGACAAGGCAATAGGCGGAGACAGATACACCATGGGAAATTTCTTCCGCTTAAAAAAGAGTGATGTGCTTAATATTTTGAATCTTGCAAACAAATAACAAATAAAAGGTGCTGCCGGATATATCATGCGATACCATGCAGCACCTTTTTTTAATATTTGCTTTTTAATATTCGCTTTCTTTCAGAATAACATCGTGGGCTCCGCCTTCTATTATACTTGTCGACGAAACAATAACAATTCTCGCGGTCTGCTGAAGCTGTTTCACCGTTCTTGAACCGCAGCTAGACATTGTAGAGCGGATTTTACTGAGTGTTACGTCAAGGTTATCCTTCAGTTTTCCGGCGTAAGGCACATAGCTGTCAACGCCCTCTTCAAATTTCAGGTTCGTGCTTTCACCGAGGTCGTATCTCTGCCAGTTTCTTGCCCTGTTCGAACCTTCACCCCAGTATTCTTTAACATAGCTGTTGCCCCGTTTTACTTTCTTGTTAGGGCTTTCATCAAACCTTGCAAAATAGCGGCCCATCATTACAAAATCCGCGCCCATCGCGAGCGCGAGCACTATATGATAATCGTGAACTATGCCGCCGTCCGAACATATCGGTATATAAACGCCGGTTTTTTCATAATATTCGTCGCGGGCTTTCGAAACTTCTATAACGGCACTTGCCTGGCCGCGCCCGATTCCCTTTTGTTCACGCGTAATACAAATCGAACCGCCGCCAATTCCGACTTTTATGAAATCTGCTCCGGATTCGGCCAGATACAAAAACGCTTCCCTGTCAACGACATTTCCTCCGCCGACTTTCACATCCGGGAAATTGCTTTTAATATACTGAATCGTTTCTCTCTGATATTCTGTGTATCCGTCGGAAGAATCGACGCAAAGAACATCGACCTCGGCATCAAGCAAAGCCGGAACCCTTTCCTTATAATCACGCGTGTTTATCCCCGCGCCTACCATAAGCCTTTTCTTCGCATCTTGAAGCTGTTCGGGGTTTTGTTTGTGATCATCGTAGTCCTTTCTGAAAACGAGGTACTGAAGATTGCCGTCACTGTCGACGATAGGCAGGCAGTTAAGCTTGTATTCCCAAATAATATCGTTCGCTTCGCTCAACGTTATTCCAAGCTTGCCAACAATCAAATCCTTAAGCGGAGTCATGAAATCCGCTACCTTTTTATCGAGCGGATCCCTGGTTAAACGGTAATCACGGCCGGTTACAATGCCCAACAGCTTTCCCGTCGCAGTTCCATCTTCCGTAACTGCTATCGTTGAATGCCCGGTTTTTTCCTTTATTTCAAGGACGTCTTTAAGAGTGTGGTGTATCGATACGTTTGAATCACTGACAACAAATCCTGATTTGTGTTTCTTGACTTTCCTGACCATTTCGGCCTGGCTTTCTATCGGCTGGGAACCATAGATAAATGAAAGGCCTCCGCACTTTGCAAGCGCGATTGCCAATGTGTCGTTCGAGACTGACTGCATTATCGCGGATACGATTGGTATGTTCAGTTTCATCGAAGGTTCCTGTCCTTTTGAGAACTTTACAAGAGGTACGGACAAATCTACATTGGCCGGGGAGCAATCCTTTGTTGTAAGATTGGGCAGCAGTAAAAATTCGCTGAACGTTCTTGATACCTCTTCGTATATGATTGCCATTGTCTTCTCCTCCTTTTCCATAAGATATTTTCAGCATTCCGCATCAGGCATAACAGATAAATTTTCACTATCTTATAAAATTTGAATTTATTTGTCAAGTCCCTTTTTCAGCCTGACAGTGCTAATAAATCGGCAGGCCTCGTCTATGCAAATAAGGCATCTACAAATTCGACCGGATTGAACGGCTGAAGATCATCTATTTGCTCGCCCACACCCATAAATTTAACGGGCAGGCCGAGTTCGGATTTTATTGAGACGACGACGCCTCCTTTGGCCGTCCCGTCAAGTTTTGTCAGCACAAGGCCCGTTACGCCCGATGCTTCCGTAAAGCTTTTTGCCTGCGATACCGCGTTCTGTCCCGTAGTCGCGTCAAGAACAAGGAGTGTTTCAATATCGGCGTCAGGCAGTTCGCGCTTTATTATCCTGAAAATCTTTTTAAGTTCTTCCATCAGGTTTTTCTTCGTATGCAGCCTTCCTGCCGTATCGCATACAATAACATCAAAATCCCTGGCTTTTGCGGCAGCAATGGCATCATATACGACCGCGGACGGATCCGAACCTTCCGTATGCTTGATTATCTCAACTCCCGCCCTTTTTGTCCATATCTCAAGCTGATCTATCGCAGCGGCGCGAAAAGTATCCGCGGCTGCTACAAGCACTCTTTTCCCCTGTTGCTTTAACAAATTGCATATTTTCCCTATTGAAGTTGTTTTCCCAACGCCGTTAACCCCAAGTACCACAATAACCGATGGTTTTGTTCCAAGTCTCAACATCGGCTGTTCTTTCCCGACAATATTCAGGAGTTCTTCTTTCAATATGTTTTTTACTTGAATCGCGTCCGTGATTTTTTCTTTTTTCACTCTTGTTTTTATTTCTTCTATTATTTTAAGCGATGTATCAACACCGATATCCGATGTGATAAGTATCTCTTCGAGTTCTTCAAACAGTTCTTCATCTATCTTTCCGAATGACATGAGGAGATTGTCTATCCTTTTTGTTATGTTGTCCCTCGTTTTTTTCAGGCCGTTCTTAAGTTTGCTGAAAAAATTCATTGGTTTATTCCTCCGTTTTCTGTACTGTCCACTTGCGTAATTAGATTAATGTTCGAATTTAAAAAAGAAAAAACTTACGCGGGTTGTTTATCGTTTATTATCCTGCCCCTGCTTTTTTCATATCATCAAGTTTCAGCGAAACAACGGATGAAATTCCATATTCCTGCATTGTAACACCGTACAATGCGTCTGAGTACTCCATTGTCCCTTTTCTGTGCGTAATGATGATAAACTGAGTCGTATCGGTAAATTTTCTGATATACTCGGCAAATTTATACACGTTCGCGTCATCCAGGGCTGCTTCAATTTCATCAAGAATACAGAACGGTACGGGGCGCATTTTTAATATCGCGAACAGCAGGGCTATGGCTGTCAGCGCTCTTTCACCGCCGGAAAGAAGAAGCATGCTCTGCAGTTTTTTCCCGGGCGGCTGCGCTATTATTTCTATCTCGCTTTCAAGAACGTCTTCCGGGTTTACAAGAATTACCTCAGCCCTGCCTCCATCAAAAAGCTCCCTGAAAACCATGTTGAAATTGTAGTTGATTTTCTGAAACTCTTCAAGAAACTGCTTTTTCATAATTGATGTCATTTCCTGGATAACACGGTTCAGGTTTTCTTCCGACTTTATAAGGTCATCTTTCTGGGCTGTGAGGAAACGGTAGCGCTCCATCGTCTTGCTGTAATCTTCAATAGCCGACACGTTTACCGGACCAAGCTCCCGTATTGCCGCTTTAAGTTCGTTTATCCTTTCCTGCATCTTCCTGACGCTTTGTATTTCTTTTCTGTATTCCGCCGCAGTCTGATAGGTTAACTCATACTCGTCCCACAAACGGTTCTGAATGGCCTCAAGCTCGGTCTGGAATTTTGCCTGCCTGACTTCCAGTTTGCCGTACTCCTCCTGCAGTGCACGGATTGTTTCGTTATGCTCCGACAATGTATCCACCATCTGTGATACATCTTCTTCAAGGACGGAAACCTCATCCTGAAGTGCCTCAAACTTAAGGCTTTTTCCGGTTTTTATTTCGTTATATCCCTGTATCTTTTGTTTTATGCCGGAAATTTCCGATTTTAACGCTTCTATCCTTTCATTGTTTTTCACCTGTGCTTCAAGCCTTTTTTGAATGTTTTCGGCAAGAAGCTTCTTTTCTTCATTCAACCGCTCTATCGTTTCCTTTGTTTGATTTATGCTTTCGATTATCGAATTTACGGATACCTTATAATCGTTTATATCCATGTGAACCGCGTCGCGGCTTGCCTGCTCTTCCTTGTTTTTCAACTGATTTTCTTCAATCGTTTTTCTGAGCAGTTCTATACTCTCTTCAATTGACGAAAGCTTTTTCTGCTCCTGTTCTATATCCTCTCCGATAGATTTAATATTTGTCCCAAGCTCATTGTACTCAACCTGCAGCATATCCTGCCTTGCGGCCATATTCCCGATACTCTCTTTTACGCCTGAAACAAACTGTTCCTGTTTTAAAACAACTAATTCCTGCTCCTGGTAATTTTTGCGGAGTCGGTTTATATTTTCCTCCATTTCAACAAGCTGCGCCGCTTTTACTTCACAGTCGGCCTCAAGCTGTTTATTTCGTTTTGACAATGCTTCAGCTCTTTTTTCCAGTTCCCTTATCAGGCGGCTCCTGCTTAAAAGGCTTGATGTTTTTGAAGGCCTGCTTCCACCTGTTATAGAACCTCCGGGGTTTAATATTTCCCCGTCCAATGTAACAACGCGAAAACTGTAGCCGTATTTTTTGGATATCGCTATCCCGTCGTCGATATTGTTAACAACAACCGTTCTTCCGAGAAGGTTAAGAATAATATCCCTGTATGTCTTTTTGCACTGAACCATGTCCGGCGCAAGACCCAAAAAACCTTTCTCCTGCTTAAGCTCATTTACCGTATTCTGATCGAGCACACGCGGCTTAACGGATGAAACAGGCAAAAAGGTAGCCCTGCCGATATTGTTTGCCTTTAAGTACTCAATTATCGCTTTGGCCGTCAGTTCATCCTTAACTACAATATTCTGCAGGGCTGTGCCCAGCGAAACCTCGATAGCCGTCTCATAACGTTCATTAACGCTGATCAATTGGGCCAGCGCGCCGTAAACGCCGCCGCCGAAGCCGCCGTTTTCACCGCATGCCTTAAGGACAGCTCTGACACTGTGCTGGTAACCTTCAAGGCTGTTTTCCATATCCGATAAAACTTTCCGGCGCGAATTTGTGCTTTGAAGCTCCTGCAGCACTTTATTCTGTTCATCCCTCAGCTGTTCAATCTCACTTTTCCCCTGTTCGAAGCAGCGTTCCTTTTCGCTTAATTCTTCCTTCTGTTTTGCGAGCAGTTCCTTTGCTTTTTGCAAATTATTAATCTCTTCTTCGAGGCGAAGGCTTTCCTGGTCGCGATCAAGCATTATTTTCCTGATCTCGTCGCTTACCTTCCGCTGTCTTTCCTCCAAAGTCTTTTTCTCATTTTTCAGGCTGTTAAGCCTTGTCCTCGATTCGGACAAATCGTCAAGCTTATCCATTACCTCCTGCTTCATCAGTTCAATTTCACGTTCTTTTTCACCAAGGCGGGCAATGATTTCACTGAGCTTTTGCTCCGCCCGGGCAAGCAGGTTCGAGTAGTTTTCGTGTTCGCGTTCCAGGTTTTCAAGCCTTTTGTTCCTTTTTTCAATGTCCCTGTCAATCGCTTCTATCCTGGCTTTTGTCCCTTCAATGTCCTGATCTGCGGCAATATTGCCCGATTCAAGGCTTTTAATCTTTTCTTCGTTAATTTGAATGCGGTTTTCAAACCGGCCTGTTTCCCTGTCTATCTCAAACAGCTCATTTCGGATAGCTTCAAGGTCATTCTTAAGCTTTTCCAGACGTTCGGCTTTTTCACGGTTCTCCTGCTTCTTTTTCTCAATACGCTCGTTTTCATTTTGAATGTCCTGCCGGATTTTACCGAACAGGTCTTCCATTTCCCTGATTTTAGCCTGGTTCTTTTCTATACTGTCAAGGTACATCGAAACTTCCAATTCCTTCAGTTCGCCGCTGAGCTCAAGGTATTTTCTCGCTTTTTCGGCTTGATCCTTAAGAGGCTCCAACTGGGATTCGAGTTCCATAATAATATCGTCTATCCTGAGAAGGTTCTGTTTTGTATTCTCAAGCTTTTGCAGCGCTTCTTTTTTTCTTGCCTTGTATTTCATTATACCGGCCGCTTCTTCAAAAATAGCGCGCCTGTCTTCGGAGCGTGTGCTTAAAATCTCGTCTATCCTGCCCTGTCCGATTATCGAATACCCTTCCTTGCCTATGCCCGTATTCATGAACAATTCATGGATATCCTTCATCCGGCACAATGTTTTATTAATATAATATTCGCTCTCTCCTGAACGGTATACCCTGCGCGATATGGTAATTTCAGAATAATCCAACGGTATTGTTCTGTCCGAATTGTCGAGCGTAAGTGAAACGTAAGCAAATCCGACGGGTTTCCTGTGCTGCGTTCCCGCAAAGATTACATCCTCCATCCTGCTGCCGCGGAGAGATTTTGCGCTTTGCTCTCCAAGAACCCATCTAACCGCATCAGAAATATTGCTTTTTCCGCTTCCGTTAGGGCCAACAACTGATGTAATGCCCTTATCGAAATGAAGATTTATTTTATCCGCAAAAGATTTGAAGCCTTGTATCTCAATAGATTTTAAAAACAATCGGCCCACCCCGAAAACATATATCTATAATAAACCTATTTTACCATAAAAAATAGGTAAATCAATACACGCAAGCGATTCGGCGGTTCCTGCGGAGAGGCTTCGATAAAGTCGGGGAGTGCTTTTATGAGTACAAAACGGATACGTTCTGATTTTTTTAAACCGGAATAAAAACAAGCAGCCGTTTTTATTCAGCTGCCTGTTTTATCATGATATTTGTTTTTATCCTTACTTTCTTTTATCTATCGGAACATACTCCGCCAATTCTTTGACATTCTGGTACGCCGGTCTTATGATTCGTCCGCCGTTAATGACCTCTTCGATTATATGCGCGCAAAAGCCGACCACGCGGGCGATTGCAAAAATCGGAGTATACAAGTCAACCGGAATGTTAAGCATATTATATACAAACCCGGAATAAAAATCCACATTCGCGCACATTGCTTTATCTGTTTTTTTCATTTCTTTGAATACTTCGATTCCAAGGTGTTCAACTTTTTCATAGAGCTCATATTCTTCCATCCTGCCCTTTTCTGCCGCCAATTCCTTCGCTTTCTTTTTCAGCAGTACGCATCTCGGATCCGAAAGAGTATAAACGGCATGCCCGATACCGTATATCAGTCCTGAACGGTCATAAGCCTCTTTTCTCAGTATCTTTGCGAGATAATCCCGAACTTCACTGTCGCTGTTCCAGTTTTTAACATTACGTTTTATCTCGTCCATCATTTCCATGACCTTAAGATTGGCTCCGCCGTGTTTCGGACCCTTCAGCGAACAAAGTGCCGCCGCTATGCACGAATAAATGTCGGTTCCGGTTGACGCGACAACATGGCTCGTAAACGTTGAATTGTTCCCGCCGCCGTGTTCCGCGTGCAGGATCAGTGCAGTATCGAGTGTCGCCGCTTCAAGCGGGGTATATGAGCAGTCCGGCCTGCTTAGGTACAGAATATTTTCCGCCGTACTCAGGTGAGGCTGCGGTTTATGTATAAAAAGGCTGTTGCCGAGATGGTAATGCGATTTTGCCTGGTAACTGTAAGCAGCCATCAGCGGAAACCGGGAGATTATTTCCATGCTTTGCCTGAAAAGATTTTTTACGCTTGTATCCTCCGGGTTTTTGTCATATGAATAAGCGGCAAGGATGGAATATGCAATCTTATTCATAATATTTATACTTGGCGCCTTCATTATTATATCGCGCACAAATCCTTCGGGCAGGCACCTGTTATATGCCAAAACAGCATTAAATTCGTTAAGCTGATCCCACGTCGGCAGTTCTCCGAACAGCAGCAAATATGCGCATTCTTCAAAACCAAAACGGTTTTCCTCCATGCACGCATCCACAAGATCGTATACATCAATACCTCTATATATCAGACGACCGTGCTGCGGTATTTTTTTGCCATCGATTATAACGTATGAATGAACATCGCCTATTTCCGTCAAACCGACAACAACGCCTGTTCCGTCTTCATTTCTGAGCCCGCGTTTTACATTGTACTTAGCAAACAAATCAGGGCTGTAGTAGCTGTCGCTATCAATTCTTTCCGCTGATTTCTCGTAATATTGCTCCAACTCTTCAAGCGTAAATTCATATTTCATAGTTATCCTCCCTTTTATTCTACTTTATCTGCAGCGAGGCTTTGCTTTTCCATAAATGCCGTCGCGTTTCTTATATGCTGTTCCATAAGTATTTCCGCCAACTCGCGGTCCCTGTCCCTTATGGCTTCATAAATGGCCTTATGCTCCAAATACGTTTCCCTTGCGCGTTCAGGACTTGATAGTGAAATATCCCTTACGCTTTTTACATAATTATGAAACGCTTTTAAAGTTTTTGCTAATAGACGGCTACCACACGCTTTGTATATTGTTTCATGGAAACATGTATCAAGCCTGGATAGCTGTTTGGCGTCATCACGCGCGGTATAGAATTCTTCCAGTTCAATATATTCCTTAAGTTCGGCCAGTTCTTCGTCGGTTATATTCTCGGCTGCCCGTCTTGCCGTCATGCCTTCGATCACTAAACGTATCTCGTATATATCCTTTATATCTTCCTTCGACAGCCCGCGCACAACTACGCCTTTGTTGGGAATATACGCGACGAGGCCTTCCAGTTCAAGCTGCCGCAGCGCTTCGCGGACAGGAGTACGGCTTACTCCCATTTCTTCAGCCAGCTTTATTTCATTAAGCGTATCGCCGTACTTATATTTCCCGCTCAAGATACTGCTTTCCAGTTTTTCAAAAATCTTACCATGAAGCGGCCGACTCGAGCCAACTTCATCCGGTTTATCATATCGCATTTTTGTTTCACCGCGGTTTTCTTTTTTGTACTTTATATGTAAGCATAAAACCCATTAATGGCAAGGTTTTCAATAACATAACTTCCCTGGGTGAAAATAATTTTTTACTATTGTATACAATTATACAAAAGTAGTCAATAATTTTTTGCAATTTTTTATTTCAAAAGTTGCAAATTTTTATCCCACAATTATTACTGCTGATTTATTTGTTTTTTATTTCCGTATATTAACTATTTTTATGTCTTCCGTTTTTTTAATATAACTGGATATGCTGCTTACGAACCTCATCGGGCAGTGCAAGCT
>JAAYXD010000262.1 GCA_012516065.1 Clostridiaceae bacterium
AGCCTTAAATCATCCAGTATACTGTTTGAAATAAACTGTACTTCATCTATGATAATAACTGGAGTGATATTTTTAGAAACGTAGGTATAGATGGATTCCTGTATTTGTTTATACATATCTACCTTTTTGTAAGCAGGGATAATCCCTAATCCATCACAGAGAGCCCGATAAAACTCTTTAACAGTCAGGGTGGTGATGGGAATGTATACTATTTTGTAGAGACTTTTGTTGAGAGAAGATACAAAACATCTTAAAACAAAGGATTTGCCACAGCCCGGTTCACCATTCAGCAAGCCGATTCCTTTATGCTGCCGCAGGAGTTCCAGGCGAGCTGAAGCCTGTACAAAATCCCTGGACTGAAAGAAATATTTTGTATCAATTTCATTGGTAAAGGGATTGAAATTGAGTGCATAATAAACATTGAACATTAGATATTCGCCTCCTTAACATTAAAAGGTGAGAAATCGAGTGGATTATTATTCTTTGCCCTAATTACTCTGGAGTTATCTATTTTAGAAACGGGATAGATGGTATCGATGCATTTACCATTATCATCGAAGATGAATGCTTTATCCGGCTGAGTTGGGTCATAACGCACTTTGATTTGTTCACCAATAAACTTAGACGGGACTTCGAAGAGAGTATTCAAGATAGTAATAGTGGCATCATTCTTGACCTTACGTGTGACACGATAAAGAAAAATGAAATCAAGTTCCTGTTTTGAAGGTACAAAGCGTATACGATCTATATGCTGAATGTACTTGTCAATGGGCTTGGCACTAATAGCTGAATGGACAGTTTGATGATAGTGGTTTTCGACGTAGTCATAAAGCAGCTGGTTAAGCTGTTCAATGGAGGAAACGGCGGACCAATCAAGGAGGTTAAGCCATTGATTTTGAAGTGTTTGAAACCATCTTTCAATTTTCCCTTTACTTTGGGGTGAAAAAGGTTGAGCATAAGAAACAATGGTACCCAAGGAAGCACAAATAAATTGCAGTTGTTCTGAGCGAAATACCTTGCCGTTATCCATGAATAATTTCTTGGGAATACCTCGCCTTTGAACGGCGGTTTTAAAGACGGACAGAACAGAAGTTAAACTCTGGTCAAAGGAAAAGGCGCATGCCATGACAGCCCTGGAGGAATCATCAATAAAGGCAATAAGGTAGGTTTTAAGTTTTTTGCCATTGATGGTGAGATAAGGCCCCATACTAATGTCAGTCTGCCAGCAATCGCCGGGAAATTCCATCTCGAAAGCTCTGCGATCTTTATGGGCAGGTTCAGGCTTATTAAGATTATTGTGCAGAATAAAACGCTGGACGGTTGAGAGAGAAACATTCCCGGAAGTGATAATGCCTCTGGCTATTAATTCAAGGTATATGCTTTTTGCAGAGCGTTCAGGACGAAGTGTTTTGGCATCAATGATATACTGTTTGGCGGTTTCATTCAAAGAGCGGGATTTGCCTTTATCGCTCCGTTCAGAAGGGTACAACCCTTCAATGCCATATTTGCGGTAAGCGAGGTACCATCCTTTTATGGTGGAAGGAGCATATTCCCGTTTTCCGAAGTGCGGAACATCATGGACTTTGGCGCATATGGTTTCAAGATACGCCTTAACAGTAGGTTCTGTGAAGGTATTGTTTAGTATGGGAGCGATAAGTGAAAAGCGAAACAAAGCAATTTTTTCTTTAAGTTTGTTATTCATGGAAAATACCTCCGTAAAAAACTTGTCAGCATAATTGTTGGTGAAAAAGCATGAACTGAAACCTGTTACGGTGATAAAAAGTTGTGTGGGATGAAAAGAAGCCAGGTTATGTTGCCCAATAGTGCAGAACGATAGACAGCATAAAGTGCGATAATATTAAAAAAGCGCTGCAAAATGGTGAAAACTTGGGAAAAAGGTGCAGTATGCCTGCC
>JAAYXD010000143.1 GCA_012516065.1 Clostridiaceae bacterium
ATAATATGCTATTATTTAAATGTGGAAATAAGGAGGATCAGTATATGAAATATTTAATAAGGCAAAAAATTTTTTCTTTCAGAGACAGCTTTACGATAAAAAACGAATTCAACGAGGACTGCTATAAGGTATACGGTAAAATTCTGACTGTCGGAAACAAGTTATTCCTTACGGATATGCAGGATCGTGAATTATTCTATATTGAACAGAAACTTTTCAGGTTCCTGCCTGAATATACAATTTATCAAAACGGCATCGAGATCGCAAATGTCAAAAAAAGATTCACGCTGTTCAGGCCGAGTTTTGACATAACAAGCACTTACGGTTATTTTAACATAGAAGGGAATTTTCTCGCATACGACTTTACAATATATAAAAATGGAACTCCTGCTGCCGTTGTGTCAAAAAAATGGTTTTCATTATCCGATACCTATGGTGTTTCGGTTACAGACAACGAAAACCACGCTTTTATCCTTGCCCTTGTAATTATTCTTGATCAAATTTACCACGACGGGGACAAATAGTAATTATAATACGATATCATCTGAACAATATTTCGGTATATATTCTGTACAGCAGAACCGCGGCTTCGGCTCTGGTCAAGTTATGAAGGGGGTTCAGCCTGTTTCCGCTTCCCTGTACCAAGCCTTCCCTTACAAGGATTGCAACGCTTTCGGCCGCGTAATCCGAAATATATCTATAATCTATATATCCTTCAATGATTGAAATATCCGCAGGCTCAAAAACTATTCCCGCCGCGTTGAGCGCTCTTACGACAAATGTCATCATTTCCTGGCGGGTTATGCATTCCTCAGGTTTGAACATATTTTCGCCGATTCCGGACGTAATGCCAAGCTTTTTAGCGGTTGCAACGGCTTCATAATAATAATCTTCTTCATGCACATCGCTGAAATTATCATAATAATCTGCTTTCAGATTCAGTGTATTTATCAAAAAATACAGAAAATCCGCCCTGGTTATATCATCCAGCGGTTTGAAATGCTTCCCCGATACAGCCCTTAAGAAGCCCTTTGACGCAAGAAATTCAATTTGCCGTTCTGCCCAGGCTACATCATAAATATCGCTGAAAACCACCGTGTCATCATTCACAAGCTTCAGTATGCCGAATTTTGAAGTATTTCCGTATGCCTCACCGGTACCGTCATTCCATGAAACAATGCTGTCTATTATACCATCACCGTTTCTGTCATCATTAACCAAAAAATCAAATCCGATAAGAGTACCATGCGTGGGTTCAATTGCATCAAGTGCAATTGCGGCTTCCACAATATAACCGTTGTCCACAGCCTTAACAGCGGACTTGATTTTTTCCGCACTTGCGCCCGCTCCAAAGGACTGCACATTTTTGAAGTCAATCCGGTATTGCGCGTCATCGGGCTCATATTTTTCAGTTTTCCCGTTATTCTGGTCTATGAAAATTTCAACCGAATCATTTTCCCAGGGGTTTTCGGGAGACTTGCCCGAAAGATCTCCGTTTATCTGTGCATATACATATAAGTTATTTTCATCCCAAAGGGTTTTTACTTTCGCGGCGGCTCCTTTAATGCCCTTTATCCATGTATTTGTTGCAAATTCAACCGACTTATTCCAAACCTCATCTTTTTCACCGTCAATGACGGGTGTTCCATACATAGCGCAGGAAACATTATAACGCCTGCCCAGAATTGCCAGTCCGAGCCTGTTGGGATTGTGAGCCTGCATGTTCGCTGGATCGTTCCATGAAATAACTGACTCGCTGTCCGCGTCGACAATCCTGATATCAAAAGAAATAATTTCGCCCGGTGCGGCGTTTTTATGCATCGAAACCGCCGCTTCGACGACATAGCCGTCATCCAGCGCCGTTACCGAGTAATCTGCGCCTTCTACATTTCTTCCGTCAAAATTTAATTTATAATGCAGGTTTCCTTCAACAGCGTTCGTGTCATACGCGCCAATGAATATTTCTACAGTATCATTACTGTTTTTTTCGGTATCATATACATGTGCAAAAAGGTAAAGAGTATTGCGGTTCCACATTGTTTTAAACGAAGCTTTCAATCTTTTTGAAACCAATTCAACGGGCTCCTGCAAATCCCAGCTAAATTCGGAATACCCGTCGATATATGCCGTTCCGCCCGGAATATTAATCACCTTTTTTTCAGCCGCAGGAACCAAAGAACCGGCATAAACCGGCGCTGAACCAGTTATCAGCAAAACCACTATGAATGTAATTATGATAATACCTTTATTCCGAAAAAGATACGGCATGACTTCACCTCTTATTGTATATTGCGTCCAATCCGCATTATCGTATCATCAGTTCTATAATAATAATATTTACCCGTATCCGTCCGTATTTAAATCCCTTTTTATCTTTTGACCCTGAAGATAGCAAGCGGACTCCGTCAGCCGTAAATCAAAACAGAGCCTATCAACTTTTGCGCTGATAGGCTCTAACCTGATGATTTGGCGCGCCCGGCAGAGATCGAATCCACAACCTTCTGGTCCGTAGCCAGACGCTCTATCCAGTTGAGCTATGGGCGC
>JAAYXD010000144.1 GCA_012516065.1 Clostridiaceae bacterium
ATCGACCTCTTAAGTTTATCATTATAAACCTGTCTTGTCAATAGATTTGTTTCATACTGAAAGAGGAAACATATCAACTGTCCCGGTAGTGTTAGATGTGAGCTGATATATAAGATAACGGCTTTTTTTTAAAAATCACAACATACAATATTTCCCTTTTTTATTTTGCACCTTTTTGTTTGATAGTAGGATTTATTTGTACCTTTTTTAGCAGTAATATTAAAACATAAGGAAATAAAACAACAAAAAATAAGTCTTAGGAGGACGAAGTGCATGAAAATTAAAAAAAGTTGGTTGGCACTTATATTAGCAGCCCTAATGGCAATTTCTGTGACTGCATGTTCGGGTTCAAAGACAGAAACGACTAAACAAGACCCAACAACTAAAAATCAAGAAACAAACAACAACAATAATAATAACAACAATAATAACGAAGAGAATGTATTAGTAGTATATACGGCAAGAAGTGAAGAATTAAATAAAGCTGTGATTTCAGAGTTTGAAAAAGAAACCGGAATCAAAGTTGAATTGGTAACAGCAGGTACAGGAGAATTGCTTAAGCGTGTAGAGTCAGAAAAAGACAACCCATTGGGTGATATTTTATGGGCAGCAGACCGTACCATGCTTGCTGCATCTGAGGATTTGTTCATGGAATATGTATCCAAGGAAGACGGAAATATGATGGAAGGATTCCAGAACACAACCGGATATTTTTCGCCGGCATTTGCAGATCCAGCGGTATTTATTGTCAATACTGACTTAAAAGGTGATATAAAAATCGAAGGGTTTGAAGATTTATTGAATCCTAAACTGAAAGGAAAGATTGCTTTTGGAGATCCTGTCAACTCCAGTTCGGCATTCCAGTCTTTAGTTGCAATGCTGTATGCTATGGGCGAAAACAATGACCCAATGTCCGATAAAGCATGGGAGTTTGTAGATCAATTCTTAAAGAACCTTGACGGCAAAATGGCTAACAGCTCCAGTCAGGTATATAAAGGTGTGGCAGAAGGTGAATATATTGTAGGACTTACCTGGGAAGACCCGGCTGCTAAATATGTAAAAGAGGGAGCTAACGTTGAGGTTGTATTCCCTAAAGAAGGAACCATTTTCCCGGGTGAATCTGTGCAGATTATAAAGAATTGCAAGCATCCGGAAAATGCAAAGAAATTTGTAGATTTCATGCTGTCTGAAGAGGTTCAGAACAGAGTGGGCTCCGAATTGACAGTTCGTCCTCTCAGAAAAGGTGCAAAATTGGCAGATTATATGACCCCTCAGTCCGAAATTAAGTTATTCAGTAACTATGATGAAGGATGGGTTGCTGCAAACAAATTGGCAATTACAAACAAGTTTAGCGAGCACCTGGAATCATCTATGGACTAATACCCGTTAAATAAAACATTAGATTAAGATTACTGAACAGGGCCGCTTAAGGCGACGTTACGTCGGGAAAAACTCATGGCGTGACAGGCAAAAGTGGCCCTTAGTATTTTACTACTGAATAAAGGAGAGGTCAAATAATGAGTGTAGCTATCAGTATAGAGAATGTTGTAAAGCGTTTTGGAAAAGAGACAGTTATAAACGGATTATCATTGGAAATAAAACCGGGAGAATTTTTTACATTGCTTGGACCGTCCGGTTGCGGAAAGACCACGCTGCTTCGTATGATAATCGGATTTAATTCCATTGAAGGCGGACAGATTAAAATTGATGGGAAAGTAATAAATAATATTCCTACCAATAAGAGAAATATGGGTATGGTATTTCAAAACTATGCGATATTTCCACATATGTCGGTTAAGGATAATATAGCCTTTGGATTGAAAAACAGGAAAGTACCCAAAGCTGAGATTGAGAAAAGAGTAGATGAAATCTTAAAAATTGTTAAGATAGATCATTTAAAAGACCGAATGCCGCACAAAATGTCCGGTGGACAACAACAGCGTATTGCCCTGGCCAGAGCAATTGTTATTCATCCTGAGGTTCTTTTGATGGATGAGCCTCTTTCCAATTTGGACGCAAAACTGCGTACAGAGATGCGAAACGCTATAAAACAGATTCAGCAGCAGGTGGGGATTACAACAGTGTATGTAACCCACGACCAGGAGGAAGCGTTGGCGGTATCTGACAGAATTGCAGTTATGAATGGCGGAGTAATTCAGCAGATTGATACCCCTAAAAATATTTATCAGCGTCCGGCGAACACATTTGTTTCGACGTTTATTGGACTTTCCAACATAATGGATGGAAAGCTTGAGAGCAATGAAAACGGCAAAGCTTTAATAAGAATTGGTGATTATAAGTTTCAAATGAATAATATTAAAAAGGACTGTGGCTCCAATTGCCCTGTTAAAGTGTCGGTTCGACCTGAAGAGTTTATTATTAACAAAGAAACCGAAGAAGGCATTCCGGTTACAGTGAAAAGCAGTGTTTTTCTTGGAGTTACAACCCATTATTTTGTTGAAACCAAAGAGGGGCAGGAGATAGAGGTAATACAAAGTTCAGATATTGGAGAAATAATTCCAAACGGTAAGAAAGTTCATCTTAAAGTACAGGTGCAAAAAATAAATGTGTTCAGTGAAGATGGCAGCAGAAGCTTTATAGATAGGGAGGTCCGCCCATGAATACCGCAAAAAAGAAATTGAACATATGGCTGGTATTGGCATTGGCAATACTAGCTTTGTTTCTTATTTTTGTAGTGTATCCGATAGGTCTTATTCTATATAAAAGTATTTTGATGGAAGATGGCACAATAAGTTTTTCTTACTTTACGAAATTCTTCTCCAAAAAGTTTTATTGGAGTACGCTGGTTAACAGTTTTAAGGTTACCATAGCTTCAACTTTGGTATCAGCTGTTTTGGGACTAATTATGGCTTATTTGTTAAGAAGCATAAAGATTAAAGGCAGCAAGTATTTAAACATTCTTATTGTTATATCTTATTTGTCACCTCCGTTTATAGGAGCCTATGCATGGGTACAGCTTCTTGGAAGAAACGGAGTAATAACAAGAATTTTAAATTCTGTTTTCAATGCTAAACTGGGCGGTATTTATGGATTTGCAGGTATTGTTCTTGTTTTCTCATTGCAGTCTTTCCCATTGGTTTATATGTATGTTTCAGGCGCATTGAAAAACTTGGATAATTCCTTGAATGAAGCGGCAGAAAGCCTTGGATGTTCAACTGTTCAAAGGGTTTGGAAAGTTATTGTGCCGTTGATAACTCCAACGTTGCTGGCCAGTTCACTGTTGGTTTTCATGCGTGTCTTCTCAGACTTTGGTACGCCGATGCTTATCGGTGAGGGTTACAAGACATTCCCGGTACTATTGTATAGCCAGTTTATGGGTGAGGTAAGTACCGACGCCCACTATGCAGCAGCCCTTTGTGTTATTGTAATTGTAATTACATTGGTTTTGTTTTTCTTGCAGAAGTACATTGGAAATCGTCTGACCTACTCTATGTCAGCGTTAAAACCGATGGAGCCGCAAAAAGTGACCGGGATTCGCAATGTTCTTGCCCACGGCTTTGTATATTTAGTTGTATTGGCTGCAATTTTACCGCAGTTAACAGTAATTACCACATCCTTCCTGGAAACAAGAGGTGCTTCATATACCGGTCAATTTACTTTGCAAAATTATAAAAATATTATAATGCCGAAAAATATCAGTACAATAACCAACACGTATCTATTTGGTTTGGCTGCAATAATATTGGTTGTAATTCTGGGAGTATTGATATCTTACTTAACGGTAAGAAAGAGGTCTTTCTTAACCTCCATACTGGATACATTGACAATGTTCCCATATATTATACCCGGTTCCGTATTGGGTATTTCATTCTTGTATGCGTTTAACAAAAAGCCGCTGTTACTTAGCGGAACAGCAATCATAGTTATTATTTCATTGTGTATCAGGCGTATGCCTTATACAATCCGTTCCAGTACGGCTATAATAGGACAGATAAGTCCAAGTGTTGAAGAAGCTGCAATCAGCCTGGGATCTACAGAGGTAAAGACATTTGTAAAGATAACTGTACCGATGATGATGGCCGGTGTATTATCCGGTGCAATTATGAGCTGGATTACCCTGATTAGTGAGCTGAGTTCCTCCATTATTCTATATACAAGTAAAACTCAGACTTTGACTGTGGCAATTTATACGGAAGTCATTCGCAGTAACTTTGGAAATGCGGCTGCCTATTCAACGGTATTGACAATTACCAGTGTTTTATCCTTGCTGTTGTTCTTTAAGGTATCGGGAAGTGAGGATATAAGTGTATAGTTAAACGGCTATTGTCAAATAACAATATATTATAGCGGAAAGCTATAATATATTGTTATTTGCATTATTGGGACATTTTGTAATATTTATGAAATCAGAGAGGATGGAATATGGCATCTAATCGGTATAGAAGCTATGTACAGAGAACATTTTACCGTTATACCTTTTCAATAATACTGTTTCTTTGCATATTGGTAATTTTATTTCTGATAATTAATATCAAATGGCTTACCACAAGCAAAAGTCAGAGGAACAATGCAAAGATTGCAGAGGTTTTGGAACAGGAAATAGTAAGTTACAAAGAAGGGTTAAAAGCTCTTGCTAACGATTACCGTATAATAAACTTGTGTAAACGACAAACAAAGGAACAGACTGCAAATGTAAATCGCCTGCTCTATGATTTCTCAAATTCTCAGGAAATTCGTGGAGTATTTACTCTTGTAGATTTACAAGGAAACTTAATTTGTTCAAATCTGTATAAAGACAATCGCAATATATTTTTGCAAAGTTTTCTGTATAAAAGTTTAGTTTCAAAAATGTTATCAGATCCCCAGAGAACTTTTTTGGTTCCCAGTCGTCTGAATTATTCCTATAATCAGACGGGAGATTTGCTGATAGGATGTACTGTGAAGGATGGAAATGAAGCTGTAGGCTTTTTGTTTTTTGAATTGCTTGATGAGGAAATATATGAGACTGTAAGCAGATATAATGTAGATGATGTGATTTTAACCGATCAATTTAACAATTTAATTTTTTCTATTGGAAGACAAAGCGAGGACTCTATGGGAAAGTATCCCGTTGGAAGTTCTCAGTTTGAAAAAAATCAAGTTGATATAATTGAATTAAATGGGAAGCAATATCTGATAATAAAGAGCATTCTTAACGACGGCACCTTGTATCTGTATACTTTGACATCTATAAGTTTCCAGCAGGATCTTTTTCGATATGCGATTTTGTTCGTTGTGATTATGGGAATATTAATACTGACACTTCTGAAACCTCTGACTTTGCTTGTTACAGACAAAAATTTACATGCCATAGAAGAGCTTAGAAAATCTATATTGGAAATGGGAAGAGGGAATATGGAGTATTCGTTGCGTCCGCATGTTTTTGAGGAGTTTCAGGAATTGAATGATACTTTCCGGCAAATGGTGTTGCAGCGCGAAGAGCTTCAAAAAAGAAACAATGAGCTGATGGAGAGAAAAAGAATAATGGAAATCAGACAACTGGAAGAAAAAATTAATCCTCATTTTTTATTTAATGTTCTGGAAACTTTACGTTATGAGGTTATGATTGATCCGGCTAAAGCTTCAGAGATGATAATGGCTTTCGCAAATATAATGCGTTATAACATATATTATCGAGATACCATTGTACCTCTTAAGACGGACATAGAACATGTAAAAGATTATTTAATGTTGCAAAAGATGCGTTATAATCGTCGTTTGACATATAGTATTGATATACCTGAGGAACTTATGGAATGTAAAGTTCCCAAATTAGTAATCCAACCAATTGTAGAGAATGCATTAAAACATGGGATGAAAAATGTTGAAACTATTAATGTAAACATTACTGCCTCCGTTGAAAATGAAAATTTGAGGCTGAGTGTTGAGGATAATGGTTCAGGGATTGAACCTGAAATACTGAACGAATTAATTAAGGATTTGGAAAGAGAAGATGTATATAAAGAACACATAGGAATGTATAATTCCCACAGAGTTATCAGACTGCTATACGGACCGCCGTATGGATTAAAAATAGAAAGTACCTATGGAAAAGGCACAGTGGTAAATATAATTCTTCCAATAAACAGGGGAGATGATAATGAATAAGGTGTTAATTGTAGAAGATGAAGACATTATGCGAAAAGGATTAATGTTTATGCCAAAATGGCATGAAGTGGATTGCATTGTGGTAGGAGAGGCGGTAAATGGCCAGGATGGTTTGGAGAAAATTCAAAAGTACCGTCCGGACATTGTAATTGCAGACATTAACATGCCGGTCATGGACGGGCTTGAAATGCTGGAAAAAAGTATACGGGAATATGGGTATGATGCTATTATTGTGTCAGGCTATGGGGAATTTGAATATGCAAGAAGAGGTATTAGCCTGGGAGTTACGGAATACCTGTTAAAGCCAATTGATTATTCTAAGCTCTATGAAGCCATTCGAAAGATTCAGGCTAAGAGAAATGCCGATACGAATATAAAGAATGCAATTCGTCAGATAGATGCTGAAAAGAAAAAGTTAGGAATCCTGGAATATAAGGAAAGGAAAACAGGGAACCGTTATGTAGATTTTATGATTCAAACAATTCATGACAATTATCATACACGGCTGGCTCTTACCGATATTAGTGAGCAATGCCGAATGTCCTGTACTTATCTGAATGTAAAATTTAAAAATGAGACGGGATATACATTTAACGATTATCTGAATCGGTATCGTATCCAAAAGGCGGTAGATTTGTTAAGAGAAAATCAGTATAAGATATATGAAATTGCAGAAATGGTTGGTTTTTCCGATTATAAATATTTTATTAAGGTATTCAAAAAATATATCGGTTGTTCTCCGGCACGTTTCATAAGCGAAAACACAGATTAGAAGGCAGTCACTTTTTTACAGGAGGTAGCTGAAATAATCAGCTACCTCCTAATCGGTTCCTTGTTATAATGTACTTTTATAATGTACTTTCTCTTTCTCAAATACTTTCACTTTCTCAAAGCATTTCCCGGCACTTTGGTTCCGGCAGTCAGCGCAACTTGCTTTAGCTCTTCTCCCGATAACGCCGTGCTACCTTAACAGAGGAACGTGAAACTATAAAACAGTTCAATACAAACCGTCATACGACTGGGATTTCATGAGTTTCACCAGACGGCTGGTTCCCAGACGGTCAGCACCGAGCTCTATATATTTCCTGGCATCATTAAAATTGGAAATGCCACCCGCTGCCTTAATTTTGACATTGGGGCCAACATGTTTTGCAAACAGCTCAATATCCTCAAAGGTGGCGCCTGCAGTGGAAAATCCCGTACTGGTTTTGATATAGTCTGCCCCGGATCTGGTTACCAAATCGCACATAACAATCTTTTCTTCTTCAGTAAGCAGGCATGTTTCAATGATGACTTTCAGAATACGTTCACCGCAGGCTTGCTTAATGGCTTTAATTTCCTTAAGTACATAGTCGTATTCTTTGTTTTTCAAGGCGCCTATATTGATGACCATATCGATTTCATCTGCGCCGTTTGCTATGGCGTCCTGGGTTTCAAAAACTTTGGCGGCAGTAGTCATATTGCCATTGGGAAAGCCGATAACGGTACAGATAACCATGCGGTCGCCTACATACTCTTTTGCGCGGGCCACATAGCATGGCGGAATGCATACTGAAGCGGTTTGATACTTGATAGCATCGTCACAAAGTGCCTGGATTTCGGGCCAGGTAGCAGTTTGCAACAGTAATGTGTGATCCACATGGGATAATATGTCTTGTGTATTCATAAGATTGCCTTCCTTTCTACCGATTAATATATTCCGAAGTATTGTATATTCTATTGTTATTTTTCCAAATCCTTTGGTCCAAAACCCATGGGGAGGATTTGCTCCAATGTGAAAATTTCATAATGCTGAGGGTCTTTTGCAAGTATTACTTCGAAAGTTTTTGGATCGCAAAATTCCATCATGACTTGGCGGCACACGCCGCAGGGGGCACACAAAGCCAGAGTGTCCGCTCCTTCCGGACCACCAACAATGGCAATGGCGGAAAACTCCCTGACACCTTCGCTGACTGCTTTAAAGAAAGCAGTACGTTCAGCGCAGTTGCTGGGTGTATAGGCCGCATTTTCTATGTTGCAGCCGGTATACAGCCTCCCATCTTTGGACAGCAGTGCTGCACCTACCGCAAAATGCGAATAGGGGGAATAGGATTGTTTACGTGCTTGTAAAGCATGGGAAATCAACTCAGATCGTGTCATAAATATGCTCCTTTCTTATATACAAAGGGAAAAAGGATACTCCGCCGGCAGAAACGCACGGCGGAATACCGACTGCCCCATTTACTTCTGTTTTAAATACGGTTTGCCGCTGGCGGCAGGTACGCGGGATTTACCGACAAACAGTACCAGCGTAATGATTGTTACAACGTAAGGAATCATGGAAATCAGGTTGGGCGATATTACATTGCCTGAACCCAAAAGAACCTTTAAGCCGTTGCACAATCCGAACAGCAGGCAGGCACCCATGGCTCCGTGAGGGGTGAATTTACCGAAGATAACAGCGGCGATGGCGATAAAGCCCTGGCCGACAATAACTTCCGGACGGAACTGGCTGACAGTGCACAGGGTAACATAAGCACCACCAAGACCTGCGAAAAAGCCGGAAGCAATCACGGCAATGTAGCGGATGCGGAATACATTGATACCTTGAGTTTCACAAGCCTTGGGATGCTCACCTACGGCACGAAGACGCATGCCGAATCTGGTCTTGTAGAAGATAAACCATACGATAGCCACTGCCACAAAAGCCAGATAAGTAGCAACGTAGGTGTTAAGAACATTATTCCAGAAACTTCCCACCTCGAAAACACCGTTGAACAGCTTGGGCAGCTTTTGAGCTGTGTCCAGCGGAGGAGTGTTTGAGGATTGTTCAAACAGTGCTTTGCATACGAAGATAGCTACGCCGGGTGCCAAAAAGTTTATGGCAGTACCGGAAATGGTCTGGTCTGCGCCGAAAGAAACGCAGGCTATGGCATGAATCAGTCCGAAGAGAGCTCCAACCAGTCCTCCGCATAAAAAGGCCAGCCAGGCATTGCCGGTGAAATGAGCCACTGCCGCGCCTACAAAAGCACCGATGGTCATCATACCTTCAATACCAATGTTAACGACGCCACTGCGTTCCGAAAAAGTGGAGCCCAATGCAGCATAAAGCAAAGGAGGTGTAGCTATCAGTGTGGCGTTAATAACCAAGCCGAGATTTTTAATCAGTTCTTCCATTTATTTGTCCTCCTTATTCTTAAGCCGTCTTGTAATTAAATAGCGGAATACATGTGATATGGCGATAAAGAGCACGATGGTGCCCATAATGATGTCAACGACTTCTGTGGGAGCATCAATTAGATTGAGCTTGGAGCCGCCGTATTTCATGGCACCGTAAAACAGCCCTGAAAAAATACAACCAATAGGGTGAGAGCTTGCGATTAACGCAACGGTGATTCCCTGGAAGCCGAAGCCTTCCTGTCCGGCAAACTGACTGATGCGCATGGAGTTACCCATCAGTTGCACGGCACCGCCCAAAGCTGCCAGAGCACCCGACAGGCTCATGGCAATATACATCGTCTTGTTGGAATTAATACCGCCGTATTTGGCTGCGTGAGGATTGAGACCAACGGCCTGTACTTTATAGCCAAGAGTGGTTTTCGTCAGGATAAACCAAATAACAATTGCCGCAATAATTGCCAGGAAAATACCGTAGTTGGCTTTATTACTCTGAAAAATATTCTGCAACGATTGGGGCAGCAGAATTCTTGCAGATTCGCGAATATCCTTGGAAGCCTCTCCGCCGCCAACCTTGTGAATAGCTGCAGTATTGACTACATAATTTGAAAAATAAAAGGCGATCCAGTTGAACATAATGAAGGACAAAACTTCATTGATACCGAACCGGACGCGCAGCACTGCCACCAGAAAGCTCCACAGCATGCCGGCGGCAACAGCGGCCAGCATACATAGCAGCACGTGCAACCCGGGAGGAGCGTCCACCAGGATGCCTACGCACAGAGCAGCCAGTGAGCCTACAACAAACTGCCCTTCGGCGCCGATGTTGAAAACACCCATTTTGTAAGAAAATGCCACGCTTAACCCCGTAAATATCAGCGGAGTTGCATAGATCACCGACCAAATGAGATACTTGGGACGGCTGAACACGCTGCTGAACAGCTTTGCATATGCTTCAATGGGACTGAAGCCGGCTGCCCACAGGAAAATGCCGCCGACCAGAAATCCGAAGAAAATAGCAATAATGGTATATAGGGCATTTTGATGAATTAGTCTTTGTGCTTTAATTTTCAAAATATTCTGAGAGGGCTTGTTATTCTGGTTGTTTTTGTGTTTCATTTTTAGTTCCTCCTGCCATCATCAGTCCTAGGACTTTTTCATCGGCCTCGTGGCCTGGCACACTGCCTACGATATTACCGCTGTAAATGACTTCAATCCTGTCGGAAAGGCTCATGATTTCATCCAGTTCAAAGGACACCAGCAGTACAGCTTTATTTTTATTGCGCTGCTCCACAATATAACGGTGAACAAACTCGATGGCGCCTACGTCCAAACCGCGAGTCGGATTAACGGCGATAAGCAAATCCTTGTCATTGGTAACCTCACGGGCAATGATTACCTTTTGCTGGTTACCGCCGGACAGCTTGCCTGCTTCTTTGGTGCCGCCGTCAGCACCCCGGACGTCAAATTTTTCGACAAGCTCTGCCGCATGCTTGTAAATCGCATCTTTCTTTAAAATACCGCGTTTGGAGAAAGGGGGTTGTTCATAATTTTGCAGAACCAGATTGTAAGCTACAGAATAATCCAGTATCAGCCCGTGCTTTTGCCGGTCGGCCGGAATGCTGGATACGCCGTTATCAAACAGTGTACGTGCATCGGCGTTGAACAAATCTTTGCCGCCTATTATGACTTTTCCGGATTCGCCTTTCCGCAAACCGGTTAAAATCTCCACCAGCTCGGTCTGACCATTGCCGTCTACGCCGGCTAGGCCCACGATTTCACCACGGCGCACTTTAAGGCTTAAACCCTTAAGCACTTCCACGCCGCGGTAATCCCTGGCGTGCAGGTCCTGTATGTCAATAATGACTTCACCTGGCTCAATGGGCTTCTTGTCCACCACAAATTGAACATCGCGGCCTACCATCATGGAAGCCAGATCGTGTTCACTGACAGCTTCTACATCGACAGTGCCGATATATTTGCCCTGTCGGATAATGGTACACCTGTCAGCCGAAGCCTTGATTTCCTTCAGCTTGTGGGTGATTAGCAACACGGTTTTGCCGTCGGCTGTGAGGTTGTGGATGATGTTGATCAGTTCCTCGATTTCCTGCGGTGTCAGCGAGGCGGTGGGCTCGTCGAGAATAAGGATATTGGCGCCCCGGTACAGAACTTTAAGGATTTCAACACGCTGCTGCATTCCTACCGAAATGTCTTCGATTTTGGCATCGGGATCCACATGCATGCCATAGCGCTCGGACAGTTCCAACACTTTCCGGCGTGCCTTTTTGATGTCCACCACCATACCTTTGGTGGGCTCCATGCCGAGAATAATGTTTTCGGTAACGGTAAAGGGTTCCACCAGCATGAAGTGCTGATGCACCATGCCGATTCCAAGTTCGATGGCATGGCGCGGACTCTCGATATGCACAGGAGAACCGAATATGGAGATGCTACCGGATGTCGGTTTATACAGTCCGTACAATATGTTCATCAGCGTACTTTTCCCGGCGCCGTTTTCGCCAAGAATAGCGTGAACTTCGCCTTTGTAAACGGTTAGGTTGATGTGATCGTTTGCCACGAAGTTACCGAACTTTTTGACGATGTCAGTCATTTGAACGGCAACTACGTTCGGATCAATATGGCTTGTTTTTTCCAAGTCCGTTTTTCCCTCCTTATATGTTGGCTTGCGGGAATTGTGTAGTGTATTTGCTTGTAATTTAAATGATAATAATATCTTTAAAGCCTTTGGCTGCAAGCAGCCCGGCGTAATATTCCATTTGATTACGTGTCGGAATTTGCAAAGTCTCCTTATATTGCGGGCGAACCCCCATCGGACGATAGGATATAAGCTTATATCGGATGGGGCGAATGGGTAAGTAGCTACTGAGCATGTCGCCGATTTGTGTAATGGTTTGTTCTGCATCGAAAAGGCCTGGTGAAACTACTGTACGAACCTCAAACAGCTTACCCTTTGATGCAAGAAAACGTGCATTTTTCAATACAACCTGGTTGCTCCATCCGGTCACCCGCTTGTGTTCTTCACAGTCAAATGCTTTTATGTCAAGCATTACGCCGTCGGTAACAGCCAGCAAATCAGGATAGTGTTCAAAATCGAGGGTTCCATTGGAGTCAATCAGGGTGGACAGGCCATGAGCCTGTGCCAGAATAAACAGCTCTGTCAGAAACTCCGGGTAAAGTGTGCATTCTCCGCCGGAAACGGTGATACCGCGGATAAATGGGATTTGCTTTTCCACCTTTCGCCAAACCTGTTCCGGTGTCATATCAACGGTTTTGGGGCTGCTGTCATGAGGGCATGCCTTGATGCAGCTGTCACAATGGACGCATTTGGCACAGTTGTAACGAACTTTTTCATCTTCGAAGCTTAATGCCCCTGTGGGGCATGAGTTGACACATGCCCCACAGTGCATACATTTGCATCTTGTTTCAGGATTATGGCAATACAAACAGTTCATATTGCAGCCCTGTAAAAAGATAGCGGTACGGTTGCCAGGCCCGTCAACGGTGCTGAAAGGTATGATTTTGTTGACAGTGGCCACCATAATCAGCGCACCTTTCTATCCAAAATCTTTCCATTCATGACGGCGCCCATTCCCAAAGCGGTGGTGTCCTGCAGCACATTCTGACCGCTTTTCAGCTTTTCGATTTCCGACCGTTTGACCAGGTAGCCCGTGATACGGATAACATCGCTGTTCTTCTCATAGAAGGACAGATAGCGCAATTCCTTGCGGAAGGAGCCTTTGACGATGTCCAGCACGTATTCGGGATTTTGGTGAACAGTAACATCAATAGGGAAAATGTCGCCCGTTCCGGATGGAAAATATTTATGGAAATGATTGACAACCATGAGGTGATCAATCATTTCGTCGGGTTCCTCTCCTATGGGGATACGGGTACCCGGCGAGATATTTTGATCTTCTGAAATTCCTACTTGCGCATGAAGCAGAAAATGACCGCCGGTTATTTCGCAGTAGGGGTTATGGTGTTTCTCACTGAATTCATATATCTGCTTGATGATGGATTCACCAAGCTCGGTAGCGTACTCATCGTGGCCAAAGCGGCCGGGACGGCCCTCTTTTTCCAGCAGGATATTTACACATTCCGCCAGACCCACCAGGCCAAACATGGCAGTGAAGCGTTTGCGGCTGATAAAGCCTTCCCTGGCCAGGAAGTTATTTTCAAAGAAGCCGCTTTCTTCGACTTCAAAGCGGATACGGGAGTCCATGTAACGTGCCATGATGTCCATAACATAGGGCAGCTGGTTGGTCCTGAAATCTTCAATTCCGCCCGCGCGTTTTGCAATGTTGCCCAAAATCAGGCGGCAAAGGGTGTATGATCCGCCGCCCAGCGGCAATCCGTTATAGCAGCTGGCAATGACATAATTCTCACCAAGTTCCTGCGTAAACATGCGGTGGTTGGCAAAGCTGGGCTTGGCCGAACGCAGGGCTGTCTTGACAGCCTGAATGGCGAAGTCGTCATCGGTTACGCCTTCTTCGTATTTTAAGGTCAGATTGGGAACGGCCTGCGTAAGCTCTGCCTCCACCTCAAGCAGCAAGCGGCCGGTCCGTGTGGGCTTGGGACCGATATTTGCATGGGAGAAGGAGTCAAGAATAGTACGGTCCACGTGCACCAAAAAGCCTCGCAGAAGTTTTTTGGCCGTAGTGTCGTCAACGTCTTGCATAAAAGGTTCCAGCAGCGTATCCAACTGTCCCAGATATACCGGGAAGTTGGTTACGCTTGGAACATGCTTGTAGAAAATCAGCAGAGAATTAAGCGCTTCATATAAGTCGGTCGGTGGCGCAAGCTGCAGAAACCGGCTGCCTTCCTTCATGAATTTGGCATAGTCGGGAATGATATATCGGGGACGAAGCGGAGCGTGTCCCTCATTCAGGTCGCAGATGCATTTTCTGTCTGCCGGGACATTCATCAGCTCGTCCAGCCCCTGCGGCAAATCCAATACTTCCAGCAGAGAATCGGCAGTATTGGCCAGTGAAGCAACCTTTTGCTCGTGAGTTAGTATCGGGCTTTTGATGATATCCAGTATTTTCTTGCGCGTTTCATTCACGCGCTCCATGGAAATGTCTCTCAATTGTTCGCCACCCTTCCTTGGATAATCAAGGTTATTTTGCTCAAATCGTTAAAATTAGTCGTCTAATTCGTATATGTTGCCGTATTTTGCTTCAAACTCAGCCTTGGTCTTCGGAACGGTAATTTTACCGTTGATGATGTCCTGCTTAGCTTGGTTTACATAATCGAGAACTTCCTTTGGCAGGTTGGTGGTGGTAGGAGCGATGTCTACACCTGCGGACTTTAAGTCATACGTGATGATGCCAGGCTTAACATTGCCTTCCTTTACGGCTTTGGCAATATCAAAGCATGCATTGTCAACGCGTTTCATAGCAGAGGTCAGAATGTTTTCAGGAGCAAGCGGGGACTGGTCGCTGTCTACACCGATTGCCCATTTGCCTGCGTCTTTACAGCCTTCGATTACGCCTAAGCCCGTTCCGCCAGCTGCGTGGAAGATTACATCCGCGCCGTTGGTGATCATTGTGGTAGCAGCGGATTTACCGGTTTCGGTGCTGCTGAAAGAGTTAGCGTTGAACTGCAGGATAGTAGCATTGGGGTTGGCATCTTTCACGCCGGCAAGATACCCGTAACCGAATTCGTTCATGGTCTGGCTGACCATACCGACAACAAATCCTACTTTGTTTGTTTTGGTCATTTTACCGGCAACAAGGCCAACCAGGTAGGAAGCCTGGCTCTGCTCGAACATCAGGCAGGTAACGTTGGGCAAATCGATGGAAGCATCGTCAATGATGGCAAATTTCTGATTTGGATTGGCTTCAGCTGCTTTTCTGGTGGCATCAGCCAGCATGTATCCTACACAGATGATGAGGTCATAGCCTTCATCAATGAAAGCCTCAATGTTGGGAGCATAGTCGGCATCGGTTGCAGATTCGGCATAGCGAACTTCTACACCAAGTTCTTTTTGAGCGCGCTGCAGACCTTCCCAGGCAGACTGGTTGAATGAGCCGTCGTTTACACCGCCAACATCGGTAACCATACCAATCTTAATCTTCTTGCCCCCGGTATTGTTGCTGCTGTTGTTATTACTGCTGTTATTGCTGTTGTTGCCGGAATTTTTTCCGCCACATGCAGTCAGGGAAAAGACTATTATAACGGATAATAGTAATGCCAGAAATTTTTTCATGTTCTTATCTCCTTTTCAATATATTTTGTTTAATTTATTTTTCTCATTTTCAACATATTTAATGTTGAAACCAAATTATTTGTTAGATAATTCCAAGGGCGACTTCAATCATATTTTTGAAACCGAGCTGGCGTTCCTGAGCCGACAGTTCTGTACCTTTGTAGATGTGGTCGGAGATGGACAGGATACACAAAGCATTTTTTCCTGCCTGGGCCGCATTCATGTATAAAGCTGCCGCTTCCATTTCGATACACAACACGCCCATGCTTTTCCAGGCATCGTTAGCGCCTTTATTGGCGTTGTAAAACACATCCGTGGAAAGAACATTGCCGATGGCGACGCTGATTCCTTTTTTCTGTGCTTCCTCAATGGCTTTTTGCATCAGCGTGTAGCTGGCAATAGGTGCAAACGTTCCGGGGAGCTGGTATTGGTTGGCGTAATTGGAGTCGGTGCAGGCTCCCATGGCGATAACGAGATCTTTTAGATCCAGATCGTCGCTTAAGGCACCGGCCGAGCCTATGCGGATGATATTGTCCACATCGTAGAAATTGAAAAGCTCGTATGAATAAATACCGATAGAGGGAATACCCATCCCGTGACCCATAACAGACACCGGCTTTCCCTGATAGGTGCCGGTAAAACCTAACATATTGCGCACTGTATTAAAACAAGTGACATTTTCCAGATAGGTTTCGGCAATAAATTTTGCACGAAGTGGATCACCGGGCATCAAAACCGTTTTTGCAATTTGTCCTTCCACCGCTGCGTTGTGCGCAGTGGGCACTCTGCTCATTTTTTCACCTCCTTTCTTTTGATTGAGTTTCATCTTCACGAATAAGTTCACGAATGGCATCAACCGCAGCGGCCGGTGCCAATTCGGTATCGTGCACCTGGGGATTATTTTCCTCCTTCTAAGGAAATTATTGGCAAAAGAACAGATGTATTTATATAAGCTTTAGGACCTGCAATAAAGTTTTGCATTTTTACAATCCTGATATGAAGCTTTAATTAAGTCCTCCACGTGAATTAATTTTTCCACTTGCTTCATGTTTTCTTCTGCTCATAATACCGGAGCCTTTCTAAAGTAAATGCTCTGATATTATGATAACTTATAGTATGTGAATATTGTACAGGTAATATAATGTAATTACATTTTTGCAAAAGGCTAAACAATATGCTTATTGATACTTATAAATTGTTAGTATATAATGTTTAAAAAAAGAATGCAAAAATATACATTTTGAGGATGAATTTATCGAAAAAATGGAGAAGAAAATAACAAGAATAGAAAAAGATTTTGAAGAAGGAAATAAAACACCTGAAGAATTACTGAAAGAATTAGATGATAGTTCAGATATAGACTGATAAACATTAATCCGGGAAACTCGTAGCTATATAGCCAGGAAAGGGAATTTTTTGGTTGAATAAAAAGATTACAAAAAACCAATTTCAAATATCAGGAGTGAAAATGATGAATGATGGGAAAGAAAAAAAGAATGAAAGCAATGCTGAGAGCGGGAGTGATTACGAAAGAATAGATGATATATTTTTCCGCCAGATTAATGAGAGGAGAAAGGAAGACCCGTTGATAGGCGCCAAACTGGGTGCTAAAGAAATTTTCAACACTTTATTGAATGCTGTCAGGGATTCAAGAGGTGTACATATTGAGACTCTTATATGCGCACTGGGAGCCCTTGCGGGTTATTCATGCCAGGCGAGCCTGAGGAAAGAATTCGTTGAGATCAGAGGACTGAGTGAAGAACAGGTGTTTACGGTCATACAGGCGAAAAACGGCAAGAGGTACTTTTTTGGCGACCTTATAAACAAGCCGCTGTTTGAAAATCAATATTCTGTATGGTCCCTGGCTGCCGGCATAGTGCAGCACATGGGTGTGAATATTGATTTTGACATCCTTGAGATTTTCAAATATGTCTCTGCCACGGTCGGTACCGAGAACTACGGCATTCCAAGGATTCCAGAGGGACACCGGACGGCAGACGTTCCGATCAATTTTGTCAAGGCTTTTTGGCCGTTGTTCCTCCCCCGTATTGAGAAGTATTGCGCTTCCCCGCGTGAGTGGCCGGTTTTATTTGGATTGGCGATACAGGATGGACTGCTTCAGGGGAAGGATGTCATAGACCCTTCACTGGCGCTTAAAATAGTTATGGAAAGTGCCATTCCGATGGCAAAGGCTGAGATTGTGTTTGATTAGGGGTTATTCATTCTTATTTTGCCGCCGGATGTCCCGGTGGCTTTTGTTTTTGGCTCAAACTCTGATTTTCAATTTCAGGGTATTAGTATACAGATTTTTACACTGCCATGCTTGGGACTATTTATGGGATTTGTTACAGGTTCTTATTTAAGTGCATTTGAATAGTGTATTATTGAAGTTTTTAAGTTTCTTGGTCTTACATTTGAGCTGGAAGAGGATAAAATGTCTCAGAATGAATGCTAAAAATAAACAAAAGCTCCGAGGGCATCGAGCCCCCATCGCTTTTTGTTCATTTCAGTTCGTGAAATTTCGCTAAGTAAAGCGGTCAACAGAAACTGCCGACCGCTCCAATCAAATTCGATAATCATCCTTCAGGGATTCCATTAACCCATACTCCAGCAAAATTTCCTCCAAACGTTCCTGGGACAGGGGTTTGGGTATTGTAAAATAAGTATTCTCATCTATCGCTTTTGCCAACCGCCTGTATTCGTCGGCCTGCTGCGAATCCGGCGCATACTCGATGACAGTTTTTCTGTTGATTTCAGCACGCTGTACCACATTGTCCCTGGGAACAAAATAAATCAGTTGAGTTCCCAGTTCTGCACAAAAAGCACGGAGAAGGTCGATTTCCCGGTCGACATTACGGCTGTTGCATATAATACCTCCCAGTCTCACACCACCCTTTTGTGCAAACTTTGCAATTCCCTTTGCAATATTGTTTGCAGCATACAATGCCATCATCTCACCACTTGCCACAATATAAATTTCTTTGGCTTTTCCTTCACGAATCGGCATGGCAAATCCGCCACAAACGACATCTCCAAGTACGTCATAAAATACATAGTCCAGATCATCATCATAGGCACCCAGCTGTTCCAGCAAACCTATGGAAGTAATAATTCCCCTTCCGGCACATCCAACACCGGGTTCCGGCCCTCCGGACTCCACACATTTTATTCCGCCGAATCCGATGCGCACAATATTTTCAAGTTTCACATCTTCCCCGGTCTCACGCAGCGTATCCAGGACAGTTCGCTGTGCAAAGGTTCCCAATAAAAGTCTGGTGGAATCGGCCTTGGGATCACATCCCACCACCATGATTTTTTTACCGCTTTCCGCAAGTCCTGCGGTAAGGTTTTGCGTGGTGGTGGATTTTCCAATACCGCCCTTTCCATAAATAGCGATTTGTCTTATTTCTTTACTCATATCTCTCTAACCTCCGTAATCTATATGGTATATTCCGGCTGTGGCAGCGCACTTGCCAGATGCAGTTTTTCTAATATATTCCGTCGAAGGGAAAGAAATTCGGTTCCTCCACGATGCCGAGGATGTGGGAGATTAATCTCCATGATCTCACTGATTTTTCCGGGCCGCGGAGTCATAACCACAATACGGTCGGAAAGATAGATTGCTTCGTCCACATCGTGGGTTACCAGAATCATTGTCGTTTTATTTTCTTTATGAAGCTCAAGCAATTTATCCTGAATATCGGAACGGGTAAAGGAATCTAAGGCACTCATGGGTTCATCAAGAAGCAGTACCTTTGGATTATTGATCAATGCCCTGGCAATAGCAACTCTCTGAGCCATACCTCCGCTTAACTGATGCGGGTAACATTTTTCAAACCCCTTAAGTCCAATCAGGTCTATATAATGGGCAATACGGTGTTTATTCTCCCTATAAACATGGCGTGCCTTAAGTCCGGTTGCGATATTTTTCTCAACAGTCAGCCATTGAAAAAGACCTCCATGCTGAAAAACGTAGCCCCGCTCTGGATCTGGTCCGGAGATTTGCTCTCCGTTAAGAATCAGGGTTCCTGTTTCCGGCTTGTCAAGACCTGCTATAAGCCGTAAGAGCGTCGTCTTTCCGCAACCGGAGGAACCTATGATGGAAAGGAATTCTCCCCGGCGGACGGACAAATTGATATCCCGAAGTACCTCAACATGGTTTCCGGCGTCGTCATAATAAGTGTAATTTACATTTTCTATATGTAAAATAATATCACTGATTACCGATAAGTTTTTGCTCATTCCTTAACCCATCCTTTCTGCCACCGGAGCACATTCGCCTGTATTAGCCCCAGTATTTTCATAATTAGACTGAACAGCAGGGCCATAACGAGAATGGAGGCAAATACCTTATAGTAGGCAGACCACACCTTGCTTAAATTTATGTAGTAACCCAATCCTCCCGGCTGGCCCATCATCTCTGCCATTACCAAAGTTGTAAAAGCAAAACCATTGGCATTGGAAATACCGGTAAAAATCTGGGGCATGGCCTGAGGCACTGCAACATGGAATATTAAAAATGGCGTTTTTGCCCCCAGGGTGCGAGCTACTTCGAACTGATACTTTGGGGTGGATTGTATGCCCTGGGCTGTAAGAGCCGCAATGGAAAACCATGCGCATATTACAATAAGAAAAACAGCTGCTGAAAACGGAGACGGGAAAAGCGTCAGTGCAAAGGGCATCCACGCTACGGCAGGAATGACACCGGTAATCTTTAATATTGGATATACCCAATAATATACCTTTGGAAACCAACCGATTAAAATTCCCGTACCCACTCCAAACACCACACCCAGAGTAAATCCGGCCAAAAAAAGTTTAATGGAGTAAAGGGTATTTTGTAAAATAAAATCTCCTTCAATCAAAAAGGATTCAAGAATTTTTGCCGGTCCCGGGAAAAACGGCTGCGGTAATAAAAGAAGCTTTGTTCCTAATATATCCCAAGCTGTAATAGCCAGACCCATAGCGAAACGAAAGGGAGCCTGCCTGGAAAATTTTTCTCTTCGCACAGGATCAAAATATGAAAATATTCCCATACCGGCATAAATCAAAATAATTACTACCAGGACCAATCGGTAAAGCAAATTAAATGTGAAGGGAATTCCTGCAACAAAATAAGTTTTGATTTCCACATTTGCCACTTGCTTCACCAGAATATTGGCTGCTATGGCTACAGCAAACCCTGCCAGTGTCAGTACAAAATTAGTACTCCAATTTTGGGCCGAAACCGTTTTTAGTTTTCCATATTGTTGCTTTACTTTTAATTCCGAGGATGTTGGGCTTTGTAGTTTTACTAAATCGTACATAGCAGAATACCTCCTGTGGGGTGTTTATTATTTCCGCCCGGTTCCTCCGGTTCACCGGGCGGAAACAATCTTTGGAAATATTATAAACCCAGGTTGATGTCGACCTCGACATAAGCATTCTTTGTGAAAGTATCAGGATCCGTCTTTAAATATCCAATTTGGTTCAATTGTTCGGCAAAATAGTAAACATTGTCTCGAACCTGTGTTTTATTTTTTTCCCGTTCGGCATAAGAAGGGTATTGATAGCTCTTGATAAGCTTAATGGCTAATTCTCTGTCTTCAATCTGCGCGTATTTACCATTTATTATAATGTCGACGGCTTCTTCCGGGTTTTCCGAAATCCAGTTTTGGGCTGCCCTATATGCACGCAGCAATGCGGCAACCTGTTCTGGTTTTTCGTCAAGCAGCTTTTCCGAAGCATAAAGGAAACAGCAGTATTTTCCGGCAAAAGGTTCATCCTTGGAAATATCAAGAATTACACGGTAATTTCCCGTTTTTTCCTGAACAGAGCCGAAGGGATCCCACAGTGCCGCAACATCAACCTCTCCTTTTCTCAGGGCTTCCACTGCCAGATTTCCGTCGGAGAAGGGAAGGAACGTAACTTCTCCGTCCTCCTGCTTTGCGGAAATTCCGTTTTTCTCCAGCCACACCGATGCTACCTGATGGGGAGTGCCGCCTATTTCATCAACGCTGATCTTTTTTCCCCTAAGGTCTTGAACTCCTTGAATCGGTGAATCCTTCGGAACAATCAGTTTTATGCATCCATAGTGGAGACCGTCCACCACCTTTACCTTCACATTGTTTTCAATAGAGGGAAAGAACTGAAAGTCCCCGTTGACAATCGGGATGGTACCGTTGTTCAAACCGATTTTACGGGTTTCGGTATCTGCCGATATAAGGTTGACATCAAAGCCCTCTTGCTTGAAAAAGCCCTTTTCATATGCAATATAGATAGGTGCACCGCAAAGTGAACCGTCTTTACCGGGAATATCAATTTTTCCGTATTTGTATTCTGCTGAAGATGTCCCCGTTTTCCCGTTGTCCTGGGTACCTCCCGTATTCGTCCTGCCACATCCGGAAAACAAGCCTATAAAAATGGAAAACAGAGCGACTGCACTGATCAATTTTATAAAACCTTTCATGATAAAACACACCCCTTTACGAAATTATATATATGCCTTTTCAAACGCCTGTTCCAAATCAGCTATTAAATCTGCCGGATCTTCCAGTCCTGCCGATATGCGAATTAAGTTTTCCGGAATATCGGCAAATTTTTTCTCATCAGGCTCCAGTTCACTATGGGTGGTTTGCGGAGAATTTACAATCAGGCTGCGGGCATCCCCAATATTGACATGATAATGAAAGAGTTTCACTGAGTTCAAGAAAGTTTCCCTTTGAGCCGTTGTCCCTTTGAAACCGAATGACAGGATTCCTCCCGCTCCTTTTGGGAAATCCCTTTGTGCCAGCTCATAATAGGGGCTATCCTTCAAACCGGGGTAACGAACCCATTCCACCGACTTGTGGGATTTTAGGTATTCCGCCAGGATACTGGCATTACGCACTTGTTTTTCAACGCGCTCAGACAGGGTTTCCAATCCGATTAAAACAAGGTAGGCATCAAAAGGCGATAATGCCGCTCCAAAGTAGTTGAGATAGTTAAAGCGTATCCTGCCGGTAAACGGAGCCTCCGGAAATACTTCAAGAAAACTGCGGTAGTTATCGTTAATGTCCCGCAGGGTATAATACTTTTCCGAAAACTGAGGGAATTTATCGCTCTGCCAGTTGAATTTACCGCTTTCCAGCACCAGTCCGGCAATAACGTTTCCGTGTCCCGTCAATCCTTTGGTCGCAGAGTAGACCACAATGTCGGCCCCATGGGAAATAGGGTTATACAAGTACGGCGTTGCAACTGTATTGTCTACAATCAGAGGTATGCCATGTTCATGGGCGACTTTCGCAATCGCATCAATGTCCAAAAGAGCGGCATTGGGATTGCTGATGCTTTCCACATAGATTGCTTTGGTATCGGGCTTAATTTCTTCCGAAAGCTTTTCAGGATTTTCTATATTTTTAGCAAAATCGAAGGTTATACCAAATTTAGGATAAACTTTTTTAAAACTGTCCGCACTGCCGCCATAGAGATAGGGAGAAGTCAAAATACGACCTCCGCCCTCTGCAACATTGAGCAGAGTATAACTGATAGCTGCCATGCCGGAAGCCAGTGCCACTGCACCGCTGGCTCCGTCAAGGGCCGCTACCCGTTGCTCCAGTACAGCAACCGTAGGATTTCCAATGCGGGTATAAAGGTTTCCCAATTCGCGAAGTCCAAATAAAGCTTTTGCATGCTCTACATCGCGAAAGTCAAAGGAAGTGGTCTGATAAATGGGCGGCGATACGGCATAGTTATGCTCCTTTGGATCATAGCCTGCCCGCAGTCTTTGAGTATCAAACCGATATGCAGTTTTTTCTAATTCGTTTGCCATGTTAAATCTCCTCCTATAAATAAATTTGAAAGTATACATCGGGGCATTTCCGTCATGTCACAGTCACTACACATATCAAACCACCTCCTAAAGGATTGATAAATATACAGCTTTATTTCATCAAGTTACACTTGCTGCTGCCAATTTTTTATTTTTTTCAATCATGTAAACTTCTCTCTGTTCATCTGTTTTCAATCATGTTTACTTTCAACCTGCACAATATATAGGGCAATATCATTAACAAACTCTTAAGCTTTCAATTGCGCAACTTTTAGCCATGGGAAAAGGTATTTTCCAATTTTACAGGCCTAATATATAAACTTGAGGATATATCCTTACCGCCTGGAATTCCGGCAGCATCTGCTCTACAACGCTGGCAATGCCGGAATACATTGATATAGGCCTGGGCTTCTGACCTCACTTTGCTGATGAGATCACATCCCGGTGTGCTGCACCAGCTAAGCTTGTGCTGGGGAATCAGCGGAATAATGTTATAGATTTTTGCTCCGTGCTGTGCAACAGTCTTTGCCACTTCCACCACATGATCCGCGTTGATCTCCGGGATTAACACTGTATTTACTTTTACGGTTATTCCTGATTGGGATACTTTCTTAATTCCGGCAAGTTGATTTTGAATAAGAATTTTTGCGGCTTCAATTCCTGTATAGCGCTTACCATGATAGACAATACCCTCGCAAATCTGTGCCTGTATTTCCGGGTCAACTGCATTGACGGTAACAGTCAGGCTGTCAATGCCCACATCAATAATCTCATCAGCGTATTCCGGCAGAAGAAGGCCGTTGGTGCTCATGCATTTTATAATATGAGGGAATTCCTGCTTGATAAGGCGAAAGGTCTGCAGTGCATAAGGTGTTGCCAGGGTATCACCCGGTCCGGCCACTCCCGCTACAGTAATATCGGGGCAAAGTTCCACCGCTCTTCTCACTGCATCTACAGCTTCCTGTGGTGTGATTATTCCGCTTGCAACCCCGGGACGGTTATCCGTATCGTTGATGTCACGCTTGCAAAAATTGCAGGCAATATTGCACCCGTAAGATACCGGCAAATGAACACGACCCTTATTGTTTTTAGCTCCCGCCGCAAAACAGGGATGATTTTTTTTCAGATCTTCATATGTAAATGCCATAAAACTTCCTCCTTAACCGCCTTCTTCATGCAAGCGGCCACCGACCAGTTGGGCAAGGATCTCTTCCACTTCACCGGTTGCTTCAAAGACTCTTTTGCCTTTGGCTATCATAACAGCTGCCGCAGCCTGACCTATTTTCAAAACAAATATTGCATCACAGTCCTCCAACACTGAAAGAAGATGGTCAAATCCGCCTTCGCAATGACCCTGACATTTGGCGGCCGTTTTTCGGGTCTCCACAAAACGCGCCTCTTTATCCACATCATATATCTGCCAGTATCTGGCCGAGCCAAAGTGTTGATCAATAACAGTGCCGTCAATACTGGCAAATCCAATACGGTAACTCATACGGTCGCCCTCCTTATGCATAGGTTGAAAGAACCGTCTGGTAGATGTCCTCTATAACCCGAAGCCCTCCTGTAAATCCTGCGTAATTGGTTGTCAAGACCAACCGGTAGGGAGAAGGTAAAGCAGCTGAAAGGAAATCATAGCCTTTTTCTTTTGCCAGTTCCTTATCCCATCCTGAACCGATGATGAGGCCCCTTCCTTTATGATGGATTCCCCTAAGAATCTCCTGCGCCTTTCCCGCATCGGGCTCAAAATAAAGCGGAATTTCCTTTTTATCGCTGGTGCTTTTCAAATCGGCGCGAATGGCTTCATGGAATTTTTCCGGTGTAGCATCGGTAATAAATTGTTCCTTTGGTACAATTCCCACCTCGTGCAGCAAAAACTTAGACAGTGCGACGACATATCCCGCGTCATGAAGGATATGGGCATGGTTGGGAAGACCGTAGCGAAACTCCAAAAGGAAGGTGGCAAGGTTATCAATCTCCTCATAGTAGGCATGGGACTCGTGACGGATAAACTCCTGGGCTGATTCTTTGTCAATATCTGCTCCTTGTTCGATGGCAAATTCCACAACTTGATTAAGGAACGCCTCGGTTTGATTGGCACCTATGGGAATGTGATGAAACCATGTATATTCCTGCCCGTATTTGGATTTGAGGTGATCCGCAATGGGTTTTCCGTACCATGGGGAAACTAAAATATTGAAAAGTGCTGTAGGTATGGACTGCCACTCTTTTACACCTCCCGACTGGGGTCCGAATAAAACATTGGCTTTAAGCCCAATACCGGCAAGCAGACGCTTGTATTCGGCCAGATTACCCTTCCAAAACGGATCCTGATACGGAATGGAGGCTATAAGATTCACTGTGTTTTTTTGCGATTTTGGCTTATTCTCATCTTCAAACCGGCTTACATATTGATCTATAATGGCATTAACCACAAGGCTGTGAGCTTCAAAGTTGGTGGCCTTAAATCCTGCAGTTTCCACGGATACAATCGGCTTACCCTTTTGGGCAAATTCAGAAACAAGGCTGTCCACATCGTCTCCGACAATACCGGCGGTGCAGCCGGTCAGAACCACCTGCAAATCCGTATCCAATACTTTGTAGGTGTTTTCTATAATATCCCTCAGCCGGTTGATTCCGCCAAACACAACTTCTTTTTCTGTAAAGTTTGTGCAGGGAGATGTGGAACCGCCGGCGTATCCCGTTGACCGTTCAAAAAATCCGGCAATCATCTCGCCGCAGCCGGGACCGGAATGAAGAATCGGCACGGCCCGCGGAATAGCCACCACGGTTTGCAAAGCACCGATTGCACAGGTAAAACGTTCTTGTTCAATCAATCCGGATCTACTCATTTACCGGTACCTCCTTTCAGGAAATAATACGGCGGCTGCTCAAGCCACCATTTGGTGTATGGATTGATGGCATGCTTTTCGAGGTTTTTTACAAATTCATCGTTTTCAATAACTTCTAAAATACGCTCACCGTAATTGACCAGACCTTCATAACCCATGGAGTAATGTTCATCGCCAATTAAAAGTGACGGAATGCCCAGTTTTGCTCCCCAGAGAGTCATGCCGCCATGCCGGGCCAGCAATACATCGGGACGGAGGCGGTTTAAGGCATTGACCAGCTCAAACTCCTGCTTGTTGCAAACATTGTAGTTAAAAACATTTCCATAATCGGCTACGCGCTGAGCCAGTTGGTCGTTTTCCTCACGTCCGCTGTCATAGATGGGGTCGTGATGGAAAATCGCTGCACCGACTGCTTTAATGCCAAGCTCTCCCAGTACATCCAGCAACGCATGGCCATGGGCAGCACCTGCTGTTACATAAGCCGTTTTTCCGGCCAATTTTTCCCGTAGAGCTTCAATTTTGGGCAGATACTCTTTCTTTTTTTCCGCAATGATTTTTTCAGCAATTTCTTCTTTGCCGAGGATCTTTCCCAACGCCCTGAACCATCTATCCGTTTGTGCAATACCGTAGGGTGGGGCGGCAGGAATTTCGGGAACACCAAAATCCTGTTCCAGCACTGCTCCCAGGTAGCTTCCCAGCGTGGAGCAAGCCTGGACGGTGGCAGCGGCCTCGCTGGCATATTTTAATCCGTTCACTGTAGAAAAAGGGATTATGTAATTGGGTTTTGCTCCAAAGGGAGCAAACCATTCGTAAAACACATCGCTGCCCCAGAAATTGATTACATTGATCATGTCATCCCGCCGCCTCCGGGGTTTTTGAATCAGCTTGCGTGCAATGCCGTGGTAAGCAGCGTCAAAACCTGTGGTCCATACTTTGGAACGAAAACCTTCGCAAAAGATGGCTACCACCGGTATTCCCAACTCTTCCTCGGCTTCGTTGCAAACGCTTTCCACATCATCGCCGATAATTCCGGCAGCGCATGTGGTCAATACAAAAATAGCGTTGGCATGCGTTCTCTCATATACCTCTCGAATGGTATTGGCAAGCTTTATATTTCCTCCGTAAACTGTATCCTTTTCCTTTAGATTGGTGGAAAAGATACGGCGTGGTGTGGGACGTTCAATACCGCGCAAAGGATAATTCACCCGATAGGTAAAGGCAAATTCATGCAGACAGGAAGCACAGCCCACCGGTCCATGGCTGATGACTGCAGCGTCCTGAATTAACACAGTCATACAGGCCGCTTTTGAGGTAGCACAGCCCAGGCATTGGCTAAAGGAACGTTCTTTATCCTTCAGACCGAATTCGCGGGCTTCTACCAGTTCCTTAGCATCTCCCTGATAACCCGTTATTGAATTAATACGAATTTCCCTTATCTGTACTTCCGGAAGGGATAAATTTATTTTTGACATTTGTCATCACTCCGTTCGCTAAAGATTCCAAACTTTTTTCACTCATTCGATATGTACGCCGGTCTAAAAGGGGAACTGCCCCCAGATGCTTATAAAACCTTGAGCCGCTTTTATTGTCCTCAAGTACATACCAGTCAAGACGTTTCGCATCCATTTGCAAAGCTTTCTTTGCAAGCTGTTTCATAAGTGCTTTACCAATACCCTTACCTCGATATTCTTCTTTCACAAACAGGTCTTCTAAAAAGAGGTTTTGCCGTCCGGAGAAGGTGGAATATACGGGATAAAACAGTGCAAAGGCTGCGGGATTACCGTCAATTTCAGCTATTAAAACATTTGCCTGTCTTTTTTGAAAAAGGGATTCCCGAAGCTCTGCTTCAGTCGTTGTAACCTCTTTGCCCATCCCCTCAAATTCTGCAAGTTCTTTAATAAACGAAAGCACCAATGCACTGTCAGATATATCCGCTTCTCTAATATGTAAGTCCATAAAAACCACCCCTTTTGTATTAAACATATATGATTAGTATGTTTTAAAATATTACACTTTTCTATATACAATGTCAAGCATTTTTTATTAAACTTATATGAATGCTATGTATTATGGGATTTTAATTTTCCGTTGTCCATTTGATAAACATGTTTTCCATAGTGAATGGTACTAAGATCATGGGTAACCAACAGAACCGCCGTACCTTCATTGGCGATATCGGAAAACAGTTGCATAACTTCATAAGTAGTCTGCGCATCCAAATCATTTGTAGGTTCATCGGCCAAAAGAAGTTTCGGTTTATTCATAAGTGCCCTGGCTATGGTGACCCGCCTAAGTTCACCCCCGGACAAATGCTGTGGATAGGCATTGGCCAAATGTGCAATGCCGACCTGCTCCAAAAGGGATAGGGCTCTCTTATTTACATCTCCTTGACGTTTTTGTAAATAATGCGGCAAACGGACGTTATCGAAAACGGACAAATTCGATAAAATACTGTGTCCTTGCGGTATATAGCCTATATAGGAGTTGCGAAACGAAGACAATTCCCTATCCTTCAGGGACATGATATCACAGCCGTCAATACTGACATGACCGCCGGTTGGAGAAATCAGTCCGCCGATTAGATTCAAGAGGGTAGTCTTTCCGCTGCCGGAACGGCCGATAATAATGGCAAAATCACCTGCTTTCATTTTCAAATGAACGTCCCTGACTGCGAAAAACGGCCGGTTGCTCCGGATATATTCCTTACTGAGATTACTTACTTCAAGCAGCATTCTACTCACCATCCCTTAATGTCAGATAAGTTTGGGAACGGCTGACTTTAACGGCAGAATAGGCTGAAGCAATTGGGCCAAGGGAAAAAGCCACGAGTAATGTTCCCAGTAAAATAGCTATAATCCAAAGAAGAGAAGGCTGTATGTAAGGCAATCCTATGCTGTCACCAATGAAAACGTTAAAGGGAAATACAAATATTGCCGCAAGTATAGTTCCTATAGCACCGCCTGACACACTGATATACAGCGACTCCCAAATCAAAACGGCAGCAAGCTTTTTCCTTGTGGCCCCCAGTATCCTCATAATAGCAAATTCCTTTTTTCGTTCATTGGCTGAGGCTGAAAATACCACCGTCAAAATTACCAAGGTTACGCCCAAAAGCACCAATGCAAATACATTAAAAAAGGTGATAATATTGCCAAGGCTCTTTGAAATGCCGGTAATTAAATTTTGTGTCCTGACAATTTGGACACCGTCCGTTTTTCTTCGGATATTGGTTATGACTTGATCTATATTGTACCCTTCACGAACTTTAATCAGTACGGATGAAATAAAGGTATCAGGATCCGTATCCTCCAAAAAGTTAAAGCCTTTTTCTTTTGCACCGGAATATAGGTCTTTAAGGGTTTCCATAGTAGCAAATACGGATTGATCCAATCCTGTCCCCGTTTTGTCAAGCTTTGCCGCCACGGGATATTCTTTATCAAAAAATTTAATGTGCTTGTTATCCTCAATCATAATATCACTTCCGACAATAACAGCACCGTTTTCAAGATTTCCCCCCAGAGTTTCTTGAATCCACGGTTGAATTGAAAAATCCGTAGCCGGATCAAATCCCACAATCTGCACAGGAAGAGAACAGCATCCTGTACTTAGTGAAATGAGGTAAAATTGTGTCGACAGTTTGGAAATACCCTCAACTTCCTGAAGCTTTTGGACAATCTCTTTATTAAAATAAAAGTAGGACGGCTCCCCGGTTAAAAGAATGGATTCCTGTTGTTTCCCATGCCCGAGAGGAACCACAATCAAATCTGCACCAAGCCTTGCTTCTACACTGCGAAGCCCGTTTCTAAAGCTAAAGGACAGGACAGTTCCTCCAAAAAGCGCAAAAGACAGGATTGCAACCACCAATATTAATGCAAAGGTGCGAAAGGACTTTTTTCTGAGATTTAGAAAGGAGATTCTATTCGAAGTTAATGCATATGCCATCATAAATTTCCCCTTTGCTTTCAAATCTCCACAAGTAAACCGTGTTTATACCGGCAAAAACTACAAGAGCTATGCCTGTTAAGCTTAACACGGGCAGGGTTAATGCCCGGCAGGTCATGTGTACTTTGGAGCAAACACCCGTTATGCTGTTGGGAAACAGAAAGGCCAATATCCCAATGGGTATTGCGGCAATATTCAATCCAATTCTGAATTTCCTATGATTTATTAACAGCATCAAGACACCTACAGCAATTGTCAGAATACCCAGCACAAGTTCTGCTTTTGCCGTGGCCTGGCATCTCATAGCCATCATCGAAGCTTTGCAAACCGGAAAAATTGAATAAGGTCCAAGAGTCAGTAAAACACCAAATATAAGATAGACAATAGGGGACAAAACTTTATTTTTCATCATTATTCACCTCACAAAAACAGGTTTTTGGATAGATAGCGTTCACCCCTGTCAGGCAGCACTGTAACAATGGTGCCGCGTTGAATCCGCATGGCAAGCTTGCGTACCGCTGCAAGATTTGCTCCGGAGGACGAGCCGGCAATAATACCTTCATTTCGCGCCAGAAGCCTGGTCTCGGTAAAAGCTTCATCATCACTGACTTTTATAACCTCGTCCACAAGGGACATATCCATTGTTTCCGGTATAAAGTCGTTTCCAATGCCTTCTATGTCATAATCACCATGCTCTCCTCCTCCCATTGTGGAACCGATGGGGTCGGCAAGAATACCTTTGATATCCGGTTTTTGTTCTTTTAAGTAACGCACGATTCCCGCATATGTACCACCGCTTCCGGCACCGGCGACAAAATAATCTATGTCCGCTCCCAGGTCCTCCCAAATTTCAGGACCGGTTGTTTCGTAATGAGCCAACGGATTTGCCGGATTTCGGAATTGCTCCAGTGAAACGGCTTTAGGAATGGACTGCCGCAATTCTTCCGCTTTTCGTTCCGCCCCCAACATTCCTTCTTCACGGGGTGTGTTAATTACTTCCGCACCGAGGGCGCGGAGCAGAGCCTGTTTTTCTTGTGAAAATTTGGTTGGTACCACCATAATTAACCGGTAACCCCGGTTAAGGGCGGCAAAAGCAATGCCCAGTCCGGTATTTCCCGCAGTTCCTTCCACTATAGTGCTGCCGGGAACCAAAACACCTCTTTTTTCCGCATCTTCAATCATATATTTTCCGATTCGGTCTTTTACACTGCCACTGGGGTTATACAGTTCAAGCTTGGCATATACGCGGACACCGTCAGGAAAACCGGAATGGCGAAGACGTACAAGAGGTGTGTTTCCTATAAGTTGTTGCATATCATCATATATCATAGTACTCGCGCTCCTTTTATAGCAGAAAATAAATCGTTTTTTAAATCATCATAATTTTCAATACCTACCGACAAGCGGATCAATGTATCCGTGATGCCGATCTTTTCGCGTATTTCCTTTGGAACAGATGCATGGGTCATGCTTGAAGGATGGCAGACAAGACTTTCAACACCGCCCAAGCTTTCCGCAAGGGCAATCAACTCCAAACCTTCAAAAAACCTGTTGATGTCATAATTGTTATGTAACTCAAAGGAAATCATGGCTCCGCCGTTTTTTGCCTGTCTCTTTTGAATCTCATATCCTTGAGCGGATTTTAAGCCGGGATAATAGACGTTTTTAACTGCCGGATTACTTTTTAAAGCCTCTGCTAGTTTTTCTGCGTTGGCCACATGGGCTTCCATGCGCACTGCCAACGTCTTGATACTTCGAATGAGCAGGAAAGAATCAAACGGCCCGGCAACGGCACCCACCGCATTTTGTATGAAATGCAGCTTTTCTGCCAGTTCACCGTCTTTAACGATGACAAGTCCTGCAATGACATCGCTATGTCCGCCAAGATATTTGGTTGCCGAATGCACGACGATATCCGCTCCAAGCTCTAAAGGCCGTTGAAGATAAGGGGTCATAAAGGTGTTATCCACTACAGTCAGCGCTCTTTTGGATCTTGCTATCTCAGCTGCCGCCGCGATATCCGTAACTTTGAGCAGCGGATTGGCCGGGGATTCAAGCAACAAAGCTTTAACATCCGAAGTAAATGCACTTTCGAGTGCTGCCAAATCAGTGGTGTCCACAATTTTATAGTTTAAGCCATACTGCTTGAAGATTTTATCCAGAATTCGAAAAGTCCCTCCATATACATTGTCGGAAATAATGACGCTGTCTCCGGATTGGAAGAGATGCAGAACTGCATCAATGGCTGCCATACCGGAAGAAAATGCAAATCCCCGGGACCCACCCTCCAACTCTGCAATCAAAGCCTCCAAAGCTGCCCGAGTGGGATTTCCCGTTCGGGAATATTCCCAATTTGAGCGGGGCTTGCCCAAACCGTCCTGTTCAAAGGTGGAGGTTTGATAAATAGGGGTATTTACCGAACCGGTATGGAAATCTCCATAAATGCCACCATGGATGACTGCCGATTCAATATGTTTGTAATGTGCCAAATCAATCATTCCTTTCAATGTTAGTAATCAGGATTAGTAATCTGGGGATATTAATTCCGGATGCTTCGCCTGTTTTTTTCTTCCAGAAAAGTTTTTTCCATTGATATTCTTTAGGTTCTTAAAAGTTGTGGACTACCAGTTACCTCTATTTATAGAAATTTATTATTCATATATGTTTTATATGTTTTATCATAAACTCTCAACTTCAATTTGTCAATATCAAAT
>JAAYXD010000296.1 GCA_012516065.1 Clostridiaceae bacterium
AAGCATTCTGATATATAAGCTTCTGGATTGAGATTATGATATAATTGAAAAAATAAACAAGATAGCTTGGGAATAAGCCTTTGAAAACGAAAAGCGGGATGGAGCAAAATATAGTTTATGTTTTATCCGGTCAGGAAAGGTGGTACGGGATAATGCAGTGGAATTACTGCGGAATGAATTATCACCTGGAATGAGTGCTCTATATGATAATGCGCAGGATTATATGAAAATGGGCAGGTGGATGATGTTCCAAATCCGTAACGAAACTGATTTAAGAGACTATAAGCTGCTGATGTCGGTAAAGATGAAGCCGAAAAAATGAGGCTCATATGCGCTCCTTATATACTCCCGAAGTTTTGAAACAGTCCATTGAGATAGTTTGTCGGATAGCACTTTTGAAATCGGTTTTTTGATGGTTTTGTTCATACTCAGATATATGAGCCGCCAATAAACGTCATTTCAGTTGAGAATGTAATAAATTTTGTGTATGAGAAATATTAAAACAACTCCTTTCTGGTAAGAATTAGTAATATAAACCAGAAGGGAGTTTTTTAAATGGCGTTACCAAAAGAATTAGTAAGGGAAATAATCGAACAGAATAATTTCCAAAAACCAGGGGAAATATTGGAGTTTCTCAAGGAATCTTTCAAAGATGTTTTACAGGAGATGCTCGAAGCAGAGATGGACTGTCATTTGGGATATTCCAAAAATGATGTATCAAACAAAAGTATTGATAACAGCAGAAATGGTTATACTCCAAAGACTGTTCGCAGCGAGCTGGGACCAGTTGAGATTGATATCCCCAGGGACCGAAAAGGAAAGTTTGAACCCAAAATAGTTCCTAAATACAAAAGGGATGTGTCCGGTATAGAAGAAAAAGTGATTTCACTGTACGCAAGAGGAATGTCTACCCGTGATATCCACGAACAGATTAAAGAGCTTTACGGAGTAGAAATATCCGCAGAGATGGTAAGCAAGATAACGGAAAGGCTATTACCTGAGATCAGGGAATGGCAGAACAGGCCGCTGGAGCCTATATATTCTTTTGTTTTTCTTGATGCTATACATTACAAGATACGAGAAGACGGACATGTGTTAAACCGTGCAGCTTATGTTGTGATAGGCGTAGATATAGACGGGAACAAAGACATCCTGGGTATATGGATTGGGGAAAACGAATCCTCGAAGTTCTGGCTGGGTGTTCTGAACGAGCTTAAGAGCAGAGGAGTTGAGGAGATCCTTCTGTTTAGCGTTGATGGGCTTACTGGTTTAAAAGAAGCAATAGAAGCAGTATATCCAAATGCCATGATCCAAAGGTGTATAATTCATCAATTGCGTAATTCTTTCAAGTATGTATCATACAAGAACATAAAGGAATTCAGCAGGGATTTCAAGTCTGTCTATACTGCTGTGAACGAGGATGAAGCACTCGAAAATCTGTATAAACTTAAGGAGAAATGGGGGAAGCAATATCCATATGCTTTCAGGAGTTGGGAAAACAACTGGGAAGTAATATGTCCGTTTTTCAAGTTTCCGCTTGAGATAAGGAAGATAGTTTATACCACCAATATCATTGAGGGATTGCACAGACAATTCAGGAAAGTAACAAAAACAAAGACTGTGTTTCCGTCGGACACATCACTTGAAAAGATGCTGTATCTGGCATCAATGAATGTGATGAAGAAATGGACACTGAGATTCCGGAATTGGGACCAGGTTTTAAGTCAACTGATTATTATATTTGGAGACCGTGTAGAAAAATACCTGTAATAAACAGCCACCCCCACCGCCCTCGAAGGGCTCCCGCTTTCTTTTTGCGAAAAAGAAAGCGGCCAAAGAAAACGGTCCTCATTGCCGGACGGGCTAGACCTCACAATACTTATATCAGGAAAAAATACAGTCTTTCCCATTATTTAAATTATTGACAGCAAATATAATATTTTATGCATAAAATAAGCATATATTGGAAATAATAATATCAGAAACTACTAGATACATTGCAGTAAAACAACGTTAAATTACTTGCCAGAAAGGCAGCATTCATCTCAATACACAAAATTTTTTACACTACCGCCAAGACCGATAATATTCCAAGGTAACAGGCATATTTAACAGTGTTATCATAAGTATGCCAATCCATAATGTTTCTGTATTTTTCATCACCCGTTGTTTCTGAGAAACAGTTATGATACCGTTCCTCTATATAGTTAAGAGCCTGCAGCCTGAACCCGATAAAGTCACATTCTTCCCCAAACAACGCTCTGTATGCTTTCCTTTCTGATTCGGTGTGGGTTTCTTTTTCACTCAGCCTAACGTAATCCTCATATGAGTTTATGCCGGCGTTGGCAAATACTGAGTTGCTTTCTATATACAATTCAATTTCAGAAACCAATTTTTCA
>JAAYXD010000145.1 GCA_012516065.1 Clostridiaceae bacterium
AAAATTATTCTTTTTCAAATCTTGCGGTTATTTCGTTTCCTTCGTCAGGCTGAATTATTACGAGCAGTCCGGGTGTTTCCGAATCTACCGGCTTTACAGCCTTGAATTCCATTGAAATAGTACCCTCCGGCTTTACCGACATCATAATATCGTCCCCGGGAAGTATCGCCACAGGCGGAACAGTCCTTAGAATAATTTTCCCGGTAATTCTCTTTTCAGAGTAATTTGTTATATAAAGGCAAAATACCGTTGTTTCAGTATCGTCCGACGAATAAGAGTCAGTCTTTTCAAGGACAAGACCGATCTTGCCTATGGTTTTTTTACATAAATCCACAGCTTCGCCCCCTGTGATTTAGTTCCCTGATAAGCTAAATATACCATATCACAAGTATGGACACCAAATTATAAATAGTAAGCGATTTTGATATTTGCTTCGGTGTTCAAGGAAACGAAAAAACATGATAAAATAACCTCACCCGTTGCCGAAATCACAGATTTTGGACGGGTGCCCGAGAACATTGTATCATGAGTTTATACAGCCGATACCCGGCTGCCCCCGGTTTCACCAGGTGAAAATCTTACGATTTTCTTAAAACTCATGATATAATATTAATGTTATTGCATGTATCTGACTTATACAGGTATATGCCGCTGCTTCAGATTTTGAACTTTGGAGGATACATTATGCACTTACCGTTGGTCAGCATTATCATACCGGTTTACAATTCCGAAAAGACATTGGCCAGGTGTATTGAAAGCATAATAAACCAGAAATATCAAAATACCGAGATAATAATCGTAAATGACGGCAGTACCGATAACAGCATGGATATTTGCAGAAAATACGCAAAACAGGATTCACGGATAGTTTTAGTAGATAAGGACAATTCCGGCGTATCCGATACCCGGAATGTAGGAATATCAAACGCATCGGGTGAATACCTGCAGTTTGTCGACAGTGATGACTGGATACCGAAAAACTCAACAAAATCATTGGTGGAAAAGATCCAAAAAACTCAGTGCGACATGGTAATAGCCAATTTTTACAGGGTCATTAATGATAAAAAGGCCGAAAAGGGCCATATTGATACCGAAAAGGTTATGAACAAAAAAGAATTCCTGTCGCATATGGTCAAGGCCCCGGCAAATTTCTATTACGGCGTTATGTGGAATAAGCTTTACCGCAGGGATATCGTAACGGCCAACAGGATATCGTGCTGCACCGATATAAGCTGGTGCGAGGACTTCCTGTTCAACCTTGACTACATAAGATATTCAGAAACTTTCGCATCACTAAACGTACCGGTATATTTCTATGTAAAAAACAAAAACAGCCTTGTCGAGAAGCAGTGCACGCTGAAAAACATTGTAAGCATGAAAATAAAACTTTTCGAGTCATATAAAGAACTTTTCGAAAGCATTCAGATGTACGATGAACATCGGCTCGAAATCAAAAAATTCTTTATCGCCCGCGCAAAAGACAGCGGTATCGGCTATATTGATTCATACCTTTTCAAAAAGGTATCAGGAAGAAAAAGTGTTTTTAAAAAGCCTGGTTAATAACGAACTTACTACCGGCGCGAGAATACTGAACCCCGCAACGGGCAGCCAGTGATCGGCCGAAAGTGAAACCGTATTAAACAGTTTCTGCAGGAACGGCAGATATACAACACCCGAAAGCAGGCATACGGAAACGAGGACGGCGCCTATAAGCCACAAGTTGTTAAGGAACGGTATTTCAAATATTGACTTTGTTTCGGATTTGCATTCAAAAACATGTATCAGCTGATTCAAAACGAGGGTAACTAGCGTTGCCGTTCTCGCGGATTCCACACTGCCCGACATTGAATATACCGTTAAAAATGACAGTAATGAGGACACACCTATAAAAATGCCACGAACAACTATTAATCTCCACAAACCCGAGAAAATATGTTCATTAGGATCCCTTGGCTTTTGCTGCATAGTATTATTATCTCCCGGCTCCATACTCAGGGCAATTGCCGGGAGCCCGTCGGTGGCAAGATTTACGAACAGGATCTGAACAGGCAGCAGCGGAACGGGTATGCCGATAAGCATGCCGAGAAACATCGTAAGAACTTCCCCTATATTGCACGACAAAAGATAACGTATAAACTTTCGTATATTATTGTATATATTGCGGCCTTCTTCGACCGCGGCGACAATTGTCGAGAAATTGTCGTCCATAAGTATCATTGACGCCGCCTCCCTCGTAACGTCAGTTCCAGAACAGCCCATCGCAACTCCTATATCGGCTTCTTTTACAGCAGGCGCATCATTTACCCCGTCACCTGTCATTGCCACAATATGGCCTTTTTCTTTATATGCCTTGACAAGCCGCAGCTTATGTTTCGGAAGGACGCGCGCAAATACAAAAGTATCCTCAAGCCGCTCTTTAAGCTCACTGTCGCTCATGTTTTCCAACTCATCGCCCGTAATAACGTTTTGGCCTTCTTCTATGATTTTTAAATCCGCGGCTACCGCACGCGCCGTTTCTTTATGGTCACCCGTGATCATAACGGGTTTTATCCCGGCAACTTTACACTGTTCAACCGCGTCATACGCTTCAGGCCTGGGAGGATCCATTATTCCCGCAAGACCGATAAACGTAAGCCCATACTCGGGGTTTCCGGCAATATCTTTTTCATCGGTAATCACGCGGCAAGCCATGCCGATTACCCTTAGCGCGTTCTGTGCCATCCGGTTGTTCTCCCTCAATATTCGCTCGAAGTCGTAATTCATAATAGCGCGTTCCATATCCGCGACAAGAATATGTGTGCACTTTTTAAGAAGCACCTCGGGCGCGCCTTTCGAAAAAATAATTTTCTCCTTTGAAGGACTTTCGCATATGACCGACATCATTTTCCTGTTCGAATCAAACGGGATTTCTCTGATCCTGCGATATCCCGATAAGGTCATTTCCAGGTCATAACCGCTTTCGGCAGCCATACGCACTAAAGCGACCTCGGTAGGATCACCGAAAAAAGCATCGCTGCCTTCGCTGTCCGGATGTTCGTCATCCCTTCCCTGCAATTTAACATTGCTGCAAACAATTCCGGTTGTCATCATTAGATCCAAACCCGTCAGTTTTTTCGGATCAACCGGTTTTCCCTGGAGTGTAATCCTGCCTTTGTGCTGCCGTTTATCAACGGTAACCTGATATCTTGTTCTGCCGCTGTAGACGGACACAACGCGCATTTTGTTTTCAGTCAGCGTCCCCGTTTTATCCGAGCATATTACCGTTGCGCATCCGAGTGTTTCAACAGCCGGGAGCTTCCTTACAAGCGCGTTCTTTTTGACCATTCTTCCTACCCCAAGAGCAAGCGCGATTGTGACAACCGCGGGAAGGCCTTCGGGGACTGCCGCAACAGCCAGACTTATACCCGCAAGCAGCATTGAAAAAACATTTTCGCCGCGGATAATACCCGTTATCGATACTATTGCGCAAATAACAAAGCATGCTGTTACTATATTGCTCCCCAGTGTTTCAAGCTTTTTTTGCAGCGGGGTATCGTGCGGCTGCGCCTGTTCGATCATATGCGCGATCTTCCCCATTTCCGTATCCATTCCCGTTGCGGTAATGACGGCCTTTCCGGTTCCGCCCGCTACAGTACAGCCCATATAAACGCATATATTATTCTTTTTTCTTTTCTCTTCGCTGAAAACCATGCCGTCAGGCAGGGCGTTCTTCATGACCGGCATCGATTCGCCGGTAAGAAGCGACTCATCCGCCTGAAGTTCATTTGATTCTATAAGATATCCGTCTGCCGGAATCCTGTCGCCCGCTTCAAGCAGAATCAAATCACCCGGAACAAGCTCATCCGCGGGCAGTTCACACAGCTCACCGTCCCTGAAAACCTTTGCTCTCGGTGCAGCAAGCCGCTCAAGAGCTTCCATTGTTCTTTCGGTATGAATCTCCTGGTAAAATCCCAGAAGCGAATTCAGAAGGACAATAGCAAGAATCGTTACTGCTTCGGTGATCTCTCCCATAATCATCGATAACGCCGTAGCACCGAGCAGAACAAGAACCATGAAATCCGTAAACTGTGAAAGAAGAATAACTATCCATGATCGCTTCTTCTTGTATTGCAGAGTGTTTTTCCCGTAAAGCTCCTGCCTCTTTTTAGCCTCGAGATAAGTAAGCCCGGCTGTTTTTTTTCTGTACCCGACATTATTAGGAATAACTCTTACTGCTTCCATCGCGGACGCCTCCCGGTTGCAGATATGATCAAGAACCTTATTTCAATTTTATGCCGGATATTAAAATTTAGTACAAGCAGTTACAAGCAGTTTGTTCCGTTATTCAAAAACAACTGCATAACGGGCTTTCATAAGCGAAGCGGAACGTACCGGCAGGGAATATTTCACATATACCGTGCAATGATAATACGGGGTGATTTTTCAATGGACATCGACAATAATCCGGCAGTGAATTTTTTCAACAGGCATATGGCTCATTTTGCCCTTGCCGGGTTCATGCTTTTATGCTTTTATCCGGTATTCTCGTGCTGGTATTACGGTGATGATGCTGTGACCATGAATATACGCGCAATCATGCAGTATGAAAATAAAAACCTGTACGGGTTAATAGCCAGCCAGATCGATTATTACATCGTAAAGCTCGGAAGATTCTTCCCGGCACACATATTGCAACGGTTTCTTATGTTTTACTTTCTAAATACGATAACAAAATACAGGATTTATATTCTTGTTATGAACATCCTCGCCGTTTTATGTTTCGCGCTCATGGCGAGGACTTATTCGGGCTCGGACAGGCTTTTTTATGCGGTGCTTGTTCTTTTTCCCGCTCTTTTTTTCTGCCTGTCCCGGTACGACGATGCCGCGATTGGATATTATATGTTCATCCAAACGCTTGTCATTTATTTATCGTTATCGCTGATTTTTCTGAAAAATTATCGTGATACGGGAAAGAGAGGTTATATAACGCTCAGTACGGTTCTTTTCGTATTAAGCCTTCTGACATATGAATCATCGTACCCCATGGTTCTGGTTTACCCGCTTGCCGCCTTTTATTTGTTCAGCGATGCCGGAAAGGACAGGATTAAGAAAACCGTAATAACGAGCGTTCCGTATTTTGCGGCGGCGGTATCCTGCTTTCTCGTTTACGTTTATTTCTCAATGAATGCCGTTTATTCATATGACGGAATCAATTTCAGCCCTGATATCGTGAAAATAGCAATAACGTCGGTAAAACAGGCGGCTGCCGCACTGCCCGGCTTTTCAGGTTTGATTTTATATTCGGGCACCAAATTAAGCTCTTTCCTTAACAGCTTCAAATCGGGAATCACTTTCCGTGACATTGCCGCGGCTGCTGTATTCATTTACCTTCTGCCGGTATTGGTCATGAATAAAAAAAGGGTAAACTTCATGCTTCCCGGAACCAGATTTCTTATCGGGTTGTCTTTTCTGCTTATAGCATTTCCGGCAGTTATAATAGGCATATCCCGGAAATATCAGCAAAACCTTCAGTGGGGTGAAGGCTACCTGACAACTTACATTATTCGTTTCGGACTTGTTCTTTTGTTTTTTCTGCTTTACGAATTCATTTCGGGGCATATAAAACCGAAAGCCGTAAAAACAGTATTTACCGCATTGGCCGTGCTGCTTGCGCTGTTTCTGCATCTTTTCGTAATGCAGGAAAACAGGAAAGTTCTCCAGTACAAAAACCAGACAACATACCTCCGGCTTGTTGCGGAAAAGGCAATTGACGCTGGTCTTTTGAATAATATACCGGAGCGGTCAATTATTTTACTCGGGAATATATGGTATGACTTTCCTTCCTATACGCGGAACAGCATATTTTCAGGCTTCTGCGGCTCGCGAGTGACAACGGACACAATGCGGAATTTTATTGACGAATCATGGAAGAATAACGCCAAAGAAAAAACATATAGCTACGACAACGAGCATGTCTATTATTTTAATTCATGCAAGTATTTATCAAACACGGGATACGCTTTCAGCGGAAAGCTGAAAACCCTTTCCGTGGATAACGCGAATATTACAGAAATGCACGCGACAGATTTCAGGCTGTTCTACTCCGGTGACGAATTCGAAGCCGTAAATATTCTCGTTTGGGAAAACAACGGCTTCACATCAAAAAGGATACCGCTTATAAAGCATGGCCCGGGCTATACCGCGGAATTCAACGGCCTCGTCGACATGCTGTCAATTGAACTCGTCGGGAAGGTAAAGCCGAGTATCTGGCAGAAGTAACGCAAAACTCATATGTCAATTTCGAGTCCTACCGGACAGTGATCCGAACCCATTACATCGGAATATATAACCGCGTCCTTTATTCTATCCCTTATCCTGTCCGAAACAAGGAAGTAATCAATACGCCAGCCTATATTCTTTTCTCTCGCCCTGAACATGTACGACCACCATGTATATGCGCCTTCCCTGTCAGGATACAAATAACGGAACGTATCGGTGAAACCGGCGTTTATCAGTTCCGTCATCTTTCCCCTTTCCTCATTCGTGAATCCCGCGTTGTTGCGGTTTGACTGCGGGTTCTTCAAATCGATTTCGTTGTGCGCGACATTCATATCCCCGCAGATAATTACAGGTTTTAAACCGTCAAGTTTTTTTACATATGCCCTGAAGGCATCTTCCCATTCCATCCTGTAATCAAGCCTTGCCAGTTCGTGCTGTGCATTCGGCGTATATACCGTTACAACATAGAAATTATCATATTCAGCCGTTATGACCCTGCCCTCGCTGTCATGCTCGTTAATGCCGATCCCGTCCGTCACCGCAAGCGGCTTTCTCTTTGAAAAAAGGGCAGTACCCGAATAACCCTTCCTGACAGCATAATTCCAGTATTGATAGTAATCACCTACGTCCAGTTGAACCTGTCCCTGCTGTACTTTTGTTTCCTGTATGCAGAAAACATCGGCGGACACCGTTTTGAAAAAATCCAGGAATCCTTTTCCGATACAAGCCCTTATTCCATTTACATTCCAAGATACAAGCTTCATTATGACCCTCCGTCTTTTATAATCTGTATATTCTGTTCCGCTGTTTCCAGCATCCGTGTGCCGAACCCGAGCATCATCCAAAAAATCGGCGATACCGCAACAACACTGTCATTAAATATCGCTGCAATGAGATACGCGATAACGGCGGACAATATCGCGCCGATTATTATCCTTTCACCGCCTGCCCCGCCGCTGTCATTCCGGTCCGAACGAGTTATAAGAAGTTTCATTGATTTTATAATAAACCATACTATAAAACACAGCAATAAAGAAAGTGATAAAATTCCCGAACCGAGTGCAATCTGAAGATACCAGTTATGCGGTTTGCCGATGATAACCCATATAGCGCCGTAGTTCAGTTTACCGGCTATATCGTTCTGCGGGAATATGTAGGTAAACGTATCGGGGCCGTAGCCTAAAAAAACGGCTTTTTTCAGCAGCGGCAGCGCCCTTGACCATATATATCCGCGTCCGGACGCAAATGACTCCCTGCCTTTGAACCCGAAGGTCTCCGGGTATTCGACATCCGTTATCAGTCCGTTATAACCGACAACATACAGTTTACCCTCATATTTTACAAACTCTATGTCCTTGCCTTCAATATCAAGCATAAGCCATTGAAATTCTTCATTTTCCCTGAAAAAACCGGTTATGCCCGAATAAGGCCCGTCTGAAAATCCGATCTTTTGCAGTTCATTATCCCTATGGACCGTAACAGGCCGCCCTGACTCGTCACCAAAACCAAACCCGCTTTCATCGCATTTTATATTCAAAGTCCACCTGCTTGTCTTAATAGACGCGGAATCGCCGGAAAGGCTTACATCTTCAAAATACAGCTTATTCCCATTCGTATTGTAAAACGGATTCGTCTTTTTCAATTCCTCCAGCAGCAAGCCTTTAGAATACGAATTCAATAAAAGGAATATAAGTATTCCGTAAACCAAAAGCGCTGAGAACCATTTATAACGCTTAATAATTTCCCTGCGCATCAAAACGGCAAACAATACAGCAGCCGCGAACGCGGAGGCATAAGCCGCCCCGGACATTGACGCGAAAAGCAGAAACAGCGCTGATCCAATAAACAGAAGCAGGTAACAGGCTCTTTTGGCGGAACTATGCTCATGCAACATAATTGACATCGCAGCAGGAAGCATAATAACCGAATACATTCCAACATAATTCGGATTTCCGATTGTCGATGAAACCGCATATGCGGATTCTGCGGCATTTACTCCCGTAAACTGCGGAATACCGGCAAGCGCGACAATAACCGATGCAATCAGCATAAGTTTAGTTATTGCAACATACTGCCGCAAATCCCGGATCAGATAATACGAAAAAATGAGCACCAGAATATAGCAAAACTGCGTCAGGCATCCTTCATAGCGATCTATTATTCCGAAAAACGCGGAAATAGGGTAATTAGAAAAGTACGTCGACAGCAGAACAAAGACAAAATAAAAAACGGGAAACAGAAATACCTTCGGAAAACGAATATCCGTGTCCCGTTTAAGCAGAAATATAATAAGCATTAAAAAAACGGCAGATAACAGAAAAACAGCTTTTATTAAATGGAAATAATCATCATACCACGTTGTTTTCAGCAGGACCATTCCCATTTCTTCATTATGCATAACACGTATATGCCAGCGAATTACGGGAATGATGCAAGCGATAATGATAAACGGTATATTGACAAGTATTTTGTTAATTACCTGTACTGCGGCTGCGCTTTCACTTTTTTCAGGTACATACATCGCGTAACCAAACCGGGACTTATTCTTCGGTTCCAAGATACATAGCCGATTCGGAAACAAAGAACTTATGGCGTCTTCCGTCTTTATCCTGGAATATTACCTCGCTTCCGTTCTGTTCAAGTTCGGCGAACTTCACGGACTTCCCTTTTCTGTCCGTTATTTTGTAAACATTTGAATCTATATGTTCAAGCGAATAGCTTTTTCCAACCTCAAAGATTATGTTTGTGCCGGTAAGCTCGGTATCTTTCCCGCTTCCGGAACCTCCGAAAATGCTTCGAAACATGCTGCCTATCTGTGCTCTGAACAATATTCCCATTAAAATAACGATAGCAATTACCGCACAGACAATAATATGCTTGTCTGATATTTTTCCTCTTTTGGAAATCCTCTGTTTGCCCATGTCGCAACCTGTCTCCTTTATAACATTAATAAAAATACTTCACGGATTTATATATTATATATTTCTGTGTTAAAATCTGTATTCGAAAAATTTACAGTTCCCTGCATTATACTACCATAATTTCGATCACAATACTAACTATTATAAACAAAAAAACTCTCTTTGTGAAATACCAATTTTAATTATTATTTATCATTCATTTTATGCTGCCAATTAAATTAGACGTTTCAACCCGCAATTTTGTTTCATATTTTTTTCATTTTATATTGCAAA